>CP066691.1:0-300000 GCA_016432485.1 Candidatus Niyogibacteria bacterium
TTTATAATATTAAAAGGGCTTATTAAGGCCTAATTTTGAGGCAAGTAAATCTACGAAAGAAGAAACCTCTTTTTCTTTTCCCTCCATATTTGCTCCGCCCTCTATATCCCAAATTTTTATCAGGTCCATATCCGCGCTCTCTCCGAAGATTGCCGTAAGGAGATTAACCAGCGCCTCTTCGTCGTATTTGAATTTTTCCAACTGTTCTTTAATTAAGTAAGGTAAGTCGGTAATCGCTCGGCATATTTTAACCATGGGCAAAACGCTGAAAAAAGCGTCGCCAAAAATTACAGCCGGTTTTTTTAAAAGCGCTCCTTCCCAAGCCGCTGTTCCGGATATGGAGAAAACGATTTTGGCGCAATTCAAAAGTTCAAAACTTGTGAGGGTCGGTTTGAGCAATTTAACATTGGTAATTTTTTTTAACTCGCGATAGAAGCTTCTTGGCCGGTAGCCGAACATAACCGGGTGTTCTTTAACATATAATTTATAATTGATTGGCAGAGAGCGCGCGATTTGTTTAATAAGCCATAACTGGTCTTTATAGTACGGAGCGAAAAGCGAAATAGACATTTCCGGTTCAAAATGAAGCGGGAAGAAAGCGGAGTTCTCTTTCGGGTCAAGTTCATCATAAAATTTCTCAAATCCTATAAGCACTCTTATTTTGCGTTTCGCGCGATCTAAAAGCCAGTGCCAGGGTTTCGGGTAATAATCCTTTTTTCCGTATCGAAAATAATCCGCTGAATTTTTTGCCAGCCAATAGACCGAATTAAATAATTTGTGCGGCAGAAGAAATTTAAACTGCCTGGAGCGGGAAACCGGTCTTGCTTGCGATGTTTGGGTGGGGGAATGGGATACCGGTTTTTTACGGAACTCCTCAAGAAATTTTAGGGCCTGGGCGCGTTCATTCGGAAGGGAAATTTTTTTTGCGTCCAGGTCCCCAAAGGTTTTCTCAATAAAACTCAGGCCTCTGTAGTCATCCGTAAGCGTGTATTTGTTCCCGACCCTCGCGGTTTGTATGAAAAAAGTTTTTATATTTTTTTTCTTGGCAATGTGAAACAAAAGCAGGGAATTAATGCCGTTTATGGCTGAAAAAAGAATGAAATCCGGACTCTCTTTTTCCAGGAAGGCGATGATTTTTTTGGCGCTTGATTGCAGGATGCGCATCATTTCCTCATGCGTGAAAGGAGAGGCATTGTGGGGGTACTCGCGTAAAAATAAGCCGTGGCGTATGACTCGGTCAATTTCTATGTACGGCCAGAGATTCGGCAGGCCGTACTCTTTTTCCAAAAATTTAAGATAATCAAGGTCAAGTTTTTCGGTTTTGTGGCCGTCTTTTAACTCGGCATCATACAAAAGACGGGAGTAATTTATTTCTTTTTGCGACTTTAGAAATTCCAGACTTGAAGCCAGTTCAACATAGCCGCAAAAATCTTTAATGCCGTATTTTTTTTGCATCACCAGGGCCATGGCGTGTCCCACGTAGGCGAAGCGTCTTTGCAGTTGCAGACAGGCTTTCGGCCCGTTAGAAAATTCTCTACCGGGGTCGTTTCGAAATATTTTGCTGTCGTTGTTTGTATTGGCGGTCTTTATAACGTGGTTCATGCAAAAACGATACCACATTGACCCAAGCTTATCAACTTGGTATATTGTGAAAGATATTCGTAAATTGTTTAGGAAATTATGTTATGAAAAACATTCGCGTTATCCCGCTGCTTCATATCAAAGGGCCTAATGTGGTGAAGCCGGTTCACACCGAAGCTTTACGCGTGGTTGGAAATCCCAAAGAGCTGGCCGGGAGATATTACGAGGAAGGCGCGGATGAGATTATATATTTAGATATTGTCGCGAGTTTATACCAGAGAAATTTAGATTTCGAGTTATTGAAATCCGTTACCGAAAATATTTTTGTTCCCGTAACGGTCGGCGGAGGCATGAGAACGATTCATGACATAAATAACGCTCTTCGTGCCGGGGCTGACAAGGTGGCCATAAATACTTATGCCGTTCACCATCCGGAATTTTTGACCGAAGCGGCCAGAGTTTTCGGCTCGCAATGCATTGTCGCTTATATTGAGGCCAAACGTCAGCCGGACGGAATGTACGAAGTTTATACTGACGGCGGCAGAGAGCGTTCGGGCGTTGAAGCGATTGGCTGGGCTCGCCGGGCAATGGAATTGGGAGTGGGTGAAATTTTAATAACGTCAATTGACCAAGACGGTACGCATAGAGGATATGATTTAACGCTCCTGAAAAAAATTACGGGATTTTCTCAAATACCGGTTATAGCTCACGGCGGAGCGGGCGATCCGGAATCCGTTTTGAAGGCCGTTAAAGACGGCGGGGCGGATGCCGTATCGGCATCATCTATTTTTCATTATCAGGAATTCGGCATGAAAGAGGTCAAAAAATATTTAAAAGAAAACGAGGTTAACACGCGATCCGTTTAATATGATTAAGCCCAAAATAACAATAATAGATTACGGCGTTGGAAACCTTCATAGTTTAAAAAAGGCATTTGAGCATTTTGGAGCGGAATATAAAATTTCGGAGGAAGCAGAAACAATTTTAAATTCCGATGCCGTAGTTCTTCCGGGCGTGGGAGCGTTTGAAGCGGGCATGCGAGGACTTGAATCCAGGGGGCTGACCGGCGCCGTAAGGGATTTTGCAAAAAGTGGCAAGCCGATGCTGGGAATTTGTCTCGGGGCGCAGATTCTTTTAAGCCGAGGTTATGAATTCGGCATTTTTGAAGGACTTGATATTATTAAAGGCGAGGTGACTAAATTGCCGGAGATAAAAGACGCCAAGATTCCTCATATTGGGTGGAATAAAATTTACGCCAATGTCGGCGATAACTGGAAAGGGACCGTATTGAATGATATTGAAGAGAATGCTACTGTATATTTTGTTCATTCTTATATCTTTCAGCCAAAGGATAAAAGCGATATTCTGGCGCTATCAAATTACGGCGGTTTTGAATTTTGTTCGGCTGTTCGCAAAGGAAATATTTACGGTTGTCAGTTTCACCCCGAAAAAAGCGGGGAGAACGGATTAAGAATAATAGAAAATTTTATAAATTTAGTTTAAAAATTTTATGGCGGAAAAAGATCTCTTTCATTTAAAACAAGGCAAGGAATTTGAAGTCAAAGAACTTTTTAAGGATATTTCGCGCGCGATAAAAGACCACTTTCACGGGAATACCGGCAATCTTGATTTGCTGGATATCGGATGCGCTTCCGGAGAACTCCCTTATTTTCTGAAAAAAGACACCGGCACGTCGGGGCAGGTTTGGGGTTTTGACATTTCTCCGACCTTGACCAAAAACGCCGTTGAGAGGTTTGGCGGGGAAGGAATAAATTTTTTTGTGGCCGACGCCAAAGATTTTAAACTCGATGCCCAATTTGACGTTATAACCATGGCTTCGGTATTAAGCTATTTTGACGACCCCTATCCGGTCATGAAGAATATGCTTGGACATTTAAAAAAGGGCGGGCTTGCGATTATTTCCGGCATTTTCAACGAATATAATGTTAATGTTTTATTAAAATATAAATTGGAAAATGACGAGGAATGGGCCGCCATCAACCAGTTTTCCATGAAAAATATACGCGATTTTTTGATTAATTCCGGATATCAGGCCGAATTTGCCAAACAAAATATGCCAATTGATATTTATCCTAAAGAAAATCCGGTTCGTTCCTGGACTGTGGATGTCGGAGGTTCAAAACGGATGACCAACGGTCTGCACCTTCTTTATGATATACAGATTTTGAAAATAACCGACAAAAAATAATGAATTCTTTTTTGGATAAACAACTTGATTCCCAGCCTAAAAAAGTTGTTTTTTGCAAACGATGCGTTGTATCCAATCAGAGGCCGCGCACGGAAATAGACGAAGAAGGGGTTTGCGGCGCCTGCCGCTGGTCCGATCGTAAAAAAAATGAAATAGATTGGGCGGCGCGCGAAAAAGAATTGGCGGCGCTTTGCGATAAACATCGCTCAAAAGACGGAAAGTTTGACGTAGTTGTTCCGGGCAGCGGAGGCAAAGACAGCGGGCACACCGCGCATCTTTTAAAGGCAAAATACGGCATGCATCCTTTGTGCGTTACCTGGGCGCCGTTTATATATACCGATATCGGATGGAAAAACTTTCAGAATTTTGTTAAATCCGGCTTTACCACCATCAATTGTTTTCCCAACGGAGCGCTGCATAGAAAACTTGCCAAGGTTGCTTTTGAATTAAAGGGCGATGCCTGGGAACCGTTTACTTACGGCCAAAAGGCCTTTGCTTTTAATATCGCCGTCAAATTCGGCATTCCGCTGATTTTTTACGGCGAAAACGGCGAAGTTGAATACGGCGGCTCGCTTAAAAACGCCGGCAAGCCCTATGAATCGCCGGATGACTGGGATGAGCTTTATTTTAAAGGAGCGGGAATTGACGCGCTTTTAAAACAAGGGTTGGAGACGGGCGTATTTTCCGAAGAAGAAATTAAAGATCCGGCGCTTGAATTTTACCGTCCGCCGAAGCGTGAGGATATAGAAAAACTCGGGGCCCAGATGCACTGGATTTCGTATTACCGAAATTGGATTCCGCAGGAAAATTTTTACTATGCCCAAAAGCACACCGGTTTTACGGCGAACGAAGAAGGGCGCTCGGAAGGCACTTATTCAAAGTACGCGAGTTTAGACGATAAAACCGACGGATTCCATTTTTATCTTGGATATATCAAATTCGGACTCGGACGCGCGACCAGAGATGCCATGATGGAGGTTCGTTCCGGGCACATTACCCGCGAAGAAGCCGTTGCTCTCGTTAAGCGTTATGACGGCGAATTTCCTAAAAAATATTTTAAGGAATTTCTTGAATATTTGGATATCACCGAAGAACATTTTTGGGAAATCATTGATTTTTATCGTCAGCCGCATCTTTGGGAAAAAGTTAACGGGGAGTGGAAATTAAAATATCAAGTTAGTTAATAATTCACCTAATTCACCTAATAAAATCCACAAATGACCAATTCTAAAATATTAGCCATCATTCCCGCTCGCTCGGGCTCAAAAAGAATCCGCAATAAAAATATCAGGAGTTTTCTGGGCAAGCCCTTGATTGCTCATACAATTTTACAGGCCAAAAAAATTCCGTGGATTGACAGGGTTGTCGTTGACACCGATTCGCTGAAAATCGCCGCGATTTCTAAAAAATACGGAGCCGAAGCGCCGTATTTGAGACCAAAACCTTTGGCCGGCGACAAAGCGCAGGTAGTGGATGCCATTATTCATTTGCTCAAAAGATTAAAAAACGACGAAAGATATGAGCCGACGCATATTATAATTTTACAAACAACATCGCCTCTTCGCGGAAATGAGGATATTTATGCCTGTTGGGATTTGATGAAGAGGACTAACGCAACGACTGTTTTAACCGTAGCCCCGACTCATCCACGGCTTTACTGGATGGATGAAAATAAAAACATTGTTTTGGCTAATAAAACGGCGGTTAAATCAACAAACTTCCAGGCCTGGCGTCAGGCCTATCTTCTAAACGGCTGTTTCGTTTATATAGTTAAGACTCCGGCTTTGCTGAAAGAAAAAAAGATTATTACTAAAAATACTAAAGCGGTAGTTTGCGATAAATGGCGCTCGGTGGATTTGGATACGCCCGAAGAATGGGCGTTGGCAGAATTGCTGCATAAGAACAGGAAGAAAATTGAACAAAGGATTGAGAAATTAAAAGTGCGATGCTAATATGCGAATGCATACTAATAAAACGAATTACAAACGCATATTTGTATAATTAGTATTAATTAGTATATTGGCATCGATATTATATGAATTTAAGATTTTTGATAATTGGCTTGGGTTCTATGGGGAAAAGGCGAATCCGCAATTTACTCGCGAATGGCGAGAAAAACATAATTGGTTTTAATCCTAATCCCGAGAGACGCAAGGAGGCCGAGGAAAAATACGGCATAAAAACGATTGACAGTCTTGAGAAAATAGCGAGCAAAGATTTTGACGCGGTTATCATTTCGTCTCCGCCGAACACGCACGGTCAGTACATCCGTTTTGCCATAGCCAATAAGAAACATTTTTTTACCGAACATCCGACGACTGATGACGGGTATAAAGAAATCTTTGAAAACAAAGATTCGGGCATTATTATGGCGCCGTCTTCCACATTTCGATATTATGCCCCGATCAAGATGATTAAAAAAATTTTAGAAGAAAACAAAATAGGAAAAATCCTCGCCTTCCAGTATCATATGGGCCAATTTCTTCCCGATTGGCATCCGTGGGAAGACTATCGTAAGGTTTATTTTTCAAAAAAAGAAACGGGGGCGTGTCGTGAAATGCTGCCGTTTGAATTGATATGGTTAAATTGGCTTATGGATTCCTCGGTGACGGATGTTGCCGGTATAATTACCAAAGTTTCCGACCTTGATATGGACGCCGACGACATTATTTTAGCCAATCTTAAGTATAAAAACGGCATACTGGGCAATGTTTTGATTGATGTTATTTCAAGAAAGCCGGTAAGGACTCTGCGCGTTTTGGGAACAGACGGCGTTTTGGATTGGGAGAGATTTGACTTTGCCATCAAAATTTATGATCTGAAATCTAAAAAAACCGAAGTCTTTTCGGTTCCCAAAGGCAATCCGGAAAGCGGTTACGTGAATGAAGAGGAAATGTATAATGATGAAATCAAAGCATTTTTAGACGCCGTTTACGGCAAAGCCGAATACCGGTTTTCGTTTGAGGAAAATCTTTTGAATTTAAAAGCGCTTTTCGCGCTTGAAAAGGCTCATAAGTCCGGACTGACGCAAGTATGATTTGTGTCAGTTGACTTTATTTAGAAAGATGGTATATTTAAGGTAGATGTATGGCAAACATTGGAGGACAAATTTATGAATAAAAGACAGCGCGTTTTTGTTATAGCCGAAGCCGGAGTAAACCATAACGGCAAATTATCTTTGGCTTTAAAACTGGTTGACGCGGCAAGCCGAGCGGGGGCAGATGCCGTAAAGTTTCAGGATTTTAAGGCGGAGGAGGTTGTGACCTCGGCCGGCAAAATGGCCGGCTACCAAAAAAGAAACATCGGCCAAGAAAAAAGCCAGTTGGAAATGCTCAGGGCTTTTGAGCTTACTCCCAAAGAATGGCGCAAACTGGCGGCGTATTGCCGTGAGAAAAAAATCACTTTTCTTTCAACTCCTCACGGCGGATTTGCAAGCGTCCACAGGGTTCATAAATTAGGCGTGTCGGCTTTTAAATTCGGTTCGGGGGACCTGACCAACATTCCGCTTTTGGAATACGCCGCGCGTTTTAAAAGGCCCATGATAATTTCAACCGGCATGGCAGTAATGAAAGAAGTTGAGCGGGCCGTAAAAGCCATCAGAAAAGCCGGAAACAATAAAATCACGGTTTTACAATGCACGACCGACTATCCTTCAAAGCCCGAAGAAGCGAATTTGAGAGTTATGAATGTTTTTCGAAAAAAATTAAAAACAGCCGTCGGTTATTCTGACCATACATCCGATATTTTTGCTTCCGTCCTGGCTTCTTGCTTGGGAGCTGAGATGATTGAAAAACATCTGACTCTTGATAAAAATCTGCCCGGTCCCGACCATAAAGCGTCTTTGGAACCGGATAAGTTTCAAGAAATGGTTAGTCTGATTAGGGCGATACCGGCGTTTATGGGCTCGGCAGTTAAAAAACCCTCAAAAAGCGAACTCGCTTACAGACCCCTTGTCAGGAAAAGCATAGTGGCCGCGCGCGATATTAAAAAGGGCGAAAAATTAAGCAGGGAAAATCTGGCCATAAAAAGACCGGGCACGGGAATTAGGCCCGAATATTTCTATAAAATAATGGGCGCTGAAGCCTTGAGAAACATTGAGACGGACTCGCCGGTTAAATTAAGCGATATATGGCCAAGAAAAAAGTTTTAATTATCACCGGCTCAAGGGCTGATTATGGCCTTTTGAAGCCGGTGATTTTTTATTTGCGAAAAAGTCGTAAGCTTGAACCAAAAATTCTGGCCACCGGAATGCACGCGCTTAATAAACTCGGCAATACCCTGAAGGAAGTTAAGAAGGATTTTCCGAACGTCGCTGTTGTCGGAATTTCAGAAAAAGATGATATGCTGCGCGGCCTCTCAAAAGAAATTGAAGGAATCAGAAAATATTGTTTAAAAAACAGCCCGGACGGAATATTCGTTTTAGGCGATAGAGACGAAATGCTGGCGGGAGCAATTGTGGGCGCGCATCTTAATATACCGGTTTTCCATCTTCGCGGAGGCGAGCTGACCGGCTATGTTGTAGATGAACATATCAGGCACGCCATTACTAAATTTTCTTCTTTGCATTTTGTAACAACTAAGAATCACCGTAAAAGGGTTTTGCAGCTCGGAGAAGAGCCGAATAGGGTCTTTGTAACGGGCGCCACGGAATTTGACCGGCTTTGGGATATGAAATTTTTATCGCGCCGCGGGCTTAAAGATAAATTTGGGCCGGACCCCGAGAAGAGATGGTTTGTGGTTCTTCAGCATCCAACCCCGCTTGATATCGTTTCGTTTAAAGACCAGATAAAACCTCTTTTAAGAGTTGTTTCCGGGATTGAAGCTGAGAAAATAGTGATTTATCCTAATTCCGATACCGGAGGGCAAATTTTAATAAATGAGATTAATAAATACAGAAAGCGCGGAGATTTTTATGTTTTCGCGAATCTGTCGCGTGAAGATTATTTAAGTTTTTTAAAACAATCGGACCTTTTAATAGGCAATTCAAGTTCGGGTATCGTGGATTCGGGATATTTTAAGATTCCCTCAATTCAGGTTGGGACTCGTGAAAAAGGAAGGGAGCGGGGAAAAAATGTTATTGAGTGCGGATATGATGAAAAAAGCATAAAACGAGCGATAGCCAAAGCTTTATCGCCGATATTTAAAGCCGTTTGCCGCAAATCCGTAAGTCCCTACGGTTCGGGAGGCGCTGCTAAGAAGATTGTAAGAATACTTGAAAAACACATTGACCGCAAAGACTTGCTGCTCAAAAGTTTTGTTACCCTTGACATAATGGTATAGCGGTTATATTGATTAATAAGATTGGCGTGTTTTCGGGGGTCTTATGAAAAAGCGCAAATTAAAAAACGTCATATTTTTAGGGCGAAAAAGCGGAGCGTCAGAGGCCCTGAAATTTTTAATAGAGAGCGATATTAAAGTTTTATGCGTTGTGGCTCCTGAAAATGAGCGGTACAGTCCGTCTTTAAAATCAACTTCTGAAAATTACGGTATTCCCGTTTATACCGGCGATAAAGAAATTTACCGCATGATTGAAAGGAAAGACCCGGCGGTGGGCGATGTGGATTTGGTGATTTCCTATCTTTTCTGGAAAAGAATCAAAGCCCCTCTTATAAATCTCGGTCATCTGGGCTGCGTAAATTTTCATCCCGCGCCCCTGCCCGATTACAAGGGTCGAGCCGGTTATAACACGGCGATTATTGACCAAAGAAAAGATTTCGGGGTAAGCGCTCACTTCGTAGATTCGGAGGAATTTGACGCGGGACCCATCATAAAAGTTCTTCGTTTCCCGATTAACCAAGAAAAAGAGACCGCGCTGTCTTTGGAACAAAAAAGCCAGAAAAAGCTTTCGGAGCTTTTCAGAGAAGTTATAAAAATATTCCGGGAAAAAGAGGAAATCCCCACAACCGCGAATGTCGGCGGACTGTATTTATCTTCCGAGGAGCTTGAGAAATTAAAGATAATAGATCCGGCGAAAGACGCCCCGGAACTTATTGACCGAAAAATCCGCGCGTTTTTCTTTCCGCCGTATCCAGGCGCGAAAATTGAAATAGGCGGGCGATATTTTACTTTGGTTAATGAACAAATCCTGGACTACCTCCACCGTTTAATTGCCGGAGAAGAAAAAAACCGCGGCGATTGATTTCAGGCGGCAATACATCTATATTAGATTAAGCCGCCTTTTTGTTTCGGCCTAATTATAGGGTGAATTAGACATCAGATGAATTAGGCGAATTTTATCCGCCTTCGCAGAAGACCACGGCTGTAAAGCCGTGGATGAATGCGAAGGTCGGACCCTCCGAAGCTCGGAGAGCGAAGGAGGGTGCTTCGGCGGATTCCGCCGAAGAAATGAAAGATACTACGGGCGTAAGCCCGTGGAGGCTTCATGAAGTATCCCATAGCAAAACCTTATTTTGATAATGAAGAAGAAAAATTGGTTCTGGAAGTTTTGCGTTCCGGAACTTTAAGTATTGGTTCCAAAGCAAAAGAGTTTGAAAAAAAATTCGCCGAAGTCCTCGGCGTGAAATACGCCTGCGCGGTTTCAAGCGGAACTGCCGCCCTGCATTTGGCTCTGATTGCCGCGGGCATAAAGGAAGGTGATGAAATTATAACTTCTCCTTTTTCTTTTGTTGCTTCAAGCAACGCTATTTTATACGTGAACGCCATACCGGTATTCGCGGATATTGACCCGATTACTTTTAATATTTCTCCCGCCGAGATTGAAAAAAAGCTTACCCCAAAAACCAAAGCGATTTTACCGGTGCATATTTTCGGGCAATCTTGCGATATGCAGCCGATAATGGCTCTTGCGAAAAAACATAATTTAAAAGTCATAGAAGACGCCTGCGAAAGCATCACTGCCGGACATAAAGGCCGGAAAACCGGAACTTTTGGCGAAGCCGCGGCGTTTTCCTTTTATCCCAACAAGCAAATGACTACGGGTGAAGGAGGAATGATTGTTACCGATAATAAAGTCATTGACGGTCTTTGCCGGAGTTTGCGTAATCAGGGTCGCGCCGAAAATATGCAGTGGCTTGACCATGAGCGTCTCGGCTACAATTATCGGATGCCTGAGATGGCGGCGGCCCTGGGAATCGCCCAATTTAAAAAATTGCCTAAAGTTATAGAAGAGAGGCGGAAAATAGCCGGATGGTATTCAGAGGAGCTCAAAAAATACGCGGATATAATCGATGCTCCGCGAACACACCCGGACAATACTCACGTTTGGTTTGTTTATGTCGCGAGAATCAAGAATTTTAAAATAAGACGCGATGAAGTCATTAAAAAATTAGCTGAGCTCGGCATTTCAACCAAACCCTATTTACCTTCAATCCATCTTTTTAATTTTTATCGCGATAAGTTCGGTTTTAAGGAGGGAGATTTTCCGGTGTCAGAGCGGGTAAGCAGTTCTTCAATCGCGCTTCCGTTTTATATCGGACTTGACAGAAAGGATATAAAATACATTTGTCAAAAATTAGCGGAAGTGGTAAAGATAACATAATAGCTGATTATGTTTAAGAACGAAATTGTCAAAAATAAAGCCGAACAAAAAGGCTTTCTGGCGGAGTTTAAGGGCAAAGATATTTTGGTGACCGGAGGAACCGGTTCCATTGGTTCTGAAATTGTCAGGCAGCTTATTTCTTTTGGGCCGAGAAAAATAAGGGTTTTTGCCAGAAGCGAGTATGCCCACCATAAATTCAGGCGGGAAATGGGGCCCGAGCAGGACCACTCGGTACGTTTCATTATCGGCGACATCAGGGATAAGGACCGGCTTAAGCTTGCTATGGAGAATGTGGATATTGTTTTTCACGCGGCAGCCATGAAGCACGTTGATATTTGCGATAACGACCCCTTTGAGGCGGTTGCCACCAATATCATAGGCACCCAAAATGTAATCAACGCGTCCAGGGAACTCAATGTCGGCAAGGTTATCGCCATCTCCACCGATAAAGCCGTTAATCCCGAAGGTGTTCTGGGTGTTTCCAAATTGATGGCCGAAAAGTTAATTCTAAATTCTTATTATTATCGCGGCCACAAAAAAACCCAATATACCTGCGTGCGTTTCGGAAATGTTCTGGGTTCTTCCGGAAGCATCTTGCCGACATTTAAAAATCAAATTATAAAAAACGGCTATATTACTGTTACCGACCCGAAGATGACTCGTTTCGTGATGACTATTCCGCAAGCGGTTAAACTGGTTTTGCGCGCGGCCGTTTTAACAAAGGGGCAGGAGATTTTTGTTTTAAAAATGCCCGCGGTAAAACTCGGGGATTTAGCTGATTGCGCGATTAGGCACTATTCCGATGTTTTTGGCAAAAACCCCGCCGATATTAAAAGAAAGATTATAGGGTTGCGCGCTGGAGAGAAAAAACACGAACAACTTCTGGCAAATCATGAGATAGATAAAGTTTTTGAAACCGAAGATATGTATATTTTAACTCCCCGAGAAGATGTTTGGGGCTATTTTCATAAAAGCGGTTATCTCGGCAGGCCTCAAAAAGCCACTCGCGGTTTTTCTTCCGAATTTGCCAAAAAACTTAAGCCGAAAGAAATTTTAAAATTACTTAAAGAAACAGACAGCGATTTGAATATCGTTTAAGTCGGAACAAAAGAAAAAAGACGATCCCCTCGGATCGCCTTTTTGATTTTTTGGGAATAATTTTTATCCGCCAAAAGACAAAGCAATGGTTATTGCTCCGATTACCGCCAACAGAACCAGAATTTTTTCTATTCCCCGATATTGTTTATATTCGTCAAACATAAAGAGTCCCAAAATCATCCTTCCGAGCATCTGGGAAACAAAAAAGATCGGCTTTACTACGGTAAGGGGCGCGAGCTGCAGCGCCCAGTATGAAAGAAAAATAGAGGAAAAAATAGATCCGCCTGCGACGGCAGTCATCCATAAAGTGGTTCTGATTGGAAGCGGACTTAGTTCTCTATTCATTTCATCGTTTTTCTTTTCATTGTCCTTGTTTTCGTTATCCTTTTTTGGGAAAATACTTTTTATCTTGGTTATGCAAAAGATTGCCAGCGCCATCAGGAATGCTCCGCCATACCATCCGAAAACAAATTTACCGACGGAAATATCGCTAAGAGCAAAATACCGCATAGAGAAAGTGGCAAATCCCCAGATAACCGTATAAACGGCGACATAGATGAAAAGCTTTGGGGCGACATGCTCTTCTCCGATCTTTTGCTTGCGGTAGTTGCTGAATCCAAGCCCTATAATTGTAACCACGCAAAGAAAAAGACCCGCGCCCATCCCGAAATTTAGGTATTTGCTCTCGTTTAGGACGATGTAGCCCAAAGTTATGGCAATGACATCATCCATGAATAAAGTTATGGACACAAAACTAAGGGAATGCTGGTCTGCCTTCCATTGGCAGTAAGCGGCGTAGCCGTTCGCGGCGCCTATGGACGTTATGAACAAGAGTGTTTTATCAAAGACTAATTGTCCAAGGAATAACGCGGCGACGGAACCGAAAGCCGCGGCAAAAAAGTAATGCAGGGTAAAGCGGTTGTTAAAACTGATTTTGTCGGTATGTATAAGTTTTGCTTTTCCGAACCAGGGGTAAAATATGTTGCCGATTAGAATTCTTATAATTACCGGCACAAGCCACATTCCGGCCATTTCCGCTTGCCCCTCTGTTTATCTTGTTGATTTCAAACAACTTTCAAACTCAATTAATGTTTAGCAGAATTTTACCAAAAAGTCAAGCAGGGTTGTTAAATTGTGATATATTTTTTATGTTTAGAATGTGTCTAAAAACGTGAAAATTATAGCTACTCTGGGCCCCGCAACCAGAAAAGAAGGCGATGTGCTTAAAATGCGCGGCCGTGTTGATTTTATCAGGGTAAATATGTCCCACTCTTCGCTTGAGGACTTGGATTATTTTGTTAAAATTTCAAAAAAAGTCGGCATCCCTTTTATTCTTGATACCGAGGGGTCGCAGATAAGGAGCGGAAGGTTTGAAAAACCGCCCGTTTATTTTAATAAAAACGATATGGTGGAGCTTTTGGGCGAGAGCGGAATTAAATCTGTAGGAGATAAAAATAAGATTTATCTTCGTCCAAAAGAAATAATCCCGCAGCTTGAAGAAGGAGATATTCTTTATATGGATTTTGACACGTTGGCTTTGCGTGTTACCGATAACACTTTGCGTGACAAGGGGCGCGTTGGGACTAGCGTTATTACGGGAGGTTTTTTGGGCAACAATAAAGGTGTCGTGGTTGATTCGGCTTTTACTAAATCATATAGTTTGCCCACTCTTTCGCCAAAAGACACAGAAGCCATAAAAATCGGACTTGCTGAAAACCTCGGCTATATCGCCGCCTCGTTTATGCGTTCGGGGGAGGCCGTTGATGAGGTAAGAGAGGAAACGGATGGCAAGATGAAAATTATTTCAAAGATAGAATGCCAAGACGGCCTGAATAATTTAGATGACATTATTGCCAAGTCCGACTTTTTGCTTATTGACAGGGGCGACTTAAGTAAAGAAGTCCCTTTGGAAGACATCCCGTTTCTGCAAAAGGAAATAATTTCAAAAGCAAAAAGCGCAGGCAAAGGCACGTATGTCGCCACAAATCTTTTAGAAACAATGGTTGAGAAGAAAAAATCGACAAGGGCTGAAGTATGCGACGTGGTCAATATAATCCGCGACGGAGCTTATGGGCTGACGTTGGCGTCAGAGACCGCCATAGGAAAATATTCCATGGAATGTATAAATATGCTAAATACCTTAATCTCGCGCGCCGGGTTGGGAAAAGGCAGCGACGCTTTAATTGCCCCTCACGGCGGAAAGCTTATCCATAGAATGATAAACACCCCGCCCGATAGTTCTTACTTAAACTCGCTTAAAAAATTGGAAATATCAGATGATATAGCGATGGACACGGAGCAGATAGCAACCGGCGTTTTCAGCCCACTGGAAGGTTTTATGGGGCGGGCAGATTTTCAAAGCGTTTTAGACAGCGCCCGTCTTGCAAACGGTCTGGTCTGGCCGCTTCCGATTGTTCTGGACGCCAGGCAAAATGACGCTGACGGATTTAATGCCGGAGAAGATATCGCGCTTACGCATAAGGGAGAGACACTTGCCATTTTACACTTGGATGAAAAATTTAATTTTGACAAAAAAGAAACAGCCCGAAAGATTTACGGAACTCTAAACGAAGAACATACCGGCGTGCGGGGGGTTTTCGCGATGAATCCGGTTTTACTTGCCGGAAAAATTTCTCTTTTAAAAAGGAGAAATGCCGAACACTTGGCTTACGCTCTGACTCCGAAGCAAGTGAGGCGGATTTTTAAAGAAAGGCACTGGTCGCGCGTGGTCGGGTTTCATACAAGAAATGTGATTCATAGAAGTCATGAGCATATACAGCTTGCCGCAATGAAGCAGGAAAACTGCGACGGGCTGTTTGTGCATCCGGTGGTCGGTAAGAAAAAGCCTGGCGATTACAACGCACGCTACATAATCAAGAGTTATGAAAGGATGCTCGGCGGCTTATATCCTGAAAATAAAGTTGTACTCGCAGCTTTCAATACCTATTCAAGATATGCCGGGCCAAGAGAGGCGTTATTTACCGCCATTTGCCGCCAGAATTTCGGCTGCAGTCATTTTGTGGTCGGACGAGACCATACCGGAGTCGGAAATTTTTATCCTCCGACGGCCTCGCACGACATATTTGACAAGTTTCCCGACCTGGGCATTAAAGCCGTGAAATTTGACGAAGTGTTTTATTCCAAAAAACTGGGTGCTTATGTGCGCGGCGAGGACAGCCCGAATCATGCTCCCGAGGACAAACTTTCCATCAGCGGCACCCAGGCGCGAAAAATGTTTGAGCGCGGTGTGGCGCCTCCGGAGTGGTTTATGCGCCCGGAAGTGTCCGGAATAATTATTGACGCCTTAAAACGCGGCGAAAAAGTGTTTGTGGAATAAATAAGGATGAACAAATCTAACCGCGTCTAAATAATTCGCGCATTAAAGCCCCGCCCATACTCTTCATTCTTTTTATTTCCCTGATAATCTCCGTTCTCGCTTTTCTTTTTAAATGCCCTTCCGGGAGAAGGGTAATATGTTTATAACTTTTGTAGACCTCGTCCAGTTTTAAAGGAGAAAAACGTTTTAGCGCCTGTAGCCGTTCTATATCTGCAAAAATGGTTTCTTTTGGAATTTTTGCTGTCGGGTTATTATAGTACGCGTCAAAAATCGGAAGTAATTCGTCCCAAAATGGATGCGGAGCGAGAGTTACTTCCGTATCCTCGTTTCCGCGCGGACCGTAATGGGCGCTAACAAAGTGTCCGTCGCGCCATTTTTGCGCTCTCTTTGGATGTGAATCAGGAAAAGTTACTTTCCACCACTCGTTTAAATGCGGTCTCATAGCCAGATTGAGAAATGAAGACAGAGCTTCAATTGTGTCGTTATTTCTGCTAATGATGTCTTCCATTCGCGCGCGCAGCACTTTGTCCAGCAGGAAGCTTTTAATGAAGAAAGTCGTATAATCAATGGCGGCGCAAACCACGTTATTATCGGTAAAATATTGTGTTATAGTGCTGTTTTTGGCCAACCAGGTTCTTATGTCGCGGATTGTAAAAATTACAGGGTGGGGATTAAGAATGTCCATGGGGCAAGCGTTCATTTCGAATTCCGGCGCGTCAGAGCCCACGACCTTAAAAGGATATCCTTTTTCGGCTAAAAATTTTTGCAAGCGTATAAAAAAATCCTCCGGTATTGCTCCGTAGGAAAAAAGATTTCTGGCATCAGGGTAAGAAGAAATAAATCGCCCTCCGTATTTATCAAGCGAGTGTCTGCCGATTCTTGTTTCATACAGAATAAAAACATCCGGGTGGGCATTAAGCATTTGCACGATGACCGAGGTGCCGGTTTTGGCCGCGCCCACGACAAAAATAATGTTTTTATTCTCCATTTGGACAGTCTAATATAAAATGATGCTGAAAATCAAATACGCTTTCTTTGTCTAGATTTTTTGCGGGTTTTGTTGTATTGTAGATTTTAAATATGACTATGGGAGTGAACAAAATTGTTCGGATAATTACGCTCGCGAAATCAGCTTTCGGGCAATATAAATGGCAAATTGCTCTTTTAGCGGGGCTTAGTTTTTTGAGCGGCGTTCTGGATGTGGTGGGAATCAACGCTATTATTCCCATTTTTTCCGTGATTCAGGGCGGGGGCGCGACCGACATTATTTCAAAAACGACAAAAAGTTTTTTCTTATTTTTCGGCGTTCCTTTCACGGTCAGATATCTTATGATTTTTATGGCCTTGATGTTTTCGGCAAAGGCCGCGTTTCTTTTCGCGTCCAAATATATAAATTTGAAGATAGCCGCGGACTACGAAAAAAACACCAGAAATGAATTGTTTAGGGCAATGGTTGAAAGCAACTGGCCCCATCTCGCGAGGCAAAAGGCCGGACACCTTAGTCAGGTTTTGATTATGAATGTAGAGAGAGGCTCGTCTCTTCTTATTCATCTCGGGGGATCCGCTCTCATTGTCACGAATTTTTTGGTCTACGGTTTTCTGGCGCTAAATGTGTCTTTTCTTATAGCAATGCTCGCTTTTGCTTTCGGAGGAATAATCCTTCTGGTTTTTAAACCGCTTTATTACAGAACTAAGATGGCCTCTGAAGAGATGGTCCGAAAATACAAAGATTTGGCCCATTACACCGATGAAACCGTTTTGGGAATGAAAGCCGTAAAGTCGGCTCGGGTCGAAGAACCGGTTTTAAAATTGTCCTCTAAATATTTTAGCGCGATGAGAAAGCTTTATTTGCGCATCGGATTTCTTAGAAGCATTACGGATGTTCTTCTCCAGCCAATTGCCGCTTTTTTCATTTTGGGAATTCTTGCCGTTTTTTACAAAACAGGAACATTGCATTTTGTTTCTTTTGCCGTAATTATTTACGCGATTAACCGGGTTTTTTCCAATGTTCAGGCGGCTCAAACCGAAATACATGTTTTGAATTCAGACGCGCCGCATGTTTTGAGCATTTTGGCGTTTAAGGAAGAGGCGAAACTTAATAAGGAAAAAGAAACGGGAACAAAATCGTTTCAATTCGGCAAATCAATTGAATTTCGAAATGTCGGTTTTTCTTACGATGGCGATAGCCGGACTCTGTCGGACATAAATTTTTCCGTCGCCAAAGGCGAAATGCTGGGAATTATCGGTCCGTCGGGCGCTGGAAAATCAACTCTCGTGGATTTGTTTTTGCGGCTTCAAATTCCTCAAAAAGGCGCCATTTTGGCCGACGGAGAAAACATAAAAGACATTAAGCTCGGGGATTGGAGGGCAAACATCGCTTATGTTTCCCAGGAGGCGTTTTTAATGAATGACACTATTTATGAAAATATCAGATTTTACAATGAAGGACTGAACAAGGAAGACATAATTGACGCGGCAAAACTCGCGAACATTTACGATTTTATTCAGGCATTGCCTGACGGATTTGAAACGGTGGTCGGTGAACGCGGTATGCGGCTTTCCGGCGGAGAACGTCAGCGCGTAGTTCTTGCCCGGGCGCTTGTCAGGAAGCCGCAAATTTTGATTTTGGATGAAGCAACGAGTTCGCTTGACAACGAATCAGAGCTCTTAATTCAAAGAGCGGTTGAAAAGCTGAGGGGCAAAATGACCATTATCGTCATAGCGCATCGTTTGAGTACCGTTGAAAATTCCGATAAACTGGTTGTGCTTGAAAATGGCAGGGTCTCCGAGGCCGGAGCTCCAACCGAACTTTTAAGAGATAAACATTCCTATTTTTTTAAAGTTTATAATTTAAGAAAATAAACATGCCCAGTACAATTACACCGATTGTGTTCTTCTACACTTATGTTCTGCGTAGCGATAAAGATGGCGATAATTACATAGGTTACAGCCACGATCTAAAAAAGAGATCAGAAGAACACAAAAAAGGCCTTGTTCCTGCCACTAAACACAGAAGGCCATTGAAGTTAATATATTATGAAGCATGTTTAAACAAAGAGGACGCTCAACAAAGAGAAAGATATTTAAAAACCACAAGGGGTCGAAGGTGGTTTGGCATGAGATTGCGAAATTATAAATCGGTGTAATTGTACTGCAAAACCTGTTTGCCCGGAATTATTTTTCACGAGCACTATGATGCCTGGGACGGCAAGCCCGCGCCGGCTTTGGCTTCGGCCGAATTTGAGCCGCCGTCTTACGAACTTATCAGTAAGTTCCATAAGACGGAGTCATTAGTCTTAACAATGATGAATAAACGTTTTGACTGGATGGGGACGGATGAACGAAGACATCTTTACTACACAATGCTTTCATACTGGAACGGAGTGGTTAAAAAATTTAATCCGGATGCCGTGATTTTCAGTACTGCTCCGCACACCGTGTATGATTATATTCTTTACGAAATCGCGCGCTCGGAAAACATTAAAACAGTTATGTTTTGGAATATGTCTCCGATAGACGGCCGGCTGTTTTTCTATGAAGATTTTCGCGAGGGGAGCGGGCTTTTAAGTAAAATTACGCGAAAAAACATGAGTTACAATTTTTCGGTTTCTGATTTAAGCGAGGAAACGAGGAAATTTTATGAAACCGGAACATTAATCGGCGTTGACGCCCTCCCGCTCTATTTAAAAGAAGACCATGAACGCTTCGCTTTTTTAAACAGGATGATTCTAAAGACGAAAGCGATTTTAGCGACTATTAAGCGGGGAGAATTTGTTGAACAGACGGCGCGGCGCGCGGCCAATTTTTTTAAAGAAAATATCCGGGACGAACACATTCGGGCGCAGTTTATTCCCGATTACTCCCAAAAATTCGTTTATGTCCCTCTGCATTATCAGCCCGAATGCACAACTTCCCCCTTGGGAGACATATTTGTTGACCAAATTCTGATGATTAAAATTCTTTCAGCGTCTCTTCCCGTCGGATGGAAAATTTACGCAAAAGAACATCCTTTTCAATGGTATCAGCGCGGGCTAAATTTCGCGGGCTCGCGTTACCGCGGCTACTACGATAAAATATCCGGCATTAAAAATGTTCGTCTGGTGCCCCTGGAAACTGACAATTATGAACTGATAAATCGCGCTCAAGCCGTGGCAACCGTCGGCGGCACCGCCGGCATTGAGGCGCTTTTACGCCAAAAACCCGTTATAGTTTTTGGTTATCCCTGGTATCGCTCTTGTCCCCATGTTTTCAAAGCGGACGGCGTGGAATCTTGCAGCAAGGCTCTTCAAAAAATCGCGGACGGATTTTCCGTGAATAATCAATCGATAATAAATTTTTTAAAAAACCTTGACGAAAGCACGATTCGCGGGTATGTTGACGAATATGGTCAGAGGTTTGTAAGGTTGAGCGCGGAAGAAAACTCGGCAAACATATCGCGCGCGATTTTGGAAATAATAACGGAAAAATAATCTATGTCGTTTGAATGCTTAAAAGATAAAGCTATTTTAATAACCGGAGGCACCGGTTCTTTCGGCCGGAGTTTTGTCCGTCATTTGCTGGGCTCTAAAGCAAAAAAGATTGTTGTTTTTTCAAGGGACGAGCTGAAGCAATCCGAGATGCAGAGCGAAATGAAAGACGAGCGTCTGCGGTTTTTTATAGGCGATATTCGCGATTTGTCCCGCCTTCAAAGGGCTTTTCGGGATGTTGATGTCGTGGTGCATGCCGCGGCTCTTAAACAGGTGCCGGCAATGGAATACAATCCGTTTGAGGCGGTGCAAACCAATATAATCGGAAGCCAAAATGTTATTGAAGCCGCGATTGACCAAGGTGTCCGAAAAGTTTTACTTATATCAACCGACAAAGCCGCGGAGCCGATAAATCTTTACGGCGCCACTAAGCTCTGCGCGGAAAAATTGTTTATAAGCGGAAATTCTTACGCTCCGGGGAAAACCATTCTTAGCGCGGTGAGATACGGGAATGTTATCGGCAGTCGCGGGAGCGTTATTGACGTTCTTAAAAGAAGTCGGGATGTCAAGCGCGTTTACATCACGGATCCGGCTATGACTCGTTTTTGGATTACCTTAAATCAAAGTTTTAAACTTGTGGATTTCGCGCTTGAAAATATGACCGGAGGAGAAATTTTTATACCGAAACTTTCAAGCATGAAACTTTCGGACTTGTTTGATGTTTTGGCGCCGGGAGCCGAGCGGGAAATAATCGGTCCTCGCGCCGGAGAAAAAATTCATGAAGTACTGCTTACCAGCGAAGAGTCCTATAGGGCGTTGGAAATGGAAGATATGTATGTGGTGCTCCCTCTGTTTCCTTATGAGGCGGATATTCATTCCAAATATCATGAATCTGGACGGAAACCCGAGTCGGGATTTCGCTTCGCCAGCCACACGAATAAAAATTGGCTTACTAAAGAGGATTTTAAAAAAATACTTAACGACGAATTATGACCCAGTACAATTAAATCGAATGCTAAATTTAGTTTCTTGGGTGGTATAAATATGTATTATTATAAAATTATATTTAAGCAAATTAGTCGGGAGTTTGCTTGCGAATTTAGCAAGAAACTTTCGATTTAATTGTACTGGGATGATTCCTTATAGCCGTCAGTCTGTTGACGCGAACGATATCAAAGCGGTTGTCGGGGTCTTGTCGTCTGATTTTATTACGCAAGGGCCGACGGTGTCTAAATTTGAAAAATCGCTCGCGCTTTATTGCGGTGTTGAGTACGCAGTCGCAGTTTCAAACGGAACGGCTGCTTTGCATCTGGCGTATCTCGCCGCCGGATTAAAGAAGGGGGACGAGGCAATTACGACCCCGAACACTTTTGCCGCGACCTCAAATATGCTTCTTGTCGTCGGCGCGAGGCCCGTTTTTGCCGATATCCGTCTTGATACGCGTAATCTTGACGAGACAAAAATTGAAAAGCTGATTACCCCGAAAACAAAAGTGATTGTGCCCGTGCATTTCGCGGGATTGCCTTGCGATATGAAAACAATTTCATCAATCGCCAAAAAACGCCGTTTATTGGTTATTGAAGACGCTTGCCATGCTTTAGGCGCCAGGTATCGCGATTCCAAAATAGGCGATTGTAAGTACTCGGACATGGCCGTATTCAGCTTTCATCCGGTAAAAACGATAACAACCGGCGAAGGCGGAGCGGTATTAACCAATAAAAAATCATATTACGATAAACTCTTGCGTTTGAGAAGTCACGGCATTCACAAAGACAAAATCGGAAAAAATGTCATGACGGCTCTCGGATACAACTACAGGATGACCGATATTCAGGCCGCTTTGGGCTTGTCCCAACTTTCTAAAGTTGATTCTTTTGTCAGGCGGCGCAATCAAGTCGCGAGATATTATGAGGAGGAATTAAAAAATTCCAAAGATGTTTTGTTGCCCGTAAGCTTTCCCGGATATTATTCAGCGGGGCATATTTATGTAATAAGGGTTTCCAACCGGAAGAATCGCGATGAGCTCGCGTCTTTTTTAAAAAAGAACGGCATCGGCGCGAACTTCCATTATCCGGCCGTTTATTCCCACCCGTATTACAGGCGCAACGGTTATAAAAATATCCGCCTTGCTCAAACGGAAAAATACCATAATTCTTGCATCACTCTTCCGTGTTACCCCGGTCTTTCCAAATCAATTGTTCGTGAAATCGCGGGGCTTATTAATAAATTTTTCATAAAAAATGAAAATACACGCGTTGACTCCGTCTGATTGCGGCCGGTGGGATGATTTTTGTCTGGAGTCAGACGATGCGTGGTTTTGGCACACTTTCGGATGGCTCAAATACACTCTTGATTATAAACCGGAATATAAACCGCGTTCGCTTTCTTTTTTTATGGAAGAGGGAGGTCGGATTATTGCGATCTCGCCTTTGATTCTCGAAGAACGCGGGAGCGTAAAAGAATTTTCTTACGGCGGAGGCTGGGGTCCAATACCGGCGTTAGCCAATGATTTAACCAAAAACGAACGGGAAAAAATTACCAAAGCTGTTTTTGAAGAAATCGACAGGAAAGCTAAAGAAGAAGGGGTCAAATTGGCAAAATTTCGTTTCTCAACGCTTAATAAATCATTTATTGAAACGGGGGAGCAGAAATTCAATCACTTAATGAAGTTCGGATATTTCGGCGAAATGCTCAACACCCAAGTTATTGATCTCTCGCGCTCTTTGGATGTTCTGCGCGGCGCTTTGCGTCACGGCCATGATTCCGATATTTCCCGCGCCGAAAAATCACTAAAGGCCGAAGTGTATGATTCCGAAACCATAACGGGGCCGGTATTTGAAGAATATGTAAAATTGCATCACAAGGCCTCGGGGCGTTCTACTCGTCCGCGTTCAACTTTTGATATGATGCATAAATGGATCGAGAACAAAAACGCATTTCTGGTCGGGGTAAAAAAAGACGGCAAATTCGCCGGTTTCTCTTATTTTTTCAGTTTTAAAAACAATGTTTATTACGGTTCGTCCTGCAATGACCCGGATGTCGAAAAAATGCCCATAGGGCATCTAATTCAGTGGACGGCTATTCGCTGGATGCGCGAAAAAAATTTTGGATTTTACGAAATAGGCTGGCAGCAGTACGGAAACACTCTTTTTGATTTTCCTTCCGAAAAAGAAATAGATATCGCGCGGTTCAAGCGCGGTTTTGGCGGAGAAACTTACCCGCTTTTTATAGGCGAAAAGTATTATGATAAGGATTATTTCCTGACGATTTATAAGCAAAGGATTGGCGATTACTCCGGATTTTTAGCGAAAACACACCATGAAGAACAACCGATTCAATGAACAAAATATAAAACCGGAAAGCAAAGATTTTCAGGAAGCCCTCGCGTCTGATATCGCGGTTTTGGCCGCCTCCAAAAGTAAATTTATAAAAGTATCGTGTCCCGCTTGCGGAAAAGACGATGCCGGATCCGCCTTTGAAAAATACGGTTTCAATTTTGATGTTTGTCGTAAATGCGGCACGGCATATATGAATCCCAGGGCTACGCCCAAAATTTTGCGGGATTTTTATGAACACTCGCTGGTTTATGAGTGTTGGAATAAATTTATTTTTCCCGCGTCCGAAAAAATGCGCAGAGAAAACATTGTTAAACCGCGGGTGCGGCGAATTTTGGAAATATGCGACAAATTTGACGTTCCGACTGATTGTTTGGTTGAAGTTGGGGCTGGTTTCGGCACGTTTTGTAAAGAAGCAAAAGCCACAGGCAGATTTTCTAAAATTATCGCGATTGAGCCAATGCCTGCGCTTGCGCAATCATGCCGCAAGCGGGGCATAGAGACCATCAACGATTTTATTGAAAACATTAAGTTTCTCAATACGCCTCCGGACATAATCGTTTCTTTTGAGGTGATTGAGCATCTTTTTTCGGCCGAGGAATTTTTAAAAACTTGCAGAGGCCTTATGAATCCGGGGTCTATTATTGCGGTAACCTGCCCTAATTTTAAGGGGTTTGACATTTCTACGCTCGGGATTATGTCGGAAAGCATTGACCATGAGCATATCAATCTTTTTAACCCGGATTCGCTTAAAATTCTTTTTAAGCGCGCCGGTTTTGAGGCGCTGGAATGCTTCACGCCTGGAGAATTGGATGCCGAAATTGTCAGAAATAAGGTTCTTGCCGGAAAGTTCAGTGTGTCTGACCGACTTTTTTTGAAGACGATACTGATTGATAGATGGAATGAATTGGGCGCCGGATTCCAGAAATTTCTGAAAGAGAATAACCTCTCGTCCCATACATGGTTCGTAGCGAGAAAGCCTTATGATCGGAAATAAAAAAGTCTGCATACTTGACTACGGTTCCGGAAATGTCGGCTCTGTCTTTAATATGTTTCAGACCTTGATTGACACGGCTGTTATCTCAAATAAATCGGAGGATATTGTCGGCGCCACTCATATCGTGCTTCCGGGAGTTGGCGCGTTCGGCGCTTCAATGGACAAAATTAAAAAAACAATTACGCTGGATGTCTTGAAGCGCGAGATTTTTGAAAACAAAAAACCATTTTTAGGCATTTGTGTGGGCATGCAAGTTTTGGCCGATAAGGGTTTTGAATTCGGAGAATATGACGGTCTCGGTTGGATTCCGGGGGAGGTGAGAAAAATAAATTCGGGCAAACTCCCTCTGCCGCATATCGGCTGGAACAGCGTTGTTGCGCTGAAAAAAAATCCGCTTTTGGACGGGTTAAGTGAAAGTCAAGATTTTTATTTTGTTCACAGCTTCGTTTTTGATGAAAAAGACGCGGAAAGTGTTGCCGCTAAAACAGAATACGGAGAGAAGTTTAATTCCATAATAGCCAAAGGCAATATTTTTGGAGTCCAATTTCATCCTGAAAAGAGCCAGAAAGCCGGCTCAATTTTATTAAAAAATTTTCTCTCTATAACACAATGAAGAAGCGGCGTCTGATTCCGGTTTTACTCCTTAAAAACGGATGGCTTGTTCAGAGCAAGGGCTTCCAATTTTATCAAAATCTCGGAAATCCCGTAACTTCCGCAAAGCGTCTTTCGGAATGGGCGTCCGATGAGCTTATTTATCTTGATATTTCGCGTGATGAAGTGTATGATTTAAGGCGGGACGATTTGGGGCATGAAAACCGCCGCTCTTTTCTGGAAATAATTCAGGATGTTTCAAAGGTGACCTTTATGCCAATGACCGTGGGGGGGCGGATAAGGACGCTTGCCGACATTGAGCGCCGCCTTTCTTTGGGGGCTGATAAGATATCCATAAATACGGCCGCACTTCTGAATCAAAATTTTATAACCGAGGCGGCGCGTGAATTTGGCTCTCAATCTGTGGTTGTGTCGGTTGACTTTAAAAAAATAGGCGATAAGTTTGTTGTTATGTCCGAAGGAGGAACAAAGGAAACGGATTATTCTCCGCTAGAGTGGGCGAAGATCGCACAAAGCGCGGGCGCGGGGGAAATACTTTTAAATTCAATTGACCGAGACGGCGCGCGCACGGGATATGAAATTGATGTCATCGCCGAAGTTTCAGAAAATGTGAAAATACCCGTTATTGCCTGCGGCGGCGCGGGCGAATGGGCGCATTTTGCCGAAATTCTTGAAAAAACCAAGGCAGACGCGGTGGCAGCCGCAAATATTTTCCAATATACCGACCAGAGCGTTTATCAAGCGAAAAAATATCTATATGAACGCGGTTATAATGTCAGACCCCCTGATTTATTAACCGTATAAATTTTAATCAAGATGAATTATTGTAAACGTTGCGTATATCCGCAAATTGCGGTCAATTTGGAAATAAATAACGACGGCATCTGTTCAAGCTGCGGAGTTTTTGAAAAATTCAAAAAATTAACGCCGGAGTTTTGGGCGCAAAGAAAAAAGAAATTTGAGGAGTTAATCAAAGAAATTTCAAAAAACAATACGTCCGATTACGACTGTGTTATTCCGGTCTCCGGCGGCAAGGACAGTTATTATCAGACGCATATGATGGTTTCCGTTTACGGCTTAAAACCGCTTTTAGTGACATATCACGGCAATAACTATTTGCCGGAAGGCGATTATAACCGCGATAGAATGCGCCATGTCTTTAATGCCGACCATCTTGTTTTCGGGCCGTCAGTCGAGGTTTTAAAAAAGCTGAATCGTCTTTGTTTTCGTAAAATGGGCGATATGAATTGGCACGCGCACTGCGGCATAATGACTTATCCGATTCAGGTAGCGGTGAAATTTAACATTCCTTTAGTCATCTGGGGGGAAACGAGCTGGGACATATCGGGGATGTATGAGCCGGAGGATTTTGTGGAATTCAGCGCGCGCGCGAGACACGAACATAGTTTGCGCGGTTTTGAGTGGCACGATATGCTTAACGACGAAAAGGAGAAATTAAGCGAAAAGGATTTGCTCTGGACGAAATATCCTACGGACGACGAGATTTTAAAAGTCGGCGTCAGGGGTTTGTACATCGGTAATTTTTTTAGATGGGACCCGAATAAGCATTCTAAAATGGTGCAGGAAAAATATGGTTGGAAGCCGAGAGAAGTTCCGTTTGAAAGGACTTATCGCAAGTTTTCAAATTTGGATGACAGGTATGAAAATGGAGCGCATGATTTGTTAAAGTTCATAAAGTTCGGCTACGGCCGGGCTTCGGACCACGCGTCCAAAGACATACGCGACGGCTATATGACGCGCGAAGAAGGGATTGAAAAAGTAAGAAAGCATGACCATGTTGTTTCAAGCGATTTGAACTACTGGCTTGATTATGTCGGGATGTCCGAGGAAGAATTTTGGCGAGTAGCGGACACCTTTCGCGACCCGCGTGTCTGGAGAATTGAAAATGGAGCATGGGTTAAGGATAATGTTTGGGGAACTTCCTCTGCTTACGGCCCCGTTTATCTTTCCGAGGAACAAAGCAAGGAATTTAATAAAAGGCAGAAAAATTTGGGCCTAAAAAATAATGGCAAATAAACTTTGTTTGGGAACTGTTCAACTGGGGCTGGATTACGGCATGAATAACAAGCGAGGGAAGCCTTCGCGCGAGGAGTCCTTGGCGATTTTGGACCGCGCATATGAGGGCGGCATAGAGGTGTTTGACACGGCTTACGCTTACGGCGACGCCGAAGATATTTTGGGCGAGTGGTTGGAAGGCCGCGGATTGAACAACAAAATTTCTGTAATTTCAAAATTAAAACCGCATACAACGGAAGTTGAAGAAGAAGTTAAAAAATCGCTTGCGCGTTTGAAGCGCGATTATTTGGACGGTTATTTACTGCATACGCCCGAATATATTTATAACGACGCCGTTTGGTCAGCCCTTAAATCCGTAAAGAAGAAAGGATTGGTAAAAAATATCGGCGTCTCAATTTACGAGGAAAAAGACGCGATGTACGCTGTCCAAGAACGTAAGGTTGATTATGTCCAGATTCCATACAGCGTTTTTGACCAGCGTTTGCATAAAACAGATTTTTTTGAAACCGCGCGAAAAAACGGCGTAAAAGTTTTTGCCCGCAGCGCATTTTTGCAAGGTCTTGTTTTTATGGATGAAGGGGCAATACCGGATTATTTATCTGACGCAAAAGAATATCTGCGCGAATTTAATAACATTATAAAGAAACATGGTTTTACGCGGGCCGAAGCGGCGCTTTTATTTTCACATAAAAATCCAGCTATTGACTATGTTGTTTTTGGAGTGGATAATATAGAGCAACTGGAAGAAAATTTGCGCATTATCCGGGACTCAAAAAATTTTGACGCTTGCGCGAAAGAACTGCGCGATAAATTTACCGATATTAAAAAAAGCATTATTTTCCCAAGCTTATGGAAAAGTCGTCAAAAAAAATAATCCCTAAAGGGGTAAGATTATGGAACCGTGCGAAAAATCTGATTCCCGGAGGAACCCAGCTTTTGTCCAAGAGAGCGGAGATGTTTCTGCCCGATGGTTGGCCGTCTTATTACAAAAAAGCCAAGGGGGTTGAGGTCTGGGATTTAAGCGGCAGAAAATTTATAGATATGTCTTATATGTCTTTGGGCGCGGCTACGCTTGGTTATTCCGATCCTGACGTAAATAAAGCCGTAAGCAAGGTGTTAAATAACGGCGTGGTCTCCACTTTAAATACTCCTTTTGACGTGGAATTGGCGGAGCTTTTGTGTAAACTGCATCCGTGGGCCGGACAAGTGAAATTCGCAAGGACGGGCGGCGAGGCAATGACAGTTGCCGTCAGGATTGCAAGAGCATATACCGACCGCGACAAAATAGTTTTTTGCGGATACCATGGTTGGCATGATTGGTATTTGGCCGCCAACCTGGCTCATAAAAAAAATCTTGACGGGCATCTTCTCCCCGGACTTTTTCCGAGAGGCGTTCCCCGCGCGTTAAAGGGCACCGCTTTCACTTTTCATTATAATAAGTTTTCGGAGCTTGAAAGAATTGCCGCAAGACATAAAAAAACCATTGCGGCCGTTGTCATTGAACCGATGCGTCACCACGAACCCGAAGACGATTTCTTAAAAAAAGTTCGGAATCTTGTTTCAAAAATCGGCGCCGTTTTAATTTTTGACGAAATCACCATAGGTTTCCGAAAAAATATAGGCGGAGTCCATCTTTTATATAAAGTAAATCCCGACATAGCCGTTTTTGCCAAAGGAATTTCAAACGGACATCCTATGGCGGCGATTATCGGCAAAAAACGCGTTATGGACGCGGCAGAAACATCGTTTATATCCTCAACTTATTGGACTGAAGCGGTGGGTCCCGCCGCGGTAATCGCGACCATAAAAAAGATGCAGCGGCTTAATGTTCCCGCCCATCTTAAAAAAATAGGTGAAAAAATAAGCGAGGGGTGGAAAATCCGCGCCGCGAATTACGGCTTGAAAATAAACATTTTAGGTCCCGAGCCGTTAATCACTTTTTCTTTTGATTACGGTTCAAAAAATCAGATTCTCAAGACCATCTTTACGCAGGAAATGCTTAAACGCGGATTTTTAGCGGGGCCCAGTGTTTATGTTTCCTACGCGCATAAAGATTCGCATGTGAAAAAATATCTTAAAGCGATTGATGAAGTGTTTGCTATTGTAAAAAAATCCGTTGACAGCAAAAACCCTAAAAAATTTCTTAAGGGTCCCGTGGCGCGTTCAGGATTCAAACGCTTAACATGATTGCGGCGATTATACAGGCGCGTTTGGGTTCAAGCCGCCTTCCGGGCAAGGTGTTAAAAAACATTTGCGGCAAGCCGATGCTCGAGCATTTGCTGGAGAGAGTTAAACGCGCGAAAAGTTTGGATAAAATCATTGTTGCCACAACTGAAAAACCGGAAGATGGGGCAGTAGCCGAGCTTGCCAAAAATTACGGAGTAGAATTTTTTCGCGGTTCCGAGAAAGATGTTTTAGACCGATATTATCAAACCGCCAAAAAATTTTCAGTAACTCATATTGTTCGTTTGACGGGCGACTGTCCTTTGATGGATCCGGAAATCATTAATGAAGTCGTTAATTTTTATGTTCAGAATTTGGATAAATATGATTACGTTTCTAATGTCCATCCGCCGACATATCCTGACGGAATGGATGTCGAAGCATTTTCAATTGACGTTTTGGAAAAATCTCGGCAAGAAGCCGAATTGCCGTCCGAGCGCGAGCACGTGACGGCCTATATCGGAAATCATCCGGAGATTTTTCGCGCCTGCAATGTCAAATATAAAACTGATGTCTCCGGCATTCGTTTGACCGTTGACAATCGGGAGGATTTCGCCGTTATGAGTTCCGTTTTCCGCGAGCTTTACGCGAAAAACGAAAATTTTAATTTAGACGATATTTTAAATCTTTATAAAGAAAATCCGGAAATATTTTCAGCAAACAGCCGTATTAAAAGAAACGAAGGGTATGCCAAGTCCGTTAGAGAAGATGAGTTTTAATGAAAAAGTCGTGGATATTTTTTGATTTGGACGGAGTATTGGTTGACAGCGTTCCCTTGCTTAAGAGGACCTTTTTTGACTTCGGAAGGAAATTTTCCGTTAAATTAAGTCCGGCTGATTTTGACAAGTGCAACGGCTTAAATGTCAAAGAAATAGCGGCTTACTTAAAAAGGAAGGGCGGCTTGAGTTATTCCGTGAAGGATTTGAAAAAAAAGTATGAGGAGGTGCTCAAAAAAGTTCGGAGCGGCATTCGCGTTAAAAAGGAAGTTTTAGACGCATTGAAAAAACTTAAAAAAAGAGGGTGGAATTTGGCATTGGTGACAAGCGCGCCGTCCGGGTATTTACGGGCCATTATAAAAAAAGGAGGGGCGGAAAAACTTTTTGATTTTACCGTAAGCGGCGAAGATTTTAAAAAAGCCAAACCTCATCCGGAAATTTATTTGAAAGCCGTCAAAAAAGCGGGGAGAGGTTTTTACGTGGCCGTGGAGGATTCGGAAAACGGGCTTGCCGCCGCTCGCAAGGCCGGCTGTTTCGCGCTTAAATACGACAGGAATCTTAAAAAAGATTCATTTTTTTCTTTTAGAAATTTCAACGACCTGCGCAAAAAATTGATTATCGCGGGGGAAAATTCCTTTTTAGCCGCAAAAATTACCGCAAAAAATAAAATATCTTTTCGTGAAGACAAAAAAATTCATCTCAACTTTTTTTCAAGAGCCGAGATTAACGATTTTTGGCGCAAGTCCAGGAAAAAAAATTCACGCCTTTTTGACGGCAAGATTTTTGCTCTGGGTTATGAAGCCGCGCCGTTTGATTTTCACGGCAAGTTTACCGACTACGCGGGCGCTTTTTACTCGGCTGAAAAAGGAAGGCCCGCGGGTCCGATTTATTGCGGCGTTACGGGTATCGCGCGTTTTAACGGCGGCTATCTGCTTGCCCGCAGAAGCAATGACACAACGCGCGGCGGATTATACGAATTTGCGCCGGCGGGCGCCATTGATGCTTCGGCTCAAAGGGGCGGGAGGGCTCAACCTCTTGTACAGCTGAAAAAGGAACTAAAAGAGGAAATGGGATTCGACAGTCGTTGTATCTCCTCCATAACGCCCGTCTTTTTGGCGCTTGAGATTAGCACGGGCGTTATGGATGTTTTTTTCAAAATTCAACTATCCGGATTATCCGATGTTCATTCGTTTTTTAACGCGAGCTCCGAGCACGAAGATTTCAAGTTTTTTTCAAGACGCGGGCTTAAAAAAGCTCTGCGGCAAAAACCGGAAATGTTTTTGGAGAATGTCGGACTCGTGCAGCAGCTGGATTTTTTGTAGCAGGTATGTTATTTTTCTGAAAGACGTTCGCGACGGGGGAAAACCAATGAAGTTAATGGACTTGAAGCCCGCGGAAATACGCTCTTATTTGGAGATGTTGCTTAAATGGAGGAATGACCCGGATACGAGGCGGCAATCCAGAAGAACTCAGGTTTTTAAAAAAGGGGATTACGAAAGAGAGCTTTTGGGAAGAGTTGCCCAAAATGGGATTATTTATCTCGCTTTGGAAAATAAAAAACCGGTTGGGGTTTTGATGGTTGATAAATTTTCTGAAGGCGAAGGTCTTGAGTTTTCGTGGACCGTCGCGCCCCAAGAACGCGGAAAGGGATTCGGCAAAAAAATGCTCGCTCTGGCCGTTAAAGACCCAAGGTTCGCGGGTGAAAGACTGGTGGCGGTAATAAAAAACAGGAACTATGCTTCAATAAAAATGGTGCATGGCCTCGGTTTTGTAAAATTTTCGAAAAAAGGAGGAATGTCTTTTTGGGAAAGAAATAATTGAGCCCCGCCTCGGCGCGGGCCTTTCTTTTCCTATCCGAATCCGAACTCGGTTCGGACCGAACTCGGTTCGGATTTGTGCGGGAAAACAATTGCCCCGAGTTTTTGCTGCGGAGTGTCCGGAATGCGCGCTTCTTAACCATCATTTGACACAATGTATTTTTAAGCGTAGTTTGATGGTTATTCAACGTAAATATGTCGGAAATTTTTAAAATTGGCAATAAGTCGGTTGGAGGCGGACAGCCGGTTTTTTTGGTGGCCGAAATTTCCGCGAACCACCATCAAAAATATGAAGAAGCGGTTAAGCTGGTGAGGGCGGCGCGCGAGGCCGGGGCTGACGCCGTAAAACTTCAGACCTACACTCCCGACACCATAACTTTGAATTCCGACAAAGAGTGGTTTAGGGTGGGCGGGGAAAATAACCCCGATGATTGGCAGAAAAAGACCCTTTACCAGCTTTACCAGGCCGCCTATACCCCCTGGGAATGGCAGCCAAAGCTGAAAAAACTCGCGGATGACCTGGACATTATTCTTTTTTCAACGCCTTTTGATGAAAGCGCGGTTGATTTTCTGGAGTCTATTGAAGTTCCTTGCTATAAAATTGCTTCGTATGAAGTTAACGATTTTTTGCTTTTGCGCCGCGTTGCCCGCACCGGAAAGCCGGTTATAATTTCCTTGGGTTATGCTTCAGCAAAGGACGCCGACTTCGCTATAAAAACTTTGCGCGAAAACGGAGCCAAGGACATAGCCGCGCTTCATTGCGTAACGCAATACGAAACAGAGCCGGATTTTTCCGGCATGAATTTGGCGACGATTAAAAATATTGCCGAACGGTTTGACGTTGTGTCCGGATTTTCCGATAATAACGCGGGTATTGAAGCGCCGTTGATTGCGGCCGCCGCGGGCGCCAAGATTATTGAAAAGCATGTTATTTTGGATAGAAAAAGCGGAGGTTCGGATGCCGGATTTTCTCTGGAACCGCAGGAATTTAAATTGATGGCTGAAAAAATAAGGGCAGGCGACAGTATTGCCGATGGTGAAAAAACAAAAATCGCTTTGGGCGGCGTTCATTACGGACCGGCCAGCGCCGCCGAAGAACACAATAAACGTTTCCGCCGTTCGCTCTTCGTTTGCAAAAACATTAAAAGAGGCGAGAAATTTAGTCCCGAAAATATTCGTTCTGTTCGTCCGGCATTCGGCTTGCCCACCAAGCATTTTGACGAAATAATCGGCAGAGCCGCGACCGCGGATATTGAATTCGGCACGCCTCTGAAAAAAGAACACATAAAGGGCCGCCTTGATTTAAATTGATATAGCCTGCTATATTAAAATTTATGAACTTAATCAAATATCTGGGTTGGGCGATAATCGTCGGTCTTTTCGCGATTGTCCTCATAACCCCCTTCTTCGTTTCGGAATCAATGTTTTTTCCGTTTATTACGGGCAAAAATTTTTTATTCCGTATAATCGTTGAAATAATTTTCGCTCTCTGGATTATATTGGCTATGGCCGACAGCCGGTATCGGCCAAAGGCCTCGCCCATATTGTGGGCAGCGTGCTCTGTTGTCGGGGTTTTAATCCTTTCCACGATTTTTGGCGTAAACCCTTATCGCAGTTTTTGGTCTAACTTCGAAAGAATGGAGGGCTTAATATCGCATCTGCATCTACTCGCCTATTTTTTGGTTTTGATAAGCATGTTTAAGTCGTCCATTCAGTGGCGCAGATTTTTTTATGCTATCTCGGCTTCCGGAGCGGCTATGGCTTTATACGGATATTTTCAGGCGCTCGGTATTTTGACAATCTCCGTTCAAAGCGGTCCGCGCGCGGACGGCTCGTTCGGCAACGCGAGTTATATGGCCATTTTCATCCTTTTAAACGTCTTTTTCGCTTCTTACTTGTTTTTTACCGAAGAGCGCAAGTGGCTGAAAAACATATTCGCGGGATTAGTCGTTTTTGAAATTCCCGTTGTGTTTTTGACGGCAACTCGAGGCGCGATTCTGGGGCTTATCGGCGGTTTTTTTCTTCTCGCCCTGCTTCTCGCCTTTTTTTCAAAAGACAAGCGCTTTCGCTGGGCTTCGATCGGCGTGATAGGAGGCGTTATTCTTTTGGTTCTGATTTTTCTTTCGGTAAAAAATACCGATTTTGTCAGGAATAACTATGTTTTCCAGCGTTTCGGCGACCTTAGTTTTGCGGAGCGAACGATCCAGTCGCGTTTTATTATTTGGAAAATGTCATTTGAGGGGTTTAAGGAAAGGCCAATTTTTGGATGGGGAATTGAAAATTTCGGTCAGGTTTTTAACAAATATTATGAGCCTGCTTTATGGCTCCAGGAGCCGTGGTTTGACCGGGCGCATAATGTTATTTTTGACTGGCTTGTGAGTTCCGGCATCATCGGACTTTTGGCATACTTATCGCTTTTTGGTTCGGCCATATATATTATTTGGAAAAAATCCGAACTCGGTTCGGAATTGGATTCCGAACCGAGTTCGGAATCGGAATCTGCAAAATTGATAACGGCAGTAGTTTTTACCTCGCTTCTTGCCGCTTACTTTTTTAACAACTTTTTTATTTTTGACAACCTAACATCTTATATTCTATTTTTTTCCGTTCTAGCCTTTATCCACTTTTATACGAACTCGGTTCGGAATCCAATTCCGAACCGAGTTCGGACTTGGACATCGGGGCCACTTCATTCGTTTCTTGTGGCATTTATTATTTTGGGGCTTATTTTTTCACTCTATTTCTTAAATATAAAACCGATATTGGCCAATACTTGGCTTTTGCAGGCGCTAAAGGACACTAATTTTCAAGGACAAAATATTGATTTGGTCTTATCCGATTTTGAAAATGTCTTTAATTTACGGACATTTGGAACAGGGGAGGCGAGAGAGCAGTTAAGCACCTATGCTAATGCTGTTTTCGGTTCCGTTTTGCCCCAAAAGTTAAAGGACAAAGTCACACAAGTGTCTATTAATGAGCTTGAACGTCAGACTAGGGATAATCCTGAAGATCCTCGCGGTTATCTTTTTCTGTCCTCTATGTATACCAATGCCGGACGCCACGAGGACGCCCTGCGCGCGGTTGAGCGTGCCCTTGAGCTTTCTCCAAATAAACAGCAAATTCTTTTCCTTTTAGCGGAAACTCACCTTAATCTGGGCGGCGTTAAAAGGGCCTATGATTTGGTAAAAATTGCTTATGAATCGGCCCCGGAATATCAAAAAGCAGTCCAAAATTTTGCCACTATGTCCATTATTAATGGTTTGTCCGATGAAGCTGAAAAGGCTCTGATAAAATTTTTTGGGACTGCTCTGGTGGCAGATCAGCAGTTGGTTAATGCCTACGCGCGGGTTGGAAATTACGAACGGGTACGCGATATTTGGTTGGAATTCATTAGGAAGGACCCGCAAAACGTCCAATATCATATTAATCTTGCTGCCACCTATATGGAGCTTGGCGAGCGTCGGGAGGCCATAAATGAAATTGAAAAAGCCATTGAACTAAATCCTCAATTTAAAGATCAGGGCAGAGCGCTGATAAATGAGATAAATGCCGGCAGGAATCCTGTGAGCAGGTAAAAAAATTTTACCTCGGATACTTATCCACAGGTCGCCTACTTGCGGCCTTTTTTCTTTAATAAGATACTAAATACAAGGGCATTTTATATGTCCTGAAATGGTCTGAATTTTAATAATTTTTTATTATTAATTATTAAATAGTTTAATTACTAATTAATCTAAAAGCATAAAAATATGCGTAATGTCTTAAGTTTTTTTGATACTCGTCGAATCAGCGGCATAATTGCCGCGACAGTTTTGTCGCTTTTAATGGTGGCCCTCATTACATACGGTGCGACCACAATAAGCACGAATATAGATACTGCAGGAACATTGAATGTTAGCGGCGCAACTACGCTTAACGGCGCGGCTACTTTGGGCGATGCGATTGGTGACAATGTTACAATAACCGGCAATGCCACCACATCGAATTCATTGTATGTGACCGGCGGATTTGTTGTTGATGGTTATGCGACTACAACAGCGAACAACGGAAATTTCGAGACTGCGGGCACGCTTACCGTAACCGGCGCCTCAAACTTGAACGGCGCGGTAACTTTGGGTGATGCGATTGGTGACAATGTTACAATAACCGGCAATGCCACCACATCGAATTCATTGTATGTGACCGGCGGATTTGTTGTTGATGGTTATGCGACTACAACAGCGGGCAGTGGAAATTTCGCGACCGAAGGCTCGCTTTTGGTTACCGATCTTTCTACTTTGACCGGCGGTTTTATTTCCTCCGCTTCCTCTACGGTAAATTCTCGCTTGAATGTGCAAGGTCCGCTTTCAGCTTCCAGCTCATTGATAGTGGCCGGCACGGCAACTTTTGATGGTAATGTTACGGTAACAGGCACTTTCTCGCCTTCGCAGACGTCAGCAACTAACTTTACTGTTAACGCTTCCACCTCCTTAAACAGAGTACAGGTAGCAGGAAATTTTTCAGCTTCTTCCACAGCTGACATATTGGGGGAGGCAAATTTTCAGGGCGGATTTATTGGTAACTCTTCCTCCTCTGTAAATAGGTTGCAGGTTGCCGGGTACCTTTCAGCTTCCAGCTCATTATTGGTGGCCGGAGCAACTACGCTTGATGGCGCGGTTACTTTGGGAAATGCCGAGGCAGACAACATTGCGGTCTCAGGCACAATCACCGGATTTTTCTCTAACGCTTCTTCATCCGTTCATTCCAACTTTAACGTAAATGGCCCGCTTTCCGCTTCCAGCTCATTGATAGTGGCCGGAGCAAGTACGCTTGATGGTAATGTCACTTTGGGCAATGCCGCGGCGGACGTCATTACAATTACTGGCAACGCCTCCACGACCAACTCATTGACGGTTGGGGCCACGGCAAGCACGACTAAATTAATTGTCGGTGGCAATGATATAAACGGCACATTTGCCGGAATGGTCTTTGGGACCTGCAACTTGACATCCGCAGCTCTTGCTGCCTCAACGACCAAGAACTTTGCCTGCACGAGCGCCACAGGAGTGCGCTCTAGCGATACACTATTCGTTAACGCGACTTCCAGTTTGGTTTCCGGCCGTTTTGACGATCAAATCTTCATTCGCGCAGCGTCTTCGTCAATTCTCAACCAGATAAATGTGGATATTACCAATACAGGAATAACCTCGGGTTCTCAAACAATATCAGGCACTTTGCAATTCTGGGCAGTGCGATAATTTAGAAGTTAATTAAAAACTAAATTATCGCCCATGAAAAAAATCTACATAACGATTTTAACTTCTCTCCTGATTCCTACGGCTTCATTTGCCGCTCTGGGCGATTTCACTTTTGATTCCAATGTTGACCTAACTCTTAACGGCGTAACCATAGATGTTTCTGGCTCTGGTTTTACGGCTGATAGAATTGAGGTCAGCGCCAATAGTTTTGACATTGGTATTTCTGCGGGCGGCGGATTTGAGGTTACTTCTTCTGATCGCAGGAAAATAACCGCAACTGTGGTTGGGTCATTGGAAACAGGATTTTCTTGCACCAGCAGTAATTCCAAAATGACCGTTTCTAACCCCGGTAACGCTCCTTTCGCAACCACTACTCTGTCCGTTTCTTCTGATACTTGCGCTACGGAAGGAGGCAGTAGCAGCAGTGGCGGTGGTGGCGGCGGCGGCGGAGGTTCTGCGCCGAGCGTTCCCGCGCAAACTCAAGTCGCAACACCCGCGGTTCCGGCTGTTCCGACCGTAAGTCCGGCAGTGCCGGCAGTTCCTTCGGCCGCGGCTCAGCCGTCAGCGGTGGCAGTTGCGGTGAGTCCGGCGTTTAATCGCTCATTGACTATTGGTTCAAAGGGTGAAGACGTTAAGCGCCTTCAACAGCTGTTAAACTCCGATTCTGACACCGTAATTGCGGCGTCAGGTGTTGGTTCTCCCGGAAACGAATCGGAATATTTCGGCTCGCTTTCTGAAAAAGCCGTACAAAAATTCCAGGCTAAATATGGCCTAGCCAAGGCAGGCGATGCCGGATATGGATATGTTGGACCGAAAACAAGGGCGAAACTGGCTGAAGTGTTTGTAAAAAGCGCAGCTGCGGCTCCAGAATTGCCGGTAGTGCCGGCTGTTCCTTCGCCGGTCGCGGCCGCAGTGAGCCCTGTCTTTAACCGCGCTCTCACGATTGGTTCTAAAGGAGAGGATGTTAAGCGTATCCAGCAATTGCTTAACTCCGACCCTGACACTATGATTGCTTCATCAGGCGTCGGTTCTGCGGGAAATGAAACAGAATATTTCGGCTCGCTTTCTGAAAAAGCCGTACAAAAATTCCAAGTTAAATATGATGTAGCCAAAGCAGGCGATGCCGGATATGGATTTGTTGGGCCGAAAACAAGGGCGAAACTGGCTGAAGTGTTCGGAGAGTCCGCGGCGGTTCCAGCCGCTCCAGCGGCGCCAGCCGTAACGCCAGAAGTAACACCAGCGCCCGCCGTAACTCCCGCTCCAACCCCGGCTCCAGCCGCTCCGGCGCCAGTCCCATTCTGGCTGCAACTGACTCCCGCTACACCCGGTTCGGCTAATGTTTACACTCCTCCGCCGGCTCCGGAGCCAACAGCGCCTCAATCCGGAGATGTTCTGCCCTGGATGCAAGGAATGGTGCCCGCCAATTAGGCGCTGAGTATTCTGACGAAAAAACCGCCCCGCAGCTGCGGGGCGGTTTGGTTTTTTAGCCATTTTTACCGGAGCCGTATTTTTGTATGGTTTCGGCCATAATTTTCACAGCTCGTCCTTTTTCCTGAGGCGCGGGATAGATTTCTTTCTGCCGCTCAATCATAGCCGTAAAATCTTGGCCAAAGGCCAAGGAGAGTTCGTCGGGGCTGTAGACAGGGAGGATAACGCCGGATTCGCACGGTCTCCACGATCTTTTAGTGGTTGATTCTTCTAAGCTGTCTAACGCTTCTTTTGAACAGTAACATATGACGGGCACTCGCAGGCAGGCCGCGTTAATGCCGATGGAACTGCCGGGCGTATCCACCACATAATCCGCGCCGGGGATAATATCCATTGTGGGCATTTTGTCTTTTGGGACAAACAAAGCCCGAAAGATTGGCGAAAGAATTTTTGCGTAAATCCGCGGGTCGTTTCTGTAGTTTTGATCTCCCGGATGAATACCAATGATAATTGTCCGCAAAGAATAGTTATTTTTTCCGGCGGCAAGAGCGCCATTCAGGTTTTTTAGCATTGCCAAATTTGGTTCAAGCGCGGTGCCAAGAGAGCATAGAATGACTTTCTCCCCCGTTTGAATCTTGAATAGCGAACGAACCTCATATTTTGAAAATCGCGGGGAGAAAAAATATTCCCATGTCGGGTTGCCCGAGGCCACGATTTCGGCGTCGGGGAAAAGTTTTTGCGCCTCTACTTTCTCTTCTTCTCCGACCGTAAACAGAAACGAAGTTCTTTTTCTCAGAAATTCAGGAATCCATGGCCTGCGGAAAGCATCATAGGTGTCGGCGTAAAAACCGAAAGGAACATCTTGTTTCAGCGCTTTTTCTGCAATTTCCAGCTCTGTTTGGGCAAGTTTTTCTGGCCCGGACATGCCAATAAGAATCACATCTGCTAGATAAACTAAGTCGCGGACAGCGTTAGAGGATAAATCTATTTCTTTTCCGCATCCAAGTAGCGAAATAGTTTGAATGCCGCGGGCGGCCAAATGCCGGTTAAGCATAGCAAACGCGACTGACGGAGCCATTATATTGCCGGCAAGCGTTACATGCATCTGTTTGCCTCCTTAAGGATTGAGGGTTATTTCAACGATTAATTCCTAGAGCATTTTAAATTAAAAAAATGTTTATGTCAATAAATTTTATAAATTCAATTATTTCTGTTATCATATCCAAATGACCGACGCAGTTTTATACAGAAAATATCGTCCGAAAGTTTTTGACGAGGTTATAGGGCAGCCGCATGTGGTTAAAATTCTGAAAAACGCTCTGAAACTTAACCGTATAGCCCACGCTTATCTTTTTTCAGGACCCAGAGGCACCGGCAAAACCAGCGTTGCCCGTATTCTTGCCCGTGCCGTCAACTGTGCCAATTTAGCCAAAATTTCTGGAGGAAATTTTGATGCTAAATTGAGCATCCGCCGAAGCCTTGCTGCGCCCTCCTCCGTAGCCTCTGGCGAAGGATGGGGCGAAGGCGGACCACTCGCGCCCTGCAACTCTTGCCAAACTTGCGGAGATTTTATGACCGGTAGGACGCTTGATTTGGTTGAGCTAGATGCCGCCTCTAACCGCGGAATTGATGAAATTCGGGCAATTTGCGATGCCGCGAACTTTTTGCCCGTTTCGGCCAAGCGCAAGGTTTATATAATTGATGAGGTTCATATGCTTACCCCGCCGGCTTTTAACGCCCTTTTAAAAACGTTGGAAGAGCCGCCTTCTCATGTGGTTTTTATTCTTGCTACAACCGAGCCCGAAAAAGTTCCCGACACCATAAGTTCCCGATGCCAGCATTTGAGATTCGGGCGGATGACGGACGAGGTTTTGGCCGGAGCAATTTTAGGCATCGGCGAGAAAGAGGGTTTTGAAGTTGAACCGGAAGCCACTGAAACTCTCGCGCTTTTTGCGGACGGTTCGCTAAGAGACGCGCTAAATCTTCTGGGGCAGGTTTCTATATTGGCCGGCATCTTAGAAACCAGACCTTTTGCGGGCGGGCCCGAACGCAAGAGGGCCGGTTTTAAGCCAAAAATAATCGCCAAAGACGTGCGGGAATTTTTTGGCGCGCCCGCGCAAAGCGTTATGAACGAACTGGTTTCGGCAATTTCGGCAAAAGACCATGAGCGCGCTTTTAAATGTTTGCGTTTGTCCTTAAATAACGGTTCTGACCCCAAGGTTTTTATAAAAATTCTTACTCACGATTTCAGAAACAGATTTTTAAATGTTTTAGGCGGAGGAATTGACGACCGTAATTTTTCGGCAGATCGTCTTGAGAAAATCCTTTTAACGCTTCTGGATACCGCAAGCACCCGTTTTTTCTCTCCTCACCGCGAACTGCCGCTTGAACTTGCCATATCCAGAATAATAAGGGAAGTGTAGTGAGCAAGGATTTTTTTGTTTTTTTATGCGTCGTGCTGCTGCTTGCGGTTGTTTTGCATTTTGGCGCGGATAAATTTCCAGATCCGGATGTTTTTTATCATTTTCGCCACGCGGATTTATATTGGGAAAACAGCATCGCAATGTCCGGCTTCCCGTGGGTTTCTTTTTCGGTCATAAATGATTTTTCCTCCGATATTTGGTACGGCTTTCATTTTCTTTTGATTCCCTTTACATGGTTTCAAAATGAAATTTTGGGACTGAATCTCGCGGGCGTTTTCGTAACGGCAGCCGCTCTTTTGATTTTTTACTTTGCCGTTAAAAAGGCGGGAATTTTTTGGCATTACTTCTGGCCGTTTTTCCTGCTTTTTTCATCACCTCTTGTTTTATATCGTTTCACAATGCTCCGCCCGCATCTTTTATCTCTCGCGTTGTCGGCATTATTTTTTGTTTTCGCCGTCCAGGGGTCTATTTGGGGTGTTTTTTGGGCGGGTTTTTTAATCGCCTTTTTTCATCTGGGTCTTTTCTGGGCGCCAGTTTTAATTTTTGGAATTGTCGCTCTTGTCAAATTTTTTTCAGAAAAAATAATAATATGGCGTTCCGGCGCGGCGCTTGCTCTAGGGCTTTTGCTTGGCTGGGTCTTACGTCCGAATCCTTTGGGCGCTTTGAAAATAGCAAAAACACAGATTTTTGACCTTCTTATTGCGCGTAAAGATGCCATTCCTCTTAATTTCGGAATGGAGCTTTCCCCTATGACTGTTTCCGGTCTCGCTGCCTTTTCAATTTTTACGATTTTTTGGCTTTCGGTGATGTTTATATTTTTTTGCGCGGTATTCAAAAAAAACCAAGTCGTGTCAAAGCGCCAATTCCTATTTTTATGGGCGGGACTTGTGCTTTCTTTAATTTTCTTTTTGCTAACCTTGTTTGTTGCTCAGCGCTCGTTTGATTTTTGGGTTATGTTCGGAGTTCTATTTATTGCCTTTGTTTTTACTTATTTTTTGAGAAAGGATTATTGGTACAAATACGCGCTCGCGGCCATTTTTTTGATCATGGTCATATATAGTTTTTACGGCTATCAGAAAAACATATCTCAATTCGGCTGGGATGCCGAAAGATTCAGGTCCGCTTCCGAATGGCTCAAAGAAAATTCTAAAGAAGGCGAAATTGTTTTTAACGTAGCGTGGGAATATTTTCCGGAACTCTTTTTTTGGAATACGCATAACCGATATATCAGCGGAATGGACCCGATTTTTCAGTATATTTATGACCCCGAGCTTTACTGGAAGGCGTATTATCTTGGAACCGGGCGTACGACCGGCTTCACTTGTGCTTCAACATTTTGCGAAGAAAAGGACTTTGAGGATACATACGCGGTTCTAAAAAACGATTTTGGCGCGTCTTTCGTTTTTCTTTCGCGCGCGTATGACGATAATTTATACAATTATTTTTCAAACGATCAGCACTACTCGCTTGGATACGAAAATGCCGACTCCGCGGTTTTTAAAATAATAAAAAAATAACGAAGAAATAGAATGCGCGCCTTTAAAAATTCTTGAATTAATAATAAGATGATAGATTGTCAAATCGGCAAAAATAATTTATAATAAGTAATTATTGCCGGGTCGTCTAACGGTAGGACATCGCCCTTTGGAGGCGAGTATCTTGGTTCGAATCCAAGCCCGGCAGCAGCGAAAAGCGGCTATATTGCCTCGCGGCAGGCCGATTTAAGCAATCCCCAATTATTATTAGAATAAACATATGCAAAAACCACAATTTTTTAATAAAAAAGAAGAATTGCCGGCGGACGCGGAATTAATAGACGCGTTTGAAAGATCGTTAAAAGAGCTTTTTTTTGTCAGAAATCCGCGTTTTAAGAAAGGAATGCCGGGGGTAGACGAGGCGCTGGCAAAATTTATGCGCGATGACGCCAAAGCTGTAAACGGGGTGTATGTTTATTATCCGTGGCTCAAAAAGGCGATTTATTTGCCTGAAGAAAAAATTTATTTTGAACTTCGCACCGCGAGGAACAAAAACGTAATTCACGTCGATGAACAGGAAAAGTACCGCGACATAAAAATCGGAATTGCCGGAATGTCGGTCGGTTCAAATGTTGCTTCCACTCTCGCTTTGACCGGCGGGCCGAAAAATATGCGTCTGACCGATTTTGATGAAATTGAGGCGACCAATTTAAACCGAATCCGCGCCGGACTGCCGTCAATCGGCCAGAATAAAGCGATATTTTTCGCCCAAAATATTTATGAACTTGACCCGTGGGCCGAATTGGATGTTTACGATAAAGGCGTCAATAAAGATAATCTGGAGGAATTCATAAGAGGGCTGGATATTTTTATTGACGAGATGGATTCCATTGAACTTAAAGTCCGCGCGCGCTTTATTGCCAAAAAAATCGGCATACCGGTTTTAATGGCGACCGATAACGGCGACGGCGTTATCTTTGACGTTGAGCGCTACGACGAAAATCCCGATCAGGCGATTTTTAACGGCCGCGTTGAGATAACCGAAGAAGAACTGGCCAATCTCAAAACTTTTCAGGATTGGATTAAAATCGCTTCAAAAATAGTTGGGGCGGAAGCTCATACGCCAAGAATGCTGGAATCGCTCTTGGAGCTCGGCAAGACAATTGCCGGCGTGCCGCAAATAGGTAGCGGCGCCTCAATGGCCGGGGCCGTCATAAGCTACGCTGTTCGCAAAATTGCCATCGGAGACCCAATGCCGTCCGGCCGTTATATAATAAGTTTGGATGAAAAAATAACTTTTGGTTATAATACCCCCGAAGGCCTAAAAAGCAGGGAAGAAGCGATCAAGGATTTTCTGTCAAAATTTGGGAAATAACAAGCAATATATAAAATAGTATATATAAAAGAAAACAGTAATATATAATAGTATATATAAAAGTAATGATGTTTAAAGTAAGTTTAAAATATTAAATGTATGTCTAAAGCATGTTTAAAGTATTAATGTTTATAAATACCACGATCGTGTCATTTATAAACATACGCGTCATTTCTAAACTCTAAACATAGATTATTTGTCGCCAAAAAAATATTCTTTTAATTCGTTTTCTCGGTCCAGATTTTCCAATATACCAATGCGAACAAAAGGCAAAAGCGCTGGATCAACGATTTCTTTCCAGAAGTCTTCCGGGATCGGCAGGGGATGGATCCAGACGCTTTTTTGAATAGGGTAAAAATTAAGGGTTTTTAATTCTGTTCTTAAAAAGTCGCGATATTTCCTTAGACGTTCCGGAATGTCAAAAATTATTATTCTCCACTTGCCGTCCCAGTCGTATTTTGACGGTCCTATAAAAAAATCGGCAAACTCAAGTATGGTGCGAAAAATTTTGCTTTTTTTCTTGCCTTCGCGAGTAAGGATAAAATTTTGTTCCCCATCTTTTTTGTAATGTTTGACCAGACCCTTTTTGCGCAGTTGGTAAAGGCCTTGATAGACGGACCTTTTTCCGGCTTTTATGTTTCCGTGTTCGCAGAAAGTGTGATAATAGGGATGCGGCCAAAATGCCTTTGCGGTTCCCGTGGTTATATCTCCCAGTATAGCCAGCAGTGTTTTTATGAGAGTAATAGCGGGGAAGCGTCTTTTCGAGAAGGTTTTTTTGTGTTTATTCATATGTTTAATTTTACTACGATCGTGAAAAAATCAAACACTTGACAAAGTATGAGAATAAGAGTACGATAAAGATTGAATAAATAAGGCTCTTTCAACTTTCACAGCACTTTCAATTTTCACAAGGGAGGAAACAAGATGACGCGCTTGGCGTGGTTCGCGATTTTGTTTGTCGGTTTTATAGTGGGTTGGGCTGCTTCAAATGTGTTTCCTCTGCCGTTTCCGGACCGAGGGCACCGTCTTTTCGGGGTTCGCGATGAAAAAGCGGCAGAGGCGGTGATAGCGGTACTCGAAGAGAACGGGCTTAGGAAGAAATGGGCCTTTGACGCCGAGCCGACGCACCAGGTTGTGATGAGTGACAACATGACTGTCATTGCCTGGTTTGACGAAGCGGCTTCTAAGCTGCCCAAGAACGCCATCTCGGTGGCGGTAGATAATCCGCGTAGCAGCGCTGCCCGCGCTGTGGCGATCTTGCGGATGAAAAGATACGAGGCATCTTTCAGCCAGCCCATGAAAGACCTGCCGGATAACACGTTGTATCTGGTCAAGACCGATGCCATGCCTTACAGCGGGCTGGTTTTCCGAAAGCCTTTTTGGAAGATGCCATCGCCTAGAATCAGGAAATAGGTGATGGCGAATCAAAAGCTGGGTACGCGAGTATCCAGCTTTTTTCATTTTTCTGTTATAATTAGTTTATTAAAATCAGACAGATGGTTGATAGAGAAACAATAACCAAAATAATAGAATACGGCTCTTACGCGCCTTCGGGGGATAATTCCCAGCCGTGGAGGTTTGAGATTGAAGGAAATAAAATCAATATTTTTAATATCCCGGGCAAAGATAACCCTATTTTAAATGTGCGAAACAGCGGTTCGTATGTTGCTCACGGGGCCCTGATTGAAAATATGCTGATTGCCGCTTCACAAATGGGCTTTACGGCCGATTTAAAAATTTTCCCGCAAGGCATTTCCGATTTGGTTTCAAGTATTACACTTTCGCCCTCTAGCGCCAAAAGCGAGCCGCTTTTTCCGTTTATCAAAGAGCGCGCCACGAACCGCAAGCCGTATAAAAAAATTCCGCTTTCCGAAGCCGAAAAAGAAGTTTTGCTTTCGGCCGGCTCCGCGATTCCCGGCTGCGAGCTCAAATTGGTTGAAGAGCGGGAAATGATAAGAACCGTAGCCGAAGCCATGAGCGTTACCGAAAGAGTGGCTCTGGAAACTATGGCCCTGCACAACCTTTTTTTCAAAAGCATTTTTTGGGATGAGACAAAAAATAAAAGAGGAGAGTCGGGCCTTTACATAAAAACACTGGAAGTTCCGCCGCCGGTTCGGGTCATTTTTAAAATGATAAAGAAATGGCCGGTTATGCGTTTTTTTAACGCGTTTGGTTTCAATAAATTGGCGGCTAAAGGCAATGCCGCGCTTTACGCTCAATCCGCCGCCCATGGCGCGATAATTATTGAAGATGAAAGTCAAAACTTTGTCGCCGCCGGCCGCGTCTTTCAAAGGGCGTGGCTTGAAGCAACCCGGCTCGGATTATCTCTACAGCCGGTTACCGGAACGCTTTTTTTGGCCAGGCGCGTTGAGGGCCGTGAAGATAATCCTTTCAGCGAAAAAAACTCCGACCTTATACGCAAGGCGTCTCAAAAAATATCTTTTATTTTCGGCATAAACGGCTCTAGGGTCGCGGCCATGCTTTTTAGAATCGGCAGAGCCGATTCTCCCAGCGCCAGATCCGGACGCAAGATACCGGAGGTAATTTTCAAATAATGAGTTTTAATTTTTTTCAAAATCTGGACCTTTTGTCGGTGGGCGTGGCCGTGGCCGCCATCGGCATTTTGGGTTTTGTCGTATATTTGAATAACCGCCGCAGCATAACCAGCCGGACTTTTTTGTTTTTTTCCGTCATCACTATTTTTTGGAGCATCGCCAATTATTTGCAATACAACATCGCGAATCCGGCGGTCTCTTTTTGGATGCTGAAATTGGTGGTTTTTTTCGCGGTGTGGCACGCTTTTTTAATTTTCCGGCTTTTTTATGTTTTTCCCGAGGATGCCGTTATTTTTCCAAAAAGTTATAAGACCGCTCTTTTGCCCCTAGTTATCGCGACTTCCGTCATCGTTTTGACTCCTTTGGTTTTTGAAAGTATCGCCGAGGTTTCAGCGGATGGCGCCATAGCCAGAGTCAACAACGGTCCGGCCATAGCTTTATTTTCGGCCATTGTCGTAAGTTTGATTTTCGCCGCGGTTTTTTTGCTGGTTAAAAAAACTTTTTTGGCTAAAAAAGGCAAAAAAAGCCAATTCGTATGGGTGCTAACCGGAACATTTTTGACTTTCACGCTTCTTTTGATTTTTAATTTTGTTTTGCCGGCATTTTTTAACCGTCCCGATTTTATTCCTTTAGGCCCGGTTTTTTTGCTGCCGTTCGCGATCTTTACTTTTTACGCCATATTGAAGCATAAACTTCTGGATATAAAAGTCATTTCCACCGAAGTAGTCGCTTTTTTTCTGGTGATCGCCGCTTTTTCGCAGATTCTTCTTTCAAAATCGGCGGGGGAGACCATTTTTCAGGTTTCGGTTTTCATATTACTTTTGATCTTCAGCATTCTCTTGATAAGAAGCGTGATGCGCGAAGTCCGTCAGCGCGAGGAGCTTCAGGAATTGACCAAAAAACTTGAATCGGCTAACGCCGAATTGAGAAAATTAGACCAACTGAAATCCGACTTTTTGTCTTTCGCCACTCATCAGCTTCGTTCCCCCCTGTCCATAACCAAGGGCTACATATCAATGATTATTGAGGGTTCTTTCGGCCAAGCAAGCGATATGATTATTGAAAGATTGAAAAGGGTTTACGAGTCCAATGAACGGCTTATTAAACTTGTTGACGATTTTTTAAACCTTTCGCGCATAGAACAAGGCAGGATGAGCTACGATTTCAGCCGCGCTTCGCTTGACGAGATCGCGGAAGAGGTGGTTGGAGAATTAACGGAAGCGGCCAAGAAAAAAGGGCTTGAGCTTCTGTGGCAAAAACCCATTCCGCCGCTGCCGCAAACAGTTCTGGACAGTTCAAAAATACACGAAGTTATTTATAATTTGGTTGATAATGCCATTAAATACACTCAAAGGGGAAAAGTGGCGCTTAAGGCCGAAAAATCGGGAATTTTTTTGCGCTTGTCAGTGAGCGACACCGGCATCGGACTCAACGAAGAGGATAGGGGGCGTCTTTTTGAGCGTTTCAGTCGGACTGAACGCGGCTATCGAGCCAACGCGCAAGGGCACGGCATAGGGCTTTATGTCGCGCGCTATATTATTGAAGCCCACGGAGGAAAAATTTGGGCCGAATCACCCGGGTTGGGACAAGGCAGCGTTTTTCGCGTTGAATTGCCGATTAAATGAGTAATTTCTAATTGATCTTAAAAAATTAACCTAATTACTCTAATTTACCTAATTAATCTAAAAAATATCCAAGCACTAAATCCTAAAAATTGGACATTAGGGTTTGGGATTTGTTTAGAATAATTAGAGCAATTAGAAATTAGAAATTTCGATGTTATACTGATTTTATGTCAGAAAGGACACTAACCAAGGATATTCCAAATAAAGTTGGTGAGATCGTAAAATTAATGGGCTGGGTTGATGTCAGACGCGACCATGGCAAGCTGATTTTTATTGATTTACGCGACCGCTGGGGCAAGGTTCAGATTGTTTTTAACCCTAAAGACGCCGAACTGCTGAAACTGGCCGACAAACTCCGCTCGGAGTGGGTGGTGGCTATTGAAGGCGAAGTTAAGGAAAGGCCTAAAGGAATGGAAAATCCCGAACTGCCAACGGGCAAAGTTGAAATTGAAGCAAAACGGCTTGAAATATTGTCTGAAGCCAAAACTCCGCCTTTTGACATTTCGGGCGCCGGTTTTGATGTCGGCGAAGATAATCGGCTGAAATATCGCTATCTGGATTTGCGAAGAGCGCGCTTGCAAAAAAATCTTTCTTTGAGGGCCGATACAATTTCATTCATGCGCGAATATTTGCGCGGCTTTGATTTTACGGAAGTTGAAACGCCTATTTTAACCAAGTCCACTCCGGAAGGCGCGAGAGATTATGTCGTGCCTTCGCGGCTGCAGCCAGGAAATTTTTACGCTCTTCCGCAGTCGCCCCAGCAGTATAAACAGCTTTTAATGGTCGCGGGGCTTGAAAGATATTTTCAGATTGCCAGGGCTTTTCGCGATGAAGACACAAGAGGCGACAGACAGCCGGAATTTTCACAGCTTGATTTGGAAATGAGCTTTGTTTCCCCGGAAGACGTGATGGGCGTTATAGAAGGTCTTTTTGTCAAACTTGTAGAAAAACTTTTTCCGGATAAAAGAATATCCAAAAAGCCATTCCCTTTAATCTCTTATAAAACGGCGAAAGAAATTTATAGAAGCGATAGGCCGGATTTGAGGGAAAATAAAGACGACCAAAACGAGCTTGCGTTTGCTTTTGTCGTTGATTTTCCTATGTTTGAAAAAGGGGAGGGCGGCGGCTGGGGAGCGACACATCATCCGTTTACTAAAATTCGCCGCGGCGAAAGTGGAGACGAAGGAGTTTTATCGGCGCTTAAGGGTCCGCTTGAAAACATTTTCTCGGAACAATACGATATTGTGTTAAACGGCAACGAAATTGGCGGGGGATCAATCAGAGAACATAAGCCAGAAATATTGGAGGCGGTTTTTATCGCTTTGGGGCATAAAAAAGCGGAGGTCAGAGAAAAATTCGGGCATCTGCTTGAGGCCTTTGAATACGGTGTTCCGCCTCACGGGGGGATAGCCATCGGTCTTGAACGGCTGATAATGATTTTGGCCGGCGAACCCAATATCCGAGAAGTAATCGCTTTCCCTAAAACAGGCGACGGCCGGGATTTGATGATGTCAGCACCGTCGGAATTGGATAAAAAACAGCTGGACGAGCTCGGGTTGAATATAAAAAGAAAGAAAAACAAGCGAAGCGTATAAAATTGGCGACCTTGCGCGAGCGCAGTCCCGCACTGAACCGCAAGGTTCTAGTACGGGAGAAAAAATAGTTCCGTAGCTTTAGCGAAGGAGGATAAGAAGTGTCATGGAGCGTAAGAACATGAAAACATTAAAATTTAGACACAATTTAGTTCAGAAAGTGTTGGATGGCAGTAAAACTGTTACATGGCGGCTTTTCGATGATAAGAATATACAAGTAGGAGATCAAATTGAGCTTATTGATTGGGAATCAGGAGGAAAGTTTGCCGAGGCGAAAATTACAGGAGTGCGAGAAAAAAAGCTGGGCGAGATAGAGGAAAAAGATTTTGAAGGGCATGAAAAATATCAGAGCAATGAGGAAATGCTGGAGCATTACAAGAAATACTATGAGGAAAAGGTTGATATGAACACAGAAGTTAAAATAATTGATTTTAAACTCCTGCGCGATAGTCAATAAGTAACAGAAGTGCCATGGGAGATGAGACAAGAAAAAAGGAGCCCCATCGAGCAGGGCTCCACGGGGCGAAGCTGAGATTACAACTAGGCAACTAGAAGATCATTCACGACCTTGTCATAGAAAGACCGTGCCAGCTTCTGATCGTGAGCTATGGAGGAGTAATTGACTCCCGAGGCGTGAACTGAGACGAAAATCGTCCCACGATACTCCCTCATACCGACATAATGCTGGGAGTCAGGGGGCGCAACGATTTGAAATCCGTCGTTCGTCAACAGGGGTCGAGTGATTGCCTCGAGAATTTCGTCGTCCCACGGCTCGATCATAGACAGCGCAGACTCGTAAATGAAACGAACGATTTTCTTCACGCGACACCTCCTTTTAAAAGATTGGTTGAATCGATTAGAGATGCTCAGTTCTCGAAGCGTCGAACGAGTCCCTGGAGTTCCCCAGACGCCATGTGTACGAGCATCACAGCGCGAGACTTTTCATAACCCTGACTCATCAAGTCTTGAGCTGTCTGCATATGTGCTTTGGCGTCATGTGGCTTCCAGCCGGCATCCTGTAACATCAGGACCACGAGTTGGAACTCGTCCTCGTCGACTCGCAAGCTCGACACATCCCACTCCAATCTGATTTCTTTCGCCATTGTTCACCCCCTGTCAGGTTTGATTTTACGGAATTTTAGTCTAGCGAAATGATAGCATATCTTGTATCAAAAGTCAAATTTTTGTACTGGAAGGGTACATTCAACTTTGAAGCGCAACATTTCTTGCAAAGGCGACGCCTTTGCAAGTCAAAAATATAAAAAGTGTCATGGGGCGCAGGGATGTACGAAAATGAAAAGTACCCACGCATGGCGGGTACTACGGATTTTGGTGGCTTCCGAGACGGTTTAGTCGAAGAGGTAATCGAGTTCCGGGTGCGGTTCTCGAATACCGTTCATAACCATCTCAGTTTTGCCACACGAGAGACACCGCCAGAGGGCTTCGCTGTGCTCCCATGGAAATTGGTCACCGGGTGGATACTTCATCGAGCTCTCCAGCTCTTGGCATCCACCACAGTGATGGCAATCCATGTGGTTTGCACCTTCATGTGGACGCGGCATGGTCACCTCCTGTTAAGTTGTTAAGTTGGACTACTGCCTAAAGTATAGCATGAAAGTATACGATTTGTCAAGTTTTTGCCCGCATGACATTTTCTATAAACCGACCGATTTGATAAGTTCGAAAATGGAAAAACGGCTTAAAATAAGCAAAATCCCCGCCTACGCCAAGGCTTCGGCGGGCAGGCCTGCGGTTGGTTATTAAAAAAGCAGAAGTGCTGTGCCCTTCCGTAGCTCGAAAAGCGGAGGAGGGTCATGGTGCGTAGAAAAAAGGCCAGCAATTAAGATTGCCGGACCGAAGATTGAAGCTTTTTGAATTCCTCAATAGAGTAGGTGTCGTGTGTTTGAGGATCATCTGGCGTGAAGAGAGTATTAGCAAGAACAATCAGTCCGCTGTCAGGTTGTAGGACTTCGTAAGTATGCAGAATATACGGGGGCATCCAGAGGCCATCCCCAATGTTAAGAGTATCTTCTCTAATGCTTCCGTGGACATCTTCGCATTTCCATAAAATCTGTCCGTTAAGACAAAAAACGATTTCTTCACGAATATGGTGAAATTCGGTTCCGCCTATTCTTCCGCAAGGCAAATTCATAACAGTGTATGAACGAAATCCTCGGATGTCACTTGGCACATGCGCAAGCTCGCTTGCGTCATAACGAAAGAACTGCTGAATGACTTTATTATACGGAAGAGCTAATAGTACCGTGAGTTTACCACCCGACTTGGTATCCCATGGTCCTCGAGGTGAAAAACTCATCACATCACGGACTTTGCGATATGCCATACTTAACTTACTCCCTGTAGTGTCTGGAATTCTGTAAAGTATTTTACATTATTGCCCACCGGTCGTCAAGGAATTAGGGTAATGTGCGCACACTTTTGGCGATTTTTCCTGACTGGTACATTCAACTTTGAAGCGCAACATTTCTTGCAAAAGCGACGCCTTTGCAAGTTACAAGTCACCCACTACATAACCTTGGCAATAAAAAAATCGCCACGGACCCGATGAATGTGGGGCCCGTGGCGGCGCTCGGATTTTTTGGTCTATTATTGATTCGTTGAACGTTGCAGGTGTTTGATATAGTTTTTGGTTTCAAACAGTCCTTCATATAACCCATATAAAAGTTCATATGCGGCTGTCAGGGCTAATTGGAATAAAATCATAACCGTATAATTGTTATAGTTAAAAGGGTTAGATATCAAGACGGGTATTGCAAATTCTAGATGCCACAGAAGTATCGCCAATAATCCTCCGAGTATCAAAGCAGATCCAATGCCGCCGGAAAAAGACATAAAGTAAATGTTGGAAGTTTTCATTCTGCTGTCGGGTTTTATCGCGACTTCGCCTATATAGCCCGTAAATAGACCGGAGAAGATGCAAAGCCTTGTCTTTAAAATTTTCACATTGCATAGCCGCGCCGCAATCCAGTGCGCGCTTTCATGCAGTATAGTGGAAATAATGTGCCAAAACAAAAGACCGGAAACCATAAATAATATAGGAAAAAGTACTTCAACTATCAGCGGTCGCATACTTTTTCTCCTTTTAAAGGTGCTCGGTTATTTCAGAATGCCGTTATAAATAATAGCATATCCGTTTTATCATGTCAAATTTTCCTTTTCTCGCGTATAAAAATATGATAAAGTTTTTTAATGGCGTACAAAGTAAAAACTGAGAAATTTGAAGGACCGTTTGACGCGCTTTTAGACCTGATTGAAGAAAAGAAACTTTCAATCAGTGAAATTTCTTTGGCTCAAGTATGTGAGGACTATTTGAAGCATTTTAAAACCTTGGGTGATATTTCGCGCTCGGAAGCCGCCTCTTTTTTGGCCGTTGGAGCAACCCTGATGCTTATAAAATCGCGGACACTCCTACCGGCTCTGGAACTTACGCCCGAGGAGGAAGAATCCATTGAGGAACTGGAAAATCGCCTGAAATTATTAAGAAAGTTCAGGTCCCTTGCCAGGAATATTCACGAATACGGCGCGAGAAACACTCCGCTTTTTTCGCGGGAGGCTTTCAGTGGCCATGAATTCGGTTTTTTGCCCCCTGAAAAAGTGACGATTTCGCTCCTTCAAAAGTTGGCCGGAAGAATAATTGATACCCTGCCTAAAACGGATTTGCTTCTTGAGCGCACATTGGTTAAAGTTATCACTATTGAAGAAAAAACCCGCGAATTGATGGGGCGCATACAAAACCGTCTCTCCGGATCTCTTGAAAAGATTATTTCGGCCAAAGATAAAATTGAGCTGATTGTCGGATTTCTGGCGCTTTTGGAATTAATCAAGCAGGGAATTTTCGAAATTGAGCAGAAAAGCCCTTTTGGCGAAGTGGAATTAAAAAAAGCACCCGTTTAAAATGAACAGTTTAACTAAAAGGATAGAAGCCATACTTTTTATTCACGGAGAACCCGTGGCGCTTGAAAGATTGGTTAAGATTTTGGGTATAGACATCACCGAAATTCGTAAAGCCGCCGAAGAACTGGACCAGCGGCTGATTGATACGGCTTTGACTTTAGTCTGGAAAGGAAATGACCTTCAATTAGTTACGCGCCCCGCCTTATCAAAGGACGTTGAGGTTTTGGTTAAAGAGGAAATGTCCAAGGAAATAAGCCGCGCTTCGTCCGAGACGCTCGCGATTGCAGCCTATCGCGGCCCTTTGACCAGAGCTGAAATAGACTATATCCGCGGCGTTAATTCTTCCTACACCTTAAGAAATCTTTTGATCCGCGGACTGATAGAAAGAAAAACAAACCCAAAAGACGCGCGGACGTATATATATCAGGTTTCAATTGATTTTCTTAAATTTCTTGGTCTTGCCAAATTAGAAGAATTGCCGGAATACGCCGGGTTTTCGGATAAGCTCGGACAATTTTTATCCGACAAGCCCAAAGAAAAATGATGCGATACGCGCTTTTTTTGCTTATATTGGTTTTGTTTGCCGGAGTCGGCGTCTCGCGGCCCGATATTAAAATCGCGCGGCCTGATGCGTATTTTTTTACCGCAAGTCCGTCCGCCGAAAAATATCCTCCGGAAATTGTTGATCCGTTTAAGGATTTAACCATTGAAGCCGAGTCAGCCGTTCTTTTGGATTTATCCGGCGATAAAATAATTTTCAAAAAAAATTCCGATTTTGAGCGGCCTTTGGCCAGTTTGACCAAGTTGGTTACGGCGGCTGTTTTTTATGATTTGGTTGAGGACATTTTATCTGCCGAAAACGCCGGTTTGCCGATCGGGCAGGAATCAGCCTCTATTGTTATCCCCATAACTTCGGAAGCCGTAAAGCAGGAAGGCGATGATGGATTTTTGGTAAACGAATCTTTTCGGGCCGAGGATTTAGTGTCGGCGATGCTGGTCAGGTCTTCAAATGACGCGGCTTACGCTTTGTCTTCCTGGCTGCAGAAAAAATCCAATAAACCCGACTCCTTATGGTTTGTAAATGAAATGAATGTTTTTGTAAGCGGCATCGGTTTGCACCAAACTTATTTTTTAAATCCCACGGGGTTAGATGTTGACGATTATCTTGCGGGGGCCTATGGTACTGCCGAGGAAATGGCCCGTCTTTTTTCGTGGCTGATAAAAAACAAGTTTGACATTATTTCCGCGACATCCGGGCCGCAGATCACCGTTTATTCCGTTCAAGGAAAGAAACATATTTTTGAATCAATCGCCGTCCCCGTAATGCCCATTCCCGAACTTATATCGGCCAAAACAGGCTATACTGAACTTGCGGGAGGAAACCTTGTTTTTGCTTTTGGCCTTGGAGTCGGGCGTCAGTTTATCGCAGTCGTTTTAGGGTCGTCTTATGAAGGAAGGTTTGAGGACGCCATGAAACTTTACGCGGCTGCCTCCCGATACGTTAAAAATTTATGATTCTCAACGTTTTTAAAGTTTTCGGCCTTTCAATTATTGCTTTTTTTGTCGGCATTCTTCTTACGCCTATTTTTACCCGCTATCTTTATAAATATAAAATGTGGCGTAAGGACGCGCGGCAGTTTGCCCCCGATGGTTCTCCGACGCCTATTTTCAGCGAATTGCATAAGGGGCGCGAAACAAGCGTGCCGCGGCTTGGCGGAGTTTTAATTTGGTTTGTCCCCTTGGTGATAATTGCCGTAATTGGTTTCCTGTCTTCTTTTTTTCCGTCAAATTTTGTTTTGCACAAATTAAATTTTTTAAGCCGGGACCAGACTTGGCTGCCTCTTTTTACTTTAATCGCCGCGGCTCTAGTCGGGCTGGCTGACGATCTTCTGCAAATTTTCGGAAGGGGAAAATATATAGCCGGCGGCATGCGTTTTTCAAGAAGGCTTGCCATGATAATTCTCATTGCCGCGGCAGGAGCCTGGTGGTTTTATTCTAAATTGGGAGTTGATTCGGTTTTTATTCCTTTTTTCGGAGATTTTTCTTTAGGACTTTTGTTCCCCTTATTTTTTGTTTTGGTTATGGTCGCCACTTTTTCGGGCGGAGTGATTGACGGGCTGGATGGATTAGCCGGCGGGGTGCTGGCCGCGGCGTTCTCGGCTTATGCCGGCATTGCTTTTTTCCAGAATCAAATTGACCTTGCCGCATTTTCGGGGGTGATAATCGGCTCGCTCCTTGCCTTTTTGTGGTATAACATTCCGCCCGCCAGATTTTATATGGGTGAGTCGGGCATAATGGGGCTTACTACGACTTTGACGGTGCTCGCATTTCTGACCGATTCGGTCTTGGTTTTGCCGATTATCGCTTTGCCGCTTGTTTTGGCATCAGCTTCCAGTTTGATCCAGCTTTTATCCAAAAAGTTTTTTGGGCGGAAAATTTTTAAAGTGGCGCCTTTGCATCATCATTTAGAAGCCATAGGCTGGCCGGCTTACAAAGTAACCATGCGTTTTTGGGTGGTGGCCGTGGTTTTTTCGGTGATAGGAATGGTTTTAACTTTGATTGGGCGTTAAGCTTTTAGGGGGAAACGTTTATGTTTTGGAATAAGTATAAAAATTTTGTCCGTAAAGATATTGAACCGGATGAAATTTTTATGGACTCCGCGAATTTGCCGGGATTTGAACGCGGTCTTTTTGAGGGCCGTATTGAAGCCCCGCTTTCAAACAGGGTGCCTTATTCCGTTTTCGCCGTTTTTTTATTTGTGGCATTCGCGGCATTGGCGCTTTTGATTCGTCTTCAGGTAATTAATCATGACGCGTATTTAGCCAGAGCCGAGAATAACACTCTTACGCGCGTAAGACTTTCAGCCGAACGGGGGCTTATTTATGATCGGAATATGAATGAACTTGCCTGGAATTCTTCCGACGGCAGGGCTTACTGGAAAGATTCCGGGTTGGCGCATATTTTGGGCTATCTGGGATATCCGGATAAGATTTTGGCAGGTATTGATCCAAAATCCAGGGTAGGCAGAGGCGGCATTGAAGCGGTTTACGAAGAACTTTTGCGCGGAAAAGATGGCTCCAGGCTTATTGAAGAAAGCGCTGACGGCGATATTTTATCCCAGAGTGTTGAATTGGAACCGGTAAACGGAAAGAGCGTTGTTTTGACTATTGATGCCGAGATGCAGTCCAAATTTTTTTCCATCGTGGAGGAGGTGGTTAAAACCCGCGGTTTTCGCGCCGGAGCCGGCGCGGTTATAGACGTTCAAACCGGAGAGATTTTGGCGGCGGTAAGTTTTCCGGAATTTAGTTCCGAGGTTTTGTCGCAGAGTTCTTCCGAGGAAGAAATTATTTCTTATTTGAAAAGCGGCAGCCAGCCCTTTTTTTTCCGGGCGTTTGAAGGCCTTTACGCTCCCGGCTCTATTTTTAAAACCGTCGTCGCGTTGGCCGCGCTTAGTGAAAAAATTATAGATCCCGCGAAACAAATTTTTAGCGCCGGAAGCATATCCATACCCAACCCTTATTTTCCGGACCAATCCAGCACTTTTTATGATTGGAAGGCCCACGGTTGGGTTGATATGCGTCGGGCTCTGGCCGTTTCGTCAAACATTTATTTTTATACGGTTGGCGGCGGGTTCGGAAATCAGAATGGTCTGGGAGTAAAAAAAATAACGGACTACGCCTTAAGGATGGGGCTTGGGAAAAAGGTCGGCGTGGAACTTGCGGAGTCTGAAGGGTTTTTGCCGAGTCCTGAATGGAAAGAAAAAAACGACCCTTTGGATCCGGTCTGGCGCATAGGCGATACTTACAATTTAAGCATCGGCCAGGGGATGGTACAGGTTACGCCTCTGCAAATGGCCTCTGTTGTCGCGACCATATCCCGAGGCGGCGTAAGTTCGGATATTCATCTGGTCAAAGGAACGATGCTGCGGGATAAATTTGATCCGATTAATTTGCAGCCGGATAAAAAAGCGGATATACCCGATGATGCATTTGAGATTGTAAAAGAGGGGATGAAGCAGGCCGCTGAATATGGTACTGCCTCGGCCCTTTCCGGCTTGGGGGTGAAAGTCGGCGGCAAGACGGGGACAGCCGAGATAGGTTCGGAAAAAAAGAAAGTAAATTCATGGCTCCTCGGATTTATGCCGTATGATAATCCAAGAATGGCTGTGTCCATTGTCTTGGAAGCGGGAAACTCTCAAAATTTAGTTGGCGCTACGTACGCGGCCAGAGAGTTGATTTTATGGCTTGTGGAAAACAGGCCTGAATATTTGCGCTGATTATGTTATGCTTTTGGGGTTGACTTTCTTTTTAAAAAAGACTATACTTCTTTGATTGTTTAAGTCGCGATATAAAAATTTATTAAAATGAATAATTTTCAAGACGCTGAATATTTGAGTCAGGAAGGTTTTGACCGCCTGAAAGCCGAATTAAAGAGCCTGAAGAATGAAAAAAGAAAGGAAATAGCGAGCCGTCTGGAATATGCCAAGGGACTCGGCGATCTTTCCGAGAACTCCGAATACCACGAGGCCAAGGAGGCCCAGCTGGAAAATGAAGGCCGGATTGTTGAGTTGGAAGATGTGCTGGCGCGTTCGGTGATTATGTCTAAAGCCCCCGCCAAAAATAACGTGGCCATAGGGTCAACCGTGGTTGTGGCTCGCGCCGGTTCTTCCGATTCTTTTACCTATATTCTTGTGGGGTCTGAAGAATCCAATCCCATTAAATCAAAAATATCTTACGGATCCCCTCTGGGGCGGGCTCTTTTGGGGCGTAAAAAAGGCGAGGAAGTTAAAGTTGTTGCTCCCAGGGGAGAGATAAAATATAAAATTCTTGATATAATGTAAAGATGAGTCTTGATGAAATCAGGTCGGATAGACTGAATAAACTAGCAAAAATTAAAGCCGCCGGAATTGAGCCATATCCCGTCATAAGCTCGGGATTATTTGATTTAAGCAAGGTAAGGTCAGAATTTAACTCGCTCAAAAAGAAAAAATCGCTGATTTTAAGCGGAAGAATTGTAGCTATGCGCGTCCACGGCGGGTCTATTTTTTGCGACATCTTTGACGGCCGCGATAAGTTTCAGGTTTATCTGAAAGAGGACGATTTGGGTCGTAACTTCTCGCTTTTTTCGGAATTGGCCGACTCAGGAGATTTTTTTGAGTTCAAAGGCAGGCTTTTTTTAACCAAGAAAAAAGAAAAAACCCTTTTGGTTTCCGGCTGGCGGATTTTAGCCAAAAGTTTAAGGCCGCTTCCCGAAAAATGGCATGGCCTGCAAGATGTTGAAGAAAGATACCGCCGGCGCTATCTGGATTTATTGTCAAATCCGGAAGTGCGCGAGCGTTTTGACAAGCGCACAAAGATTGTTACGGAAATCAGAAAATTTCTGGACAAGTTGGGGTTTCAGGAAGTTGAAACGCCGCTTTTGCACGCGCTTGCCGGAGGGGCCGCGGCCAAGCCCTTTAAAACCCACCATAACGCGCTGGACTACGAATTTTATCTGCGCATAGCTCCGGAACTTTATTTAAAAAGGCTGCTTATCGGCGGAATGGAAAAGCTTTATGAAATCGGGCGAAATTTCAGGAACGAAGGCGTTGACGTTTCTCATAATCCGGAATTCACGATGCTTGAACTTTACGAATCGTTTTCAGACGCGGAAAATCATCGGGATTTTGTTGAGAAACTTTTAAAACATTTGGTTAAAACCATAAATAAGTCCTTGATTGTCAAGTATCAGGGGAGTGAAATGAATTTCGGAAAAAAATTTGTCTCCATCACTTTTGAAGACGCTTTGAGCCGGTTTGCCCTGGTAAATAATTATAAAAAAATATCGGAAGAAGAATTAAAACTTAAAGCCAAACAGTTCGGCATAGAGCTGGAGCACGGAGATTTTAAGGCAAAAATTGCCGATAAAATTTTTAAAAAGATTTGCCGTCCTAAAATAATACAGCCGACTTTTGTTTTGTATTATCCTTTGGAAATTTTGCCTTTGGCTAAAGAATCAGGCGAGTATCCGGGGATGGCAGATATGTATCAGTTAGTCATAGGCGGTTTGGAATTAGTTAAGGGTTTTTCGGAATTGAACAATCCTTCCGAACAGCGCCTGCGTTTTGAAGCGCAGGAAGAAATGCGTAAAGCAGGCGACCAGGAAGCAAGCCGAATGGACGAAGAATATCTTGAAGCAATGGAATACGGCATGCCTCCGGCGGCAGGTTTGGGCATGGGCATTGACCGTTTAGTTATGTTTTTGACTAATACCGCCAATATCCGCGAAGTCATCCTTTTTCCCACACTGCGTCCGGAATAAGTAAAATATTTAGGAAATTAAAATTAAAGACGGGCTCCGACGATATTTGTCGGAGCCCGTTCGGGTCTCTCGGTTCTCTCCTCTGTTATTTTGTTTATCTCAGAAGATGTAGTCCGCCTCCAGCGGGTAGTCCTCCTGGGTGTTCTTGAGTCTCGCTGTGGGCGGGGCGAGCGTCGGAAACCGAGGGTGTCCGAGACCGAGGGTCGGAACAATTTTGCCTCGGATAGTTATCCACAATAGAGGATTTGATTGTTTTTTAGAGTAAAGTGGTATAAAATTATATATAAGTGGTGAATTGTGGATAAATCTGTGGATAGTGTGGATAAATACCGATATTGCCTACGAACGGAGTGAGTAGACGCAATATCGAGCGTTTATCCACCCTCACACCCAAAAATCACGTATTATGTTCAATTTTTATGAATCATATTCAAGGAGAGAATTAAAAGCGACGCCCCCCAAGTTGTTTTTGGGTGTGAGGGTGCGCAATTTTACAACCAAAATTTCTTCGCCTAACGGCTCGAAATTTTGGGAAAAATTGGCATGTTAATAGGCGAATTTCAGCACATATTGGACTCCAAAAAACGGGTGGCATTACCTGCCAAATTAAGGCGTGAACTTGGTAAAAACGCCGTAATTACGCGCGGATTGGATAAATGCCTTTTTGTTTATCCTCTTAAAGAATGGGAAAAAGTCGCCGAAAAACTTTCAAATCTTCCGGTGGGGCAAGCCGCCAACAGAAGTTTCGTGCGTTTGTTTTTGGCCGGAGCGGCTTATGTTGAAACAGACCAACTCGGGCGCGTTTTGGTTCCGGACTATTTGAAAGAATACGCCGGCCTTTCGGAAAGAGTGGTAATAGCCGGCGTTTACAAGCGTTTGGAAATTTGGGACGCGACCAGATGGGATAGTTATAAGCGGGAAATAGAAAAGCAGGCGGATGTTTTGGCGGAAAAACTCGGCGAGATCGGGGCCTACTAGGGTATGGTCCACATTCCTGTTCTTTTAAACGAAGCCATAAAATTTTTACAGCCGGAAAAAGGAGGGGCTTTTATTGACGCGACAGCCGACGGCGGAGGTCACACGAAAGAAATTTTAAAAAGAATGGCCCCAAATGCCATTCTGGTAGCCGTAGACAGAGACGCGAAAGCCATAAAAAATTTGCAAGAAAAATTCGCGCTCAAACGCCGTCTCAAAACGGTTGCCGGAAATTTCAGAAATCTGAAAAAACTCGTCTCAAAATTTTCCAAGTCCTATGACGGCATACTTTTTGACCTGGGGATGAGTTCAAACCAGCTGGAAGCGTCGGGCAGGGGATTTTCATTTCAAAAAGACGAACCGCTTATTATGACCTTTGAATCAAGCCCTGAACCCGGCCAATTGACGGCGGCCGAGATTATAAATACTTGGCCCGAAGAGAAGCTGGCTGAAATTTTTTGGAAATACGGCCAAGAACGCGATTCAAGGCGAATAGCCCGAATGATTGTTCAGGAAAGGAAGCGCTCAAGAATTTTAAGCTCCGCCCAATTGGCCGGACTGATAGGCGATTTTCGGAAAGCCAAATACTCCGGGATAAATCCCGCCACCAAAGTTTTTCAGGCCTTGAGAATCGCGGTTAACGACGAATTGCCGGCCCTTGAAGAAGGTTTGTCCGAGGCCTGGGATCTTTTGATTGAGGGCGGACGGATCGCGGTCATATCTTTCCATTCTTTGGAAGACAGGATAGTGAAAAATTTTTTCAGAAACAAAAAAAATGAAGGCGTTGCCGAAATTTTAACCAAAAAACCTCTGCGCCCGGCGATTGAAGAAATAAAGCAAAACCCGCGTTCGCGTTCAGCTAAATTGCGCTCGGCTACTAAATTAAAAAATGAGTAATTTTAAAAAAACAATTTTATATCCGTCATATTCAAGAACCGATGCCTTAAACTTCAGGGTCTTTTGGATTTCGGCCTTCTTTCTGGCGGCGTTTCTGCTGGTTTATATTTATTCCGTTTATCTGACAATTGATTTATCATACGGAATAGAAAAAGAACTGCGGCTAATTAAAAGCGAAAGTATTGCTTATCAGCAAATTGAGGAACAGTATATCAATAAACTGGAAAGTCTTCAGGACGCGGGCCGCCAGACGCTTGGTTTGGCAGCGCCTAAGAAGCAATCTTTTGTAGAACGTTACAGCGCCGTGGCTCGGGCCGGATTATAAATTAAATTTCTAACGGGATGAAATCGCAACTTGACGGCAGGATGCTTGCTGTTACATGTATCTTGAGCGTTTTCGGCTTGATTATCGTCAGCCGATTATTTTTTCTGCAGGTCGTATCTCGCTCGTACTACCAAACTTTGGCCGAACGTCAGCATATATCTTCTAAGGACGCGAGCGTCCGGCGGGGCAATATTTACTTTCGTGAAAAAGACGGGGGCCTTTTTTCCGTAGCCACCGTCAAAAGCGGATATTTGGTTTACGTTGACCCCAGAAAAATAAAAGATGCGGAACTCGTTTATGAAGCCTTGTTAAAATTTTTCCCGGAAATAGATCGGGAGGATTTTTTGAACCGCGCCTCTAAAAAAAATGACCCCTTTGAAATCGTAGCCAGGCGCGCGTCTTCCGAATTAGCTCAAAGCGTTTTAGAACTGGAACTTGCGGGCGTTGGCGTTTCGCCGGAGGAATGGCGGTTTTATCCGGCCAAGGAACTGGCTTCGTCAGTTGTCGGATTCGCGGGATATAAAGACGACGAAATTGTCGGCCGGTACGGCATTGAGTATTCTCAGGAAGATTTGCTGAAGGGCAGCGAAAATTATTTGCAGGGGCGCCGGACCCTTGCCGGAACTTTTCTTGATTGGGGGAAAAAAATTTTTCCGGGAGTAAAATCTTCGGGTAGCGTGGTTTTGACCATAGAACCGCAGGCGCAGTTTTTTTTGGAAAAGGTTTTGGACGACGCGTATAAGAAATGGAAAGTCCAGCGCGCGGGCGCGATTGTGATGGATCCGGCAACCGGCCGCATTTTGGCCATGGCCGTTCGCCCGGCGTTTGACCCGAACCATTACGGTGAAGTTGAGTCTCTCGGCGTTTTCATTAATCCGATAACCGAACATATTTATGAGCTGGGCTCGGTTTTTAAACCCCTAACCATGGCCGCGGGTATTGATTTGGGAAAAATTTCTTCAAAGACTACTTATTTTGACCAAGGTTTTCTGGTTATTGACGGTAAGCGCATAGAAAATTATGACGGCAAAGGACGCGGAACAGCTGATATGCAGCGGGTGTTGAGTGAATCTTTGAATACGGGCGCGGTTTTCGTTATGCGTCAAATCGGGTCCGCGGCTTTGAAAGATTATTTCGGCCGCTTCGGCTTTGGGGGAAAAACCGGCATTGAACTTCCGGGCGAAGTTTCGGGAAGTTTGGCCAATTTTGAATCGGGCCGGGAAATAGAATCGGCGACGGCCGCTTTCGGGCAGGGAATCGCGGTTACGCCCATTGAATTTTTAAGAGCTATAAGTGTTCTGGCCAACGGGGGCAAGCTGGTCAGGCCTTTTATTGTTGACAGCATTTTATTTGACGGCGCCCCTGATGAAAAAACAGAACCTCAAATTATAGATGGCATTATCAAGCCCGAAACTGCCGAAGAAATAACCAGAATGCTGGTCAAAGTGGTGGATGAAGCTTTGGTCGGCGGCGTTTTAAAAAACGCGCATTATTCCATTGCGGCCAAAACCGGAACGGCTCAGATGCCCAATGAGTCCGGCAGAGGATATTCCAACGATTATCTTCATGCTTTTTTCGGATACGGTCCGGCTTACAGCGCTCGTTTTGCCATAGTTATGTTTTTGGTCCGGCCTCAAGGGGCGCGCTACGCCTCCGAAACTTTGTCAGTGCCTTTTATTGAAACAATGAAATTTTTGCTAAACTATTATAATGTTCCTCCGGACAGATAAAATACCAAACACTAAATATTAAAGTTAAATTAGATGAAACCATTTTTTAAATATATTATTATCGGTATTTTGGGACTGGAAGCACGGCTGATTATTAAAAAATATAAGCCCGAAATTATCGCTATTACCGGCAGTGTCGGCAAAACCTCGGCTAAGGAGGCGATATACGCTGTTTTATCCCAAAAATTTTCCGTAAGAAAAAGCGAGAAGAGCTACAATAGCGAGTTAGGCGTGCCTCTGACTTTGATAGGCGAATTAAACCCCTGGTACTCCGCGTCCGGCTGGATGAAAGTCATTTTTAAAGGACTGGGGCTGATTTTTAAGAACGACCGTCTTTATCCGAAAAAAATAATAATTGAATTTGGCGCTGATAGGCCGGGTGATATCGCAAATCTGGCCGGTTTTTTAAAACCATCAATCGGAGTGGTTACGGCCATAGGCGAAATTCCGGTGCATGTTGAATTTTTTTCGGGGCCCGAAGAATTGGCTAAAGAAAAGGCAAAATTAATTGAGGGGCTTATGAGTTCCGGATGGGCGGTTTTAAACGGCGATGATTATGTTGTTTTGGATATGGCTTCAAAAACCCGCGCGAATATTTTAACTTACGGTTTGGGCGCGGATTTAAAATTAAGGGCTTCGGAATACGTTTTGATGTATCGCGACGGCCTTAATATTCCCGAAGGTATTACCTTCAAGATGGATTATGAAGGGTCAAGCGTGCCGGTCAGAATCTTTAACACTTTTGGAAAACACAATGTTTATAGCGCTCTTGGCGGCGCGGCTTGCGGAATTATAAACGGAATGAATTTGGTGGAAATTGCCGAAGCGCTGGGCAAATATCAAAGTCCGCCGGGACGCCTTAAACTTATTGAGGGCGAAAAGGGGACTTGGATTTTGGATGACACTTATAACGCCGCCCCCCAAGCTATGCACGCGGCCATAGACACCTTGCGGGATTTGCCCGCTAAAAGAAAAATAGCCGTCATTGGTGATATGCTGGAAATAGGAAAATTTACGATTCAATCGCATCAAAAAGTTGGGGACCAGCTTAAAGGTGTTGCTGATTTCCTCATTACAGTCGGGCCTCGGGCTAAATTTATAGCTCGGGAACTTTTAGACCACGGATTTGGCGAGAAAAATGTGATAAGCGTTTCCGATTCGTACGAAGCCGGCAAAGAATTGGAGAGTATCATTGAACCCGAAGACCTTATTTTGGTTAAAGGTTCTCAAGCTATGAGGATGGAGCGGGTGGTTGAAGAAATTATGGCTCATCCCGAAAAGAAATCCGAGCTGCTTGTCAGACAAGAGCCGGAGTGGTTAAATAAAACTTGAAAGTTTAAAGGTTTAAAAGTTTCAGGGTTAAAAAGCCCCTATCGTCTAGTGGCCTAGGACGTCAGGTTCTCATCCTGGAAACCGGGGTTCGATTCCCCGTGGGGGCGCGAGTAAGACGAAAAAGTATTATAACTCCATCAGAGCCAGAACTCCCTGGTCAAGGATGTATATTTTATTATTCAAAACGGTGAATTGCGGATTTTTGCCTTTGTAAATCGGCTGGATGTTGCGTGAGCCGCGGCCGTCAATTTCAGAGGCAAAAATTCCGTTCGCAAACGCGATTACAGCCAGGTCGCTTCTTTTTGGGAAAAAAGACGCTCCGCGGATCTGCGATTTCGTTTCAAAGACCAATTCGTCGGAAGAAGACAAAAAGTAAGGCAGGGGAGTTGCGAGCCAGTTAACCCAGACATTTTTATTGTCGTAGCGCATTTCCGCTTTTTGGCGGTAATCCAAAGCAGAGGCAGAATCCGGCTCTGCCAGCGCATCGTCTAATTTAGCGGATATTTTTTTGGCAGAGACCGATCTTTTTGAAAAATCAAAAGTCAAAGAAAGCGTTTTATTGTCAAAAAAAACTTCAGCCGAACCTTTTTTCCAGGAAACAATTTTTAAGGGACTTTCGCTTGTAAGCAATTTTTTGGAAACCGAAGTAGCCGGGCTTAAGAATTCATTTTCGGCCGGCAAATAAAAAGTCAGAGTATAAGCGTCGCCCTTTTTTTCTTCCAATAAAAGCAAAGAATTATCGTTTGACGCCAAGAGCGATTCAAAGGGGCCGTTTAAGAGCATTTTGCCGTTTATATTTTGAGGAAGCATAAACGCCTTGGCTTCGGCTACCGCGCTTTCGGTCACAATAAGTTTTTTGGTCCACGGCCAGAATCCGTCTTTTGAAACCGCGACCGAATAAGTCCCCGGAGTCAGGTCTTGTATAAAAACCCCGCTTTGAAGAAAATTGGTGTTCTTAACAAATTTTCCGTTTAAATATACTTCGGCTCCGGCTTCTGGCACGGCGATAAAAAGTCCGCCGATTCTTTTTATTGTAAGGTCGGAAGTAAGCCGCCAGCCGGTGGTATAAAAAACTATGGGCGGAGCGATGATTAAAAAAACCAGCGTTGAAAGCCAGAATAATTTTCTGCGATTTTTAAGAGTCATAATGTTATTGTATTATCGTAGTTATGGCGCATAAAAGCAAGCTGATTATGGGAGTGGATGAAGCGGGACGCGGGCCGCTGGCCGGACCCGTGACGCTCGCGGCAATACTCTGTTCCCGTAAATCCGCGGCGATTTTTAAGGGAATTAAAGATTCTAAACACTTAAGCCCGAAAGCTCGAGAAAAATGGCTGAAAAAAATTAAAAATCATCCAGGAATTTTTTATGCCGCGACTTCGGTCGGTCCGTCAATCATAGACCGTTTTGGCATATCAAAAGCGATTAGAATCGCAATCGCGCGGCTTTTGCGAAAATCGTTTGGCGGCGCGGCCGTAAAGAATGGGAGGTTTGGGGAGCAAACCCAGATTCTTCTTGACGGCAGTTTGAAGGCGCCCGCGATTTACACTCAAAAGACAATCATCAAAGGTGATGAGAAAATTCCGGTAATAGCCGCGGCCTCCGTGGTTGCTAAAGTTTCCAGAGACCGCAAAATGGTTCGTCTTGCCGGTTTATTCCCTCAATACGCTTTTGATATCCATAAAGGCTACGGCACGCGCCTGCATTATAAAATGCTTAAAAAACACGGCCCTTGTGAAATTCACAGAATTTCGTTTTTAAGCAATTTTTTATAAAAGTGTCCTGACTACGTATCATTTGACAAAAAAGTCATATCTGTTATACTCCGAATGGAATGGAGTTTTGGTTTGTCCGGAGCAAAGGCTTCGGGCGTTTGATAAAGTGAAATAACGAAGGAGGATGGAAATGTCCTACGTCGCCTTAGCAGCTTTGTTTGCTGTTCTTAGCGTCATTTTTTATCTATTACCCGTATTTTCTAAAGACTCTTCATCGCGTCTTATTTCATTTTTTGTCGGTACAATATTTTTCGCGATGGCTTTAGCCGTTGCTCGTTTCATTGGTTTTGGCCATATAGGCGACATTCATTTACTTTATCAAGATGCCATATATAAAGTTGTGGGCACAGCGACAGACATTACTGATTCGATGAAAGTCATTTTTGTGCGCGACCGAAAAGATCCCTCAAAACTTCTTGTTATACGCAGTGAAAAAAGTTTTCCAATCGGAGCTTTTGTGGAAGTTGTCGGGGTTCCCGGCTGTAAAAGCCAGAATAAGGGAGTGCTCTGCAAAGAACTTCGGCAGGCATTTCCGGCTCCTGCCGCAAAAAAGGAATAGAAATTTGTTTAAGGGCGCGATCTGAATATCGCGCCCTGATTCTTTTGACAGCGTTTTATCAATTATATATAATAAACTCAATGGTTGTCAGAATGCGTCATACAAAGGGCCATACGGGCCGCAGGCGTTCGCATCACGCCCTGTCCGCTAGCGCGACTGTTTTATGCCCGAAATGCGGAGAATTAAAACTGCCGCAGAGGGTTTGTTCGAATTGCGGAACCTATAAAGGCCGCGAGGTTATTGATGTTTTAAAAAAATTAAGCAAAAAAGAAAAGAAAAGGAAAGAAAAAGAGCTCGCGAAACAAGAAACCGAGCGAGCCGAGTCCAAGACGCTTGACGCAGCCGAGTTATCGCGGAAATAAAATAACGAATTAGCAGTTGATAATCGCAAATTGAAAATTTTTTAAATGGCCAATCGTCACCTTTCCCGCAGCATAGTTTTGCAGACCCTCTTTGAATGGGATTTTAACGGTTTTGTTTCAAAGAGCGCGGATGCCGGGCTTGAGCGCAATTTAAGCGAATTCGCTCCCGGACTTGAAGACGGCGGTTTTTCCAAAAAATTGATTAAGGGCATTGTTAAAAAGCGAAAGGAGCTGGATAAAATCATTGAAAAAGCGGCGCCCGAATGGCCTTTGGCGCAAATCGCGATGATTGATCGCAATGTTCTGCGCATCGGACTTTACGAGCTTATTTTCGGCGACCGAAAAGAGGTGCCTCCGAAAGTTGCCATCAACGAAGCGATAGAACTGGCCAAGACTTTCGGCGGCGATTCATCCGGCAGGTTCGTCAACGGGGTTCTGGGCACGGTTTACCGCGAAATGGGCGAGCCGGGCAAAGACGACGACAGTCAAAAAAAGAAAAAAATAGCCGACCCGTCAAAACTTCCCCGAGAAGAATTGGGCGGGGGTGTTGTGTATCGGCGCGAAAATGGAAAATTAAGTTTCGCTTTGGTGCATGATGTTTTCGGATACTGGACGCTTTCCAAGGGACATCTTGAGGAGGATGAGGATGCCCGTCAAGGAACTAGCCGCGAACTTGCCGAAGAGCTGGGACTTAAAAATCTGGAACTGCTTGAAGAAATAGGAGTTAATGAATACATCGCTTCAGACCCCAAAAAAGGTCCGGTCAGGCGGCGCGTATCCTATTTTTTAGTTGAAGCAAAAGATAAAGATTTGCGGCTTGGGCCATCTGGCGGATTGGATGACGCCCGATGGTTCAGCATTGAAGAAATGGAAGATTTAAAAATATATGACGATATCCGTCCGCTTATTCAAAAAGCGCTTTTGAAATTAAAATGAGAGAATTTTCAAACTTTGAGCAGGAAATAGGCTATTCTTTTCAAAGTAAGGATTTGCTTACCGAAGCTTTTACCCACCGTTCTTATTTGAATGAGAATCCGTCCTGGCCTGGCGCCCATAACGAGCGTCTGGAATTTTTAGGAGACGCTGTTTTGGAATTGATAATCACCGAATATCTTTTTTACCGATTTCCCGAAAAGCCGGAAGGCGAATTAACCAGTCTTCGGGCGGCTCTTGTTAATGCCGGCATGCTTTCAAGCGTCGCTTCGGACATGGAAATGAATAATTTTTTGCTTTTGTCGCGCGGAGAAGCCAAGGATGTCGGGCGGGCCAGAGGTTATATTTTGGCTAACGCGGTGGAGGCGTTGATAGGCGCTTTGTATCTTGACGGCGGGCAGAGCGCCGCCAAAAATTTTATTGATAAATATATCGCGGTTAAAACCGATCTGGTTTTGGAAAAGCATTTATACCGCGACGCCAAAAGTCTTTTTCAGGAGAAAGCGCAGGATATTATCGGTATTACTCCCAATTATAAAGTTCTTGAAGAATGGGGGCCTGACCACGATAAACATTTTGTTATAGGGGTCTTTATCGGAGATGAACTTGCGGCTTCAGGCGAAGGTCCCTCAAAGCAAACTGCCGAACAGAATGCCGCCGAGGATGCGCTGAAAGTTAAGGGCTGGCAGTGAGCTCTATGGCTTTTCGGCTCAAAAAACTGGAGCTTTCCGGGTTTAAGTCTTTTGCCAAGGCGACTCATTTTGATTTTCCCCAGCCGATAACGGCGATTGTGGGTCCTAATGGCGCCGGCAAATCTAATGTTGTGGAATCTATTCGCTGGGTTTTGGGCGAGCAGTCGCTGAAAAGCTTAAGAGGCAAAAAAGGCGAAGACCTTATTTTCAGCGGGTCGCAATCTGCGCCCCGGCTTTCAAAAGCGTCAGTCGCTCTTTATTTTGATAATTCTCTGCACCAGTTTCCGATTGAGTTTGATGAGGTGGTGATCGGCCGAAGAGTGTATCGCGACGGCCAAAGCGAGTATCTTCTGAACGGTTCTGAAGTGCGGCTTAAGGATATTATTGAGCTTTTGGGCAGTGTCGGGTTGGGAGTTTCACAGCATCATATAATCGGCCAGGGCGAAGCCGACCGGATTCTTTACGCGTCATCCAAAGAAAAGCAGTCGGCGTTTGAAGACGCGCTCGGCCTCAAGGTATACCAGTTTAAAAGGATAGAAGCGGAAAGAAAATTATCCAAAACCGAAGAAAATATGCGGCAAGCTCAGGCTCTGCAAAAAGAGATTAAACCGCATCTGAAACATCTTGAGCGCTTGGTTGAAAGATATAAACAGGCGGAAGACATCAAAGCCGGCCTTGAGAAAGTGTTAAAAGAATATCTGGCCCGGCTGAAAGCAACGCTTGAGAGCGCTAAGTCAGGCCTGTCTTCAAAAAAAGAAAAGCCGGTTTCCGAACTTCGCGTCGCTGAAAAAAAGATAGAAGAACTCAAAAATAAACTAGCCGGCCTTGAAAAATTTGAAGAAGAGCCGAAAGGATTGAAGGAATTTGACGCTGAATTGAGCCGAATCCGCGAAAGCAAGGCTAAAATTGAACGCGATTTGGGGCGTCTCGAAGGAATGATTGAGGTTTCTTCTTCCGAATCGTCAATAGAAGGTGAAAAGATTCCCAGGGAAGACGTGGAGGACTTACTTACGAGCCTTGACGATTCATTGTCTTCGGCCATGGATACTGACGTAATTGAAGAAATATACGCCATAATTCAGGAAGTTATTTCAAAAATAACCTCTTTTTTGGGCGGTTTTGTTTCGGGCACAGAAGCCAAGTCCGGACACGAAAATTTGTTTAAGAAGAAAAAAGAGATTGAAGCGGTTCTTTTACGCTTGTCGGATGAAGAAAAGGCGGCGATCAAAAAACGGGACGCGCTGAACTCGGTTTTTTATGAATATAATCGTGATCGTCGGATGGCTGAAAAAGATATTTTTGTCCTTGAATCAGAAACGAACAATCTGCGAAACGCTCTTGGCGTTTTAGATTTGGAACAGGAAAAAATAAAGATGAAAGAAGAGGAGTTTATCCGCGAACTGGAAGAAGCCAGGAGATTTTTCGGCGAAAGCAAAATAGAATTGGCTGATGCCGAAATTTTTAATGAAAATGAGCGCGAAAAAATGAGGAAAGAACTCGACCGGATTAAATTCCGTCTGGAAGAGGCCGGAGGCGTGGACCAGGCTATAATCGGCGAATACGAAGAAATAAAAGGGCGCGACGAATTTTTTGCCAAAGAGCTGGAAGATTTGGGCAAGGCGGCCAAGAGTTTGCGCCAAATTTCAAGGGAACTGGGCGATAAAATAGAGCACGATTTCAATCAGGGGATAGAAAAAATAAATAAAGAATTCCAGAATTTTTTTGAAACGATGTTCGGCGGAGGAAAAGCCAGGTTGGTTGTCATTCATCCGGAAAAAAGAACTAAGAAAGAAGGAGAAGAAGATTTAATTAATACGGAAGAAGAAGGTTTGCCTGCCGAGGCTTTGATAAAAGAAGGCGGGGTTGAAATTGATGTCAGTTTGCCGAGGAAAAAAGTGAAAGGATTGGATATGCTTTCGGGAGGTGAACGAGCTTTGACTTCCATAGCACTTTTGTTCGCGATGTCAAAGGTGAATCCGCCGCCGTTCTTGGTTTTAGACGAAACCGACGCCGCTCTGGACGAATCCAATTCCAGAAGATATAGCGCGATGCTCAAAAATCTTTCCGCGACCACTCAAGTTATCACCATCACTCATAACCGCGAAACAATGCGTCAGGCCGGCGTTCTTTACGGAGTCACCATTGGTTCTGACGGCGTTTCGCGCATTTTGTCTCTTCGTCTCTCCGAAGCTGAAGAAATAGCGAAGTAGACCATTTTTTGATATAGTATTTTTAGGAGTTCTTCTGAAAAAAGGGAGGGGACATGGTCTACAGCGATAAAGTCGTTGATCATTTCAATAACCCCCGCAATATCGGAAGTTTGGATAAGAATGATCCAAAAGTCGGAACGGGGATTGCCGGAGCGCCCGAGTGCGGAGACGTGATGAAATTGCAGATTAAAGTGGTCCGTGAACATTTATGTCAGGATTGCCAGAATTCTTGGCTGGCCGAATCGCAAGAGGCGACCTGTCCGCGCTGTAACGGCAATAAAATCAATATTCGGGATGTCATAGTTGACGCCAAGTTTAAGACCTTCGGCTGCGGCAGCGCCATTGCCAGCTCCAGTTTAGCCACCGAGTGGTTAAAAGGAAAAACTCCCGATGAAGCTCTGGAAATCAAAAATACTCAAATAGTCAATGAACTGAGTTTGCCGCCGGTAAAAATCCACTGCTCGGTTCTGGCCGAAGACGCCATTCGAGCTGCAGTTAAAGATTTCAAAAAGAAACAGAGTGAATAAACCGTTTTCAACGGCCGTTAAAATACGGCCGTTTGACTTTTGCGGTTTTATTTTATAAACTCTTTTTATGTTGGTAATACGATTACAGCGCGTAGGACGCAAAAACGACCCTCATTTCAGGGTCGTAATTATGGATAAAAGGAGCGCGGCTAAGGCCGGCAAAGCCATTGAATTTTTGGGTTCGTACGATTCTCGCCAGAAAGCAATAAATCTCAAAGAAGACCGGATTAAATACTGGCTTTCGGTGGGCGCTAAACCATCTGATACGGTTCATAATCTTTTGATTTCCAAAAATATCATTCAGGGCGTAAAAATAGACGTTTCGGCCAAATCCAAAAAGATTGAAGCTCCGGCCGAAGTTGCGGCGGAAAAAACGGAAGAAAAAGTTGAAGAAAAATCCGAATAACATTTGTAGCGATCTTTCTAACGGGGTAAAATTAACTGATGATGTCTGATATCGTGATTTTTATAGTCGTGCTTGCTGTTTTGGTTTTGGCGCACGAATTCGGGCATTTTATTGCCGCAAGAAGAAAAGGAGTAAGGGTGGAAGAATTCGGTTTCGGTTTTCCGCCGCGGCTTTTCGGTTTTCAAAAAGGCGAAACTTTTTACTCTTTTAATCTTTTGCCGTTGGGGGGCTTTGTTAAGATTTCAGGCGAGAACGACGTTGACTCTTCCGACCCGCGAAATTTTGCTTCTCACGGCGTCAGAACACGCGCTTCCATACTTTCGGCCGGAGTTTTTTTCAATATTATTTTGGCTTTCATTATTTTTTCTTCGGCAGTATCAATCGGGATGCCGGTTGACGCCGGGGATCCGCTCTGGAGCGGGAGAGTTCGCGATAAAGCCGTAACCGTAGTTGAAATTTTGCCGGAATCGGCCGCCGAGACCGCGGGATTAATTATCGGCGATAAAATTCTGTCGCTTGAAGCCGATGCGGCGCGGGTCGTAACGACCGGCGTTTCGGATGTTCATGAATTCACTGTAAATCACGCGGGCCGGCCGATAAAGATTGAAATAGATAGAAACGGCCAAAAAAATATTTTATCCGCGGTTTTAAGTGAAAATAAAATCGCTCCTTTGGGCGTTGCCACGGCCGAGATAGGAAAAATAGATGTTCCTTGGTATAAAATTCCATGGGTCGGTCTGGAGCTCACTTTTTTGACGGCGTGGCGGACGCTTGGAGGGTTTTTTCACATATTTCAGATGCTTTTTTCCGGTCAATCCGTAGCCGGTTTTATCAGCGGTCCTGTCGGAATTTTTTCCATTGTTTCGGGCAGTATTGATATGGGACTTGCGGTCATAATGTCTTTGGTCGCGGTTCTTTCCATAAATCTGGCGATTATAAACCTCATACCCATTCCGGGGCTTGACGGCGGACACCTGCTTTTTTTGGCTGTTGAAGCCGCGCGAGGCAGGCCGGTGGGCCGGAAAATAAGCGGCTTGGCGCATGCCGCCGGTTTTGCTATCTTGATAATGCTGATGCTCGTTGTTACTTATTTGGATATTAAACTTAGATTATAAAAACAAGGATGAAACAAAGTCAATTTTTTGTCAGAACTTTAAAGGAAAAGCCGAAAGACGCCGAAAGCGCGGGGAATGCTTTTTTGCTTAGGGGCGGATTTATAGACAAAAATTCTTCCGGGGTTTATACTTTTTTGCCCATGGGACTGCGCGTTCTTGAAAAAATCAACAAAGTTATACGCGAAGAAATGAATGCCCTCGGCGCTTCCGAACTTTTGATGCCGGCACTCATTGCCGAAAAATACTGGAAATCCACCCGGCGCTGGGATGCCGAAGTGCTTTATAAAGTTAAGGATTCGTCTGGGCAGGATTACGGCCTTGCTTTTACCCACGAAGAAGTTTTAACTCCGCTTCTTAAAAAATTCATATCCAGCTATAGAGACCTGCCGCTGGCGCTTTATCAGATTCAGACAAAGTTTAGAGATGAGCCAAGGGCCAGAGCCGGACTTATCAGGACCAAAGAGTTTGTGATGAAAGATCTTTATAGTTTTCATTCCGATGAAAAAGATTTAGAGTCTTATTATTGGCGCGCGGCCGGCGCTTACAAGAAAATATTCAAGCGTTTAGGTCTTGAAGCTAAAATTGTTGAGGCTTCGGGTGGCGGATTCACCAAAGAATATACTCACGAATTTCAGGTTCTGACACCGGCCGGTGAAGACGAAATTTTTTACTGCCTCGATTGTGATTTCGCGCAGAATAAAGAAATCACTAAGATCAAAGAAGGAGATAAATGTCCGAACTGCGGCAAAGACAGAATTAAAAAAGAAAACGGTATTGAGGCGGGAAACATTTTCAGACTGGGCACCCGTTTTTCCGAAGCGGCCGACCTTTCATATAAAGACAAAAGCGGCAACAAAAAATTCGTGGTTATGGGTTCTTACGGCATCGGGCCTTCAAGGATAATGGGGGCGCTTGCTGAAATAAACCGCGATGAAAAAGGTCTGATTTGGACTTCGGAGACAAGTCCGTTTAAGGCTCATTTACTTGAGTTTGAAGGCGGAGAAAAACAAGCTGCCGGCGTTTATAAAGCATTGAGCGATGCCGGAGCGGAAACGCTGTATGATGATCGTAATGGAGCTACTGCCGGCGAAAAATTAGCCGATGCCGACTTGCTGGGAATTACCTGGCGGGTTATCGCGAGCGCGCGAACACGCGCTCAAAATAAAATTGAGCTTAAAATGAGAGGTGAAAATCAAAGCCGGCAGGTCACCTTAAAACAGCTTTTAAATTATGTTAAATAAATTTTTCAGTTTTTTTTCAAAAGACGTGGGGATTGACCTTGGGACGGCCAATGTTTTGGTTTACGCGGAGGGCCGGGGCGTTGTCATAAACGAGCCGTCGGTAATCGCTTTGAATCAAAAAACCGGACAAGTGGTGGCCATAGGCGCTGAAGCCAGGCGGATGGTCGGCCGGACGCCGAGCCATGTTTCAATAGTGCGTCCGCTGGTTGAAGGCGTCATATCTGATTTTGAGGTCACCCAGGAAATGCTTTCTTATTTTATTAAAAAAGTTCATCAGCCCAAGTCTTCTTTTTTGGCGCGGCCGCGCGTGGTTATTGGCGTGCCTTCCGGTATAACCGAGGTTGAACGCAGAGCCGTGAGGGATGCGGCGCGCAATTCAGGAGCCCGCGAAGTTTATTTGGTTGAGGAACCGATGGCCGCGGCCATAGGAATACGTTTGCCGGTGCAAGAGCCCGTGGGGAATATGATAATAGACATAGGCGGAGGCACTACCGATATAGCCGTGGTGTCTTTGGGCGGACTGGTTTCGTCAATGAATTTGCGGGTAGCCGGAGATAAATTGAATAAAGATATAATCAATTACGCCCGAGATGAATTTAAGCTCTTTTTGGGCGAAAGAACTGCTGAGGATTTGAAAATCGCCGTCGGCACGGCTTTGAAACCGGAATCGCCCATGGAAAGCGCGGTTCGCGGCCGCGATCTGGTTTCGGGTCTTCCGCGCGAAGTTATCATGACCGATTCCGATGTTCGGGAAGCTATTGCCAAATCGGTGAGGTCCATAGTTGAAAGCGTTAAAGAAGTGATAGAAGCCACGCCTCCTGAATTGGTATCGGACATAATGCATCGCGGAATAATTATGGTTGGCGGCGGAGCCCATTTGAAAGGGCTGGATAAATTAATTGAAAATGAAACCAAGATTCCGACCAAAATCGCCGAAGACCCGATGACCGCGGTTGTGCGCGGCTGCGGCATAATCCTTGAGGGGCTGGATGATTTTCGCGGCGTGCTTTTGGAAAAAGAAGAAGACGTTTCTCCTCAATGAATCCCGTTAAAAAGAAATTAGTTTTATACGCTTCCATTTGCGGAGCCGTACTCCTTTTATTTTTTTTCGGAAAATTCATTGAGCCGGGCGCGGCCTCGTTTCTTTTTAAAAAAATAGAATCTATAAAAGCGCTCGGTTCTGCGCCGATAAGTTATTACAATTTTTGGGGACTATTCAAATATAAAAGCGAGATTTTGCGCCAAAATCAGGAATTAGCCGAACGTCTAACGGCTCTGGAATCCAGAGAAATGGTTTTGAAATTCTCGGGCCTGTTCGAAAATTCCGCGGATTTTATGGAAGCTACGGTAATTTTACGGCCGCCGGCGATTGAATATGGCCAATTGATAGTTTCCAAAGGCTTATCTGACGGGGTTACGGAAGGTAAAATCGTTTTACTCGGGGACAGCGTTATTGTCGGCGCGGTGGGGGAGGTATTCAGCGGTTCAAGCCGTGTAATTTCATACTCCGATTACGGCAGAGAACAAAACGTATTTTTGGAACAAGCCGGAATTTCGGCATCAGCCGTCGGACAAGGCAATAATGAACTTGAAATTACTTTGCCCAGAGATTTTCCGGTGTATGCGGGCGACAGAGCTTTTTCTTTAACCGACCCGCCGTATCTGGTGGGGCTGGTTGAGCGCGTGGAATCTTCGGCCAGCTCTCCGGTAAAGACTCTTAAAATAAAACAGCCCTTTAACATCCACAATATTTACTCGGTGCGTATTCTGAAATGATCAGGATACTTACGGGCATTTTTTTATTCGCGTCAATTTTTTTTGCCCCCTGGGCTTTTGTTTTTGCCGGAGTGATTTTGGCCGCGGCAATATTTTCTTGGTATTTTGAAGCTTTTATAATCGGAATTGTTATGGCGCTGACAGCAGATATGGCTTTGTGGAAAATATTTCTTATTTTCGGCTTAGTCATATTAGCGCAGGAAAAAATTAAATTATCAATGAATTTCGGCCGTTTTTCGCTGGCCGTATTCTGGCTCTGGCTTGTCGGAATCGCTGTTTTTAGCGCGACATTCCTCGTTTTTATTTAATTAAGCGCGTATAATTATTTTAAGGTTTTAATCTATGCCTATTTATTCGGTGATCATCAGAAATGCTTCTGTTTTTGACGGCGCGGGTTCCGCGCCTATAAAAACTGATATCGCGATAGATGGCGATAAAATAAATTTTATCGGGGATTTAAGCCGTGAGTCCGCCCGCGAAGAAATTGACGCCTCCAATCTTTATGCCGCCCCGGGTTTTATAGATATTACCGGCCATTCCGATACCCACTGGACATTATTTGACGAACCCTCGCAGGAAAGTTTGGTCAAGCAGGGCGTCAGTACTATTTTAGGCGGAAGCTGCGGCTCTTCTTTGGCACCCATAGTTAACGCGGAAGATATAGAAAATCTGCAAAAGCGATCCGATGCCTCCACGATAAACATAAATTGGCAGACCGTTCAGGAATTTTTGGACGAGCTTAAAAATCACAAACTTGCGCTTAATTTCGGGACGCTTGTCGGCCACGGCACTTTGAGGCGCGCTTCGGGTATGGACGTGTCGCGGGAAGCAAGTCCGAACGAACTTGAAAAAATGGCCTATTTGTTAAGCAGAGCTCTGCGGGAAGGAGCTTTAGGGATTTCAACCAGTTTGGGCCGCAGTTACGCTCTGGCCGCCGATGACAATGAAGTGGAAAGTCTTTTATTTTTGATAAAAAAAGCGGGGAAGCTGGCAACGCACCATCTTGAAGATGAGGGAGGCGGCATTGTGGCGGCGGTTTCAAGAATTGTTTCTTTGAGCCGCGCTTCCGGCGCAAGGAGCCACATTTCTCACTTTAAGGTTTTAGGCAAGAAATCCTGGCCGCAGCAAAAAAAAGCTTTAGAAATAATTGAGCGCGCGATAACCGGAGGAATGGAGATTACCGCGGATTTTTTTCCTTACACCGCGACCGGCTCCGATCTTTATCTTCTTTTACCGGAGTGGGCCATAATCGGGAAGCAAAATGAAATACTTGGTCGTTTGTCCGATGCCGATATCAGAGAAAAAATTATAAACGCTTTAAAGCTCATGACTCTTCACTACGATAAAATAATCGCGGCTTCAACTTTAAAAGACACTAATGTTGTCGGAAAAAGCCTGGAAGCCGCGGCTAAGGATGCCGGTTTAAGTCCGGAAGAAATGATTATTAATCTGCTTATAGCCAATAATCTGCAGGTCAGTATTTTTAACGAAGTCATTTCGGAGGAAAATATGCTTGAACTGGCTTCCAAGGACTATACGGCTATATCTTCCGACGGTTTTGGTCTTGGGGCGGGCCTCAAATCCCCGCAAAACAACCTTTCGCATCCAAGGTCGTTCGGCGCCTTCCCGCGGGCTTTGAGATGGCTTGTGAAGGAAAAGGGGGTTTTGAGCTGGGAAGAGGCCATACGAAAGATGACCAGCTTGCCCGCGAAAATTTTGGGTATTGAAAAAAGAGGGCAGATTAAAGAGGACTTTTTCGCGGACATAGTACTTTTTGACCCCGAGACGATCACGGATGAAGCCGACTACAAAAATCCACATCGTTTTTCGAGGGGAGTGGAGCATCTTTTCATCAACGGACAGGCCGTTTTATCCGGCGGAGAATTAACGGGAGAAAGACCGGGAAGAGTGATTATGAAATAAAGAAACCTTAAATCGGACAGGCATCTGTCCGATTTAATAAAATCCCTTAACCCCCTTACTCCCATTTTCTCCCCTTAATCCCTTTTATCCCCTTACCCCCATTTTACTTCCCATTTTCCCCCTTTAGTCCCCCTCACCCCTTTTACCGCAGTTGTTAGAACAACCCGCTCAAAACAACATTCTAACATTCTCAAGAATGTTGGAATGTTGTAGGGCGGGGTTTTAGGTTGAAATCAGGCCAAAAATGCGGGAAAGTAAGGGGAAGATGAGTAAGTCATTCACGATTTATCCAAGGGGGACATCCGGCCTCCCAGAAACCAAAATACCGCTTTCGGGCGGTATTTTGGTTTATAATCCCAAATCAGCAATATTTAATAAGCATATTTGACTTGCACCATATTGATGCATTATGATTATAGCATGTCATTAGAAGAAATATCGGGATACAAGGCAATAAAGCGTCTCGCCGTGGAGCGACCAGATTGGCTTCCCATCGTTCGGGAGTGTCTCGCTTTTACGAAAGAATATAAAGCCGATTTTGCAGGAGCTTGGATATACCAGCGCTTGCAAGAAAAAGGTGGGCCAAGATTTTCAAATCTCCGCCTACTCGTTAGTTTCGGTATCTTGAAAAAAGAGGGCACTTCCCGCGCCGGCCGCCGCGCCTATTATTCGTTTGTTGATCCAGTGGGCGTTGAAGAAGCATTAAAAGAACTTTCTCAAGAAATATGAAAACCATTTTTGGGATTATTTTTTTAATAACGATTGGGATGACTGGTTGGTGGTTTGGTTTTTTTGATTTTGTGCCCAAAATCGGCACCCCCTTTGGCGACTTTGTCAAAAATAAAAGCGGAGAACAAAGTGCCGTGGTAATAATCCCCACAGATCCAATTGATATAGCAGATATCATTGAGAGGATAGAAAACGGCAAGACGGATGAAGAAGTACAAGATTTGTTGGATATTTATAAAGACACTTTGGTAATGGGGGATGGCAAATATTCAAATAAATGGAGGTCTAATGAGAACGAGGGCCCCAAAATTGGGATAAAAGTTAACGGTAGAACAGTAAAATGTAATTTTAATCCAGATTGGCAAAAAAGAATTGAGCTGTCGCAATTGGGCGATACTATAAATTTTTTGGGAACATTCCGTTTTATTGAATCTTGGGGGCGATACTATGTAGAAGATTGTTCCTTAACCAAATAAATATTTTCATGGAACTATCAGACAACGAAAAAAGAGATATCGTGAAATATTTGGAAGCGGGAAAACCGCTTCCGGAAAAGTATCGTTTTTTGCTTTTTGATGATGATAGAGAAGTTGAGTTACTTTGGAATGGTAAGACAAATGAGGTAACGAATGTTGTCTTACCTTTTCAAGTTATTGAGCAAATAGACGAGCCGAGGAGCGACGCAAAATTTGGCAATCAAAATTCTCTTTTTGACACCTCGGGACGACAAATAACCGGATGGACGAATAAATTGATTTGGGGAGACAATAAATTGATTCTCTCATCTCTTAAAAATGGACCGCTTCGCAAAGAAATAGAAGCGCAGGGCGGTTTGAAATTGATTTATATTGACCCGCCGTTTGATGTTGGGGCGGACTTTTCTATGGATATAAAAATTGGTGATGGTGAGGATGAAGAAAGTTTTACAAAAAAACCGTCAGTGATAGAAGAAATTGCCTATCGCGACACTTGGGGCAAAGGTGCGGATAGTTTTATTGCGATGATTTATGAGCGATTGAAACTCATGCACGATTTGCTTGCCGCAGACGGAAGTATTTATGTGCATTGTGACTGGAGAGTGAATAGCTATATGAGGTTAGTTTTAGATGAGATTTTTGGTAAGGATAACTTTAGAAATGAAATTGTTTGGAAAAGAACATACTCAACAAAAGCACAGAGTGTTGGTTATGGTAAAACGCATGAGCTTATTTTGTTTTACGCAAAAAGTGAGACTACTAAATTAAAGCAACTTTACCAAAAACCAGCTGATGATTATGTAGATAAATATTTTAATAAAACAGATGAGAATGGCAAAAAGTACCAATCTTTGAGTTTGACTCAGCAAGGACAGGGTCCCGCTAGATTTTTTGGGGACAGACTAATTGAACCACCCAATGGGATGCATTGGATTTGGGGGCAAGACCGAATAACAAAAGCTTTTCAGGAAGGTAGAATAGTTTTTACAAAAAACAATTTTCCGAGACTTAAGAAATATCTTGAAGAATGGAATGAACAAGGTCGTCCGGTTGATGGACTTTGGGTTGATGATGAAGTTGGACCATTAAACTCCTGGCACGGGGAATCGCTGGATTACCCTACACAAAAACCGGAGTCAATGCTTGGGCGTATAATTCAATCCTCTTCAAATGAAGGCGATCTTGTTGCTGATTTCTTCTGCGGTTCGGGGACAACGCTTGCGGTTGCTGAAAAACTCGGCAGAAAATGGATTGGCTCTGACTTGGGGAAATTTGGCATACATACATCACGAAAGAGAATGATTGGCGTACAGCGAGAATTGAAAAAGGAAAGCAAAAATTTCAGGGCTTTTGAAATCTTAAATGTTGGTAGATACGAAAGAGAAAATTTCCTCGCGACAAATAACGACTTGCGAGCGGAAGAGAAATCAAAACAAGCCGATAGAAAAGAAAAAGAATTTGTAAAACTCATTCTCTCTGCGTACAAAGCGGAGCCGGTGGAATCTTTTGTAAATGTTATCGGCAAGAAAAGAGATCGACTTGTGGCGGTGGGACCCATCGATACTCCGGTTTCCTCAAAACTGGTGCAGGACATTGTAAACGAGTGTATAGAAAAAGGAATAACTAAAATTGATGTGCTTGGTTTCGATTATGAAATGGGGCTTGATTTTTCCCAGTATAAAGATCAGGGCATTGATATTGCTTTCAGAATAATTCCGAGAGAAGTTTTTGACAGAAAAGCGGTAGAAAAGGGTCAAGTGAAGTTTTATGATGTGGCGTTTATTGAAGCGAAGCCGATTATCAAAGGGAGGGGAAGCGAAAAAGAAATTTCTATCGAACTTACCGACTTTTCCGTTTTCTACAATCAAGATGATTCCGGTGAAATAGCCGAGGCGCTTCGGCCCGGTGGTTCTAAGGTTGTAGTGGAAGATGGACAAGTGGTGAAAATCACTAAAGACAAGAAAACTGAAGAAATTTCAAAAGAAGTTTTGACTAAAAAATGGAGCGACTGGATTGATTATTGGGCGGTGGATTTTGATTTTGCAAGCAGAAAAGAAATCATCAAAATAATTGAGGATGGTGAAGAAAAAGAAGTTTGGACTGGCGACTATATTTTCGACAACGAATGGCAGAGTTTCCGCACGAAAAAGAACAGAAATCTTGACCTCGTCACTCCTCCCAAGGTGGCTACAAAAGGCAAGCATAAAATAGCCGTAAAGGTCGTGGATATTTTCGGAAATGACACGACAAAGGTAATAGAAGTAAATATATGAAGTTTATAAAAAAAATAGAGATTCATTCTTTTAGGTCATGTGAAAATATGCACATTGAAAATTGTGAAAATTTTAATGTTTTTTTGGGTCTCAACAATTCTGGCAAATCAAATATTCTACGTGCTTTAAATTTATTTTTTAACGGAGAAATTGAGCCGGGTTTCAAATTTCTTTTGGAAAGAGATGGTAATTTCCCTCCCAAGAAACGTAAAAAGAAAGAAGTTGAAATTAGTATTACTTTTGATACAAGAGAATTAAAAAAATTACCCCAGTTTAAAAAGGCTGTTGGAAACATTGTTGATGATTATGTAATTACAAAAGTATGGGGTTACCAAGGTTTTTCTGAGGGCCTAATTGTTGCTAAAGGAAAAGACCAGCTTGATAAGGCCCAAAACCTTCTAAAATTTATAAGATTTCGATATTTAGTTGCTCATCGAGACCCTGCAAAAATCATTATAGAATCAGAAAAGCGTATACGAAAGGAACTACTTAGAAGGTTTAATTCACGTATTAAAAAGTCGCAAATTTCTGGAGGACAAAATTCCATTACCGAGGTTTTAAAAATTCTCGAAGATGCTTCAAAGTCATTAATTGACCCAATCGCACTACCCGTTAAAAGCTTATCACCGGAAGTTAAAGACCTTATCCTTTTAACACCTAAAACATTTCAAGATCTAGTTATTTCCTTGGGATACGCCGTTCAATTAAAAAATGAAAAAATGATTTCCGAAGAATTACAGGGGTCAGGCTTCCAAAGCCATTTAATGTTTAGAGTTTTGTACTTTGCGGATACGGCGTATAGTTTAGATTTTGGTTGGAAAGGTATAACAATTTGGGCTATCGAAGAACCGGAATCTTTTCTCCATAAAAATTTAGAGATAGAATTAGGGAAATTTTTTAATGAAATTTCTGAAAAATTTCGTATACAAATTTTTTGCACGACACATAGTGATGTTTTCCCTCAATATGCAAAAATGTCTTATTTAGCAAAATTTGATGATCTAAAATACTCTCAACTACAATACGATGTATCAAAAAAAATTATTCATGAGTCCTCAAAATTGGGTATTTCTTCGTTTGTTCATACACTACATTTTCAACAGGGAGTGCCACTTGTTTTAGTAGAGGGTAAAACTGACAAGAAAGTTGTGAATAAAACCTTAGAACTTTTAGGTGATGCTGAATTTTTCAGTATTTTTGATAATTTTGATTTGAATCTAGACTCTGGTGGTGTTTCTCAATTATTAAAATATTTACAAAACAACAAGTTAGTTATTGATAGTAGACAAAAACCCTTTTATATTATTTTAGATTGGAATGAAGAGAATAAAACAGTTAATCAATTTAAAAAGATTAGTAAAAATATTTTTCCATATAAGTTTGACGAGTCAAAATGTAATCCAAATCTTGACAATAGTTTTAGTGGTATAGAAAGATATTTAACAACAGACTTTATTAAGAATCCTGCAACAGAAAAGACATTTTCGTATCAAACTGATTCTGTAAATTCTTCTATTTTGTCAATGAAAAAGAGAGTATTGGACGATAATAAAGTTTTTTTAGCTGATTATTTTGTGAAAAATGCTAGTAAATTGGATTTAAAATTTTTAGAACCAGAAATTAAGAAAGCTTTACACTTAAGTTAAAAAGTTTATGGCACTACATAAAGACTTTCCAAAAAACCCATACGCGATACTTGACCCGAATATTCGGTGGTTTCCTGCTGACGAAGATTTGCGGGAAAAAGGAGCTATTCAAAAACTTTTACCTCCTCTTGTCGCGGGTTTGCGGGAAAAAGTAAAAGAATGGCGAGATAAAAATTACGAGGGGGCAAGTAATACTTCTAAATCACTTTTGAACTGGTGGTTCAAGGAGGAACATATTTTATATGACCAACACGGAGTATCTTCTCATTTCAAATACTATTTCGCGCAAAGAGAAGCGCTGGAAACAGTCGTATGGCTTTATGAGGTGGCGAAAGTAAAAGATAAATACGACCTCATTCGTTACAACTCTACCGGCGTATTAAGTCCGCAAATGTTTACTGAAGAGTGGCTTCGCTTTGTGATAAAAATGGCGACTGGTGCGGGTAAGACCAAAGTAATGAGTCTAGTTGTCGCATGGGCGTATTTTCATAAAAAGTATGAGGAAGGTTCAAATTTGGCAAAGAACTTTCTTTTAATAACGCCGAATGTCATTGTTTTTGAAAGAATAAAGAATGATTTTGAAGGATTGAAGATATTTTTTAGCGATCCTGTTTTGCCGGATAACGGCTATCACGGACAAAACTGGCAGGATGATTTTCAGATGACTCTGCATTTACAGGATGATTTGCGCAATGTTTCTGACACTGGAAATATATTTTTGACTAACATCCACAGAGTTTTTGAGGGTGATGTGCGCGAAGCGAGTGCAGAAGATGAGGACACTTCTCGATACTTCTTAGGCGATAAACCAGTCACAAAAACAAGCGACTCTACTGTGGATTTGGGGATGATAGTAAGAGATATCGACGAGCTTATTGTAATCAATGATGAAGCTCACCATTTGCACGATGATAAATCAGCTTGGGTTAAATCAATTACCGACATAGACAATCGGCTTAAACAGAAAGGCGCGGGGCTATCTTTACAGCTTGACTTTACGGCTACACCAAAAAAGAACGATGGCTCCATTTTTGTGCAAACAATTTCCGACTATCCGCTTGTTGAGGCAATTCACCAAAGAGTTGTTAAAAATCCGGTTGTGCCGGACGCGGCAAGCCGAGGAAAACTGAAAGAAAATCAAAACACACTATTTAGCGAGAGATACCGAGATTATATAAATCTTGGTATTGAAGAATGGAAAAAAACATACGAAGTATTAAAACCGATGGGTAAAAAATCCATTCTTTTTATTATGACAGACGATACAAGGAATTGTGATGAGGTGGCGGAGTATATTGAAACAAGTTTTAAAGAGTTGAAAGGGGCAGTTTTGACTATACACACAAACAAGAGCGGAGAAATTTCTGAAAGTGTGTCCGGTAAAAGTAAAGAGGAATTGGATGTGCTTCGCAAACAAGCGAATGAAATTGATAGTTGGGAAAGCCCGTTCAAAGTAATTATTTCCGTAATGATGTTGAAAGAGGGTTGGGATGTAAAAAATGTAACGACAATCGTCGGGCTACGACCTTTCGCAGCCGATTCAAAAATTCTGCCCGAACAAACTCTCGGACGAGGACTCCGTAGGATGTTTTTTGGCAGAGATGATGTTGAGGAATATGTGAGTGTTGTCGGAACTCCCGCTTTTATGGACTTTGTTGAATCAATCAAGGGCGAGGGCGTTATTCTTGAAAAGAAAGCGATGGGAACGGGAGCCAAGCCGATAGCTCCGATGGTTATTGAGGTTGATAAGGATAATCCGAAAAAGGACATTGAGAAGCTTGATATTGAGATTCCGGTGATGTCCCCTAGAATTCAGAGGGAGTATAAAAACCTAGCCGAGCTGGATGTTTCCAAATTTGGGAATAAAAAGGTCAAAGTAAAAACATTCTCCGAAGAAGAAAAACGAGAAATCGTGTTTAAGGATGTTGTTGATGAAAAAATCCATCACACAACGATACTTTCTGGCGACATTGAACCTGATTATCAAAGCGTTATCGGATTTTTTGCGCAGGCAATAATGCGAGAACTACGGCTTTTTGGTTGCTACGATATTTTATTCGGCAAGGTAAGAGAGTTTGTGCAAAATAATATGTTTGACAGTCCCGTGAATTTATCAGACCTCAATACTCTGCGAAATTTATCCGAGGTGGAGTATATACGGCTTATAAAAGATTCTTTCAAGAAAGCCATTAACGATCTTACAGTCGAAGACAAAGGAGACACAGAGATAAAGAACTACATCAAAATTAGCGAAGCACGTCCTTTTGTCGTTAATGATAAATCGTATTTAATACCCAAAAAGTCTGTTTTCAATAAGATTGTTGGCGATAGCGATTTTGAGCTAGTATTTTCTGATTTTCTCGAAAATTGTGATGATGCGATTTCTTTCGCAAAGAATTTTCAAAATAAAGAAGCGAGCGCGCTTAGAATTGAGTATAAAAATTCGGAAGGATTTATTGCTACCTACTACCCCGATTTCTTTGTTAAGAAAGATGAAAAAACGGTTTATATTATTGAAACGAAAGGACGAGAAGAAGATGACGACAAGCTAAAATTTGAAAGACTGCAAAAGTGGTGTGAGGATGTAAATGATCGACAAAATCGGGTCGTCTATAAAGCACTTTATATCAAACAAGAAGAATGGAAAAAAGATAAATTCAAGAATTTTGATGAGGTTGTTAGGGTGTTTGATTTAAAATAATTTATGGAACCCTGGCCAACAAAAAATTAAAAAAATAAATTTATGCCAAAACAAAAGGAGATGTTGAATTTATTCAAGAAAATCAAGGCGGAATTTTTGGGGAAGAAAATCCTTTTGGTCGGCCTTGGATTGCAGGGCGGGGGAGAGGGTGTTGCGAAATTTCTTTTGAAAGCCGGATCTAAACTCACCATCACGGATTTACGTCCGAAAAAGGATTTCACCCGATTTTTAAAAAAGTTTGCCAAAAAAAGGGTAAAATTTATCTTCGGGCGTCATCGTTTTTCGGATTTTAAAGCATCCGATATCATCATTAAAAATCCCGCCGTCTCCGAGGCCTCGCCTTTCATAAAATACGCCAGAAAAATCGGCAAGCCCGTTTTGACCGAAACCCAAATTTTTTTTGACCTCGTCCCCAGAGAAAAAATAATCGGCGTCACCGGCACCAAAGGCAAGACCACGACGGCCATGCTTCTGACACACCTGCTTAAAAGCCGTTTTAAAGTTGAACTGGTGGGAAATATTCCGGGGCGCTCGGCGCTTGAATCGCTTGCAGGTCTAAAAAAATTTCCCGACTTTTTTGTCTACGAACTTTCGAGTTTCAATCTGGAGGGGCTTCGCGTAAGCCCCAAATACGCGATTATCATCAACATTTTTCCCGACCATCTGAATCGTTATAAAAGTTTTAATGAATACAAAAAAGTTAAAAGCAACATTTTTAAATATCAAAAAAGGGGAGATTTTTTATGGTTTGAAAGAAAAAACAGCTTTTCTTCGGACATCGCCGGGAAAGTCGCCCTGTCTTTCGGGATAAGCGATAGAGAGGTAAAAAAACGCCTGAAATCCTTTAAGCCGGCCGAGGGACGCCTGGAGAATCTAGGAAAAATAAAAGGAGCGCTCCTGATAAACGATACCACCTCCACTAACCCCGGCGCTACTCTTTTTGGCATAGCTCAAATTCAGAAACGCCTTAAGATTAAATCCCGGCGCGTTATTTTGATTGCCGGAGGAGAAAATAAAAAACTCAAATACGGCGAATTTTCAAAAAAAATCAAAGGGTTGAAGAAAGTTATTTTGATCCCTGGTTCCGCTTCAGACCTTATAAAAGGCAAGAATATCTTGCGTGTTAAAACTCTTAAAGATGCGGTTAAAAAAGCGTTTGAAATCGCCAAGAAAGGAGATTCAATACTTTTTTCTCCCGCCTCCGCAAGTTTTAACGCTTTTAAAAATGAGTTTGAGCGCGGACGAGCTTTCAAAAAAATCGTAAAATCCCTATAATAAATTCAAATGCCGAGAAAGCGGGATTCAATTCTTTTTGGTATAATTTTGGCTTTTGTCGCGGTTGGCGCGCTTGCTTTAATGTCGGCCTCGCTCGGGCTTTTTGAGGAAAGCTTATCTCCGTTCAAACTCATTTTACGTCAGCTCGTCTTGGGCCTCGGGCTGGGTTTTTTATTTTTTTATTTGGCCGATAAGGTTCACTACCGTTTTTGGCATAAAACCGCTTTTTGGATTTTTCTGGCCAGTTTAGCTCTGACTATTTTGGTGTTTGTGCCCGGCATAGGTTTTGAAAGCGGGGGAGCCAAGCGCTGGATAAGCTTCGGGCCTTTATTTATGCAGCCGTCAGAATTTTTAAAAATCGGCTTCGTAATATATCTGGCCGCCTGGCTTTCATCTCGCGGGCGAGAAGTCGGCTCAATGCAATTCGGAGCGGTTCCGATATTCGGAATGATACTCGCGATGTCCGCGATTTTTTTTAAACAGCCGGACTTGGGGACTCTGGGAGTGATTATCATCTCAAGTTTGCTTTTATTTTTTACCGCCGGCGGAAAATTAAAGCATCTTGGTCTGATGGGCGTTGTTATAATGGTTTTGCTGGCCGGGGCGTTTTATTTCAGGCCGTATTCTCTGGAGAGAATACAGGTATTTTTAAACAGTGATTACGACCCGCAGGGCGCGGGTTACCAGGTGCGTCAGGCCTCCATCGCTTTTGGTTCCGGAGGAATTTTCGGCAAAGGTTTCGGCCAGGGACTGCAAAAATATAATTATCTTCCGGAGCCGACGGCGGATGCGATATTCGCGGTAATCGGAGAAGAATTCGGATTCGTCGGCGCCTCTTTTTTGGTGCTGCTTTTTATATTTTTTCTGTGGCGTTCAACCATTATTTTAAGGAGAACTCCTGATATTTTCGCTAGACTCCTTGGCTCCGGAATTGTTATACTGATAGTTGTTCAGGCTTTTATAAATATGTCGGCTCTTACCGGTTTATTGCCGTTGACCGGCCTGACCCTTCCTTTTATGAGCCAGGGCGGATCGTCTTTGATCGCGCTGCTTGCGGCCGTCGGCGTTTTATCCAACATTTCAAAATATCGATAATATGAGAATTCTTTTGACCGGAGGGGGAACCGGAGGCCACTTTTTTCCGATAGTGGCCGTAATCCGCGCGCTTAAAAAAATGGCCGAATCCGAAAAATTTGTTGAAATGGAGCTAGTGTATCTTTCGGATAGTCCCTACGACCTCGGCATTTTAAAAGAAGAGGGAGTGGAATTCATATCTGTTCCGGCTGGAAAAATCCGCCGTTACTTTTCCTTGTTTAATTTCACCGATTTATTTAAAACCGCCTGGGGCATAATCCGCGCGATAATATACGTTTTTGGCAAGATGCCTGACGTTATTTTTGCTAAGGGAGGGTATGCCAGTTTTCCGGCCCTGATTGCGGCGAGGCTTTTTAAAATTCCGGTAATAATCCATGAATCGGATTCGGCGCCGGGCCGGGTTAACCGCTGGGCCGGATCTTTTGCCAAACGCATCGCTATTTCGTTTCCGGAAAGCGCAAAATATTTTCCTTCCTCCAAAACGGCTTTAATCGGAAATCCGGTTCGGGAACGGATTTTGGGCGGGAACATTGAAGAGGCCCGGTCTATTTTTGGCTATGAAGATGTTCCGACCGTGCTGGTTCTTGGCGGTTCGCAGGGTTCTGCTAAATTAAACGATATTTTAATAGATATACTTCCCGAAATTTTAAAAGAAGCAAAAATTATCCATCAATGCGGTAAGAATAATTTTGACGATGTTTCCAAGAGGATCTCGGTGGTTTTGGGGCAGAATCAATTTAAAAACAGGTATAAACTTTTTGCCTTTTTAGATGAAAATATTTTGCGAAGCGCCGTTTTAGTGTCAAATTTAATTGTTTCGCGGGCGGGCGCCGGAGCGATATATGAGATAGCCGCGTGGGGTAAGCCGTCTTTATTGATACCTCTTCATAATTCAGCCCAAGACCATCAGCGTCAAAATGCTTACGCTTACGCCCGAGCCGGCGGCGCTGCTCTGGTGGTTGAAGAAGAAAATCTGGCTCCGAATCTTCTTTTGGCTGAAATACGAAAATTATTAAGCGATAAGCCGCGGCTCGAAAGAATGGCCCGGGCGGCTTCCAATTTCGCCAAAATTGACGCCGCCGAAATCCTGGCGCGCCAGATTATATTATTGGCTTTGGAACATGTAAGATAAATTAACCTAATTTCTAATTAACCTAATTCACCTAAAATATTCAATTTCATGATTCGCACTCGCATAGCGCCTTCTCCAACCGGAACTTTGCATTTGGGCACAGCTAGATCCGCTCTTTTTAATTTTATTTTCGCGCGTCAGCGCCGCGGGAAGTTTATTTTAAGAATAGAGGACACTGATTTGGAACGATCCGATCCGGTTTTTGAAAAAGACATACAGGAAGGATTAAAGTGGCTCGGACTAAATTGGGACGAGTTTTATCGCCAGTCTGACCGATTAGACCTGTACGAAAATTATTTGAAAAAACTTTTGGAGCGCGGTTTGATTTTTTGGTGTCCTCATTCCGAAGAGGAATTGGCCGCTGAACGTCAAGAACAGGCGTTAAGAAAAGAAGTATTGCGCCACTTTTGTCCATATCGTGACGGTTCGGCCGACAGCCGGGGCGGTAAAAGCATTTTAAGGTTTAAAAATGATGTTAAGGAAACAATAGTTTTTAATGATTTAATCCGCGGGAAAATAAGTTTTGACGGCCAAATCCTGGGGGATTTTTCAGTGGCTAAAAATATGCGCAACCCTCTGTATAATTTCGCGGTGGTGGTGGATGATTATGAAATGGCGATATCGCATGTCATACGAGGAGAAGACCATATTTCAAACACGCCCAGGCAGATTATTTTGCAGGACGCCCTGGATTTTAAACGTCCCGAATACGCTCATCTGCCTTTAATTTTGGGCCAAGACCGTTCAAAACTTTCCAAGCGCCATGGCGCTACGTCCGTACTGGAGTATAAAAAATCAGGATATCTGGCCGAGGCAATGATAAATTTTATGATTCTCTTGGGTTGGCATCCCGCATCTTTGTCTGCGGCAAAGGCGCGGGACAAGTCTCTGGAAAAAGAAAAGGAAGTTTTTACAACGGATGAAATTATTGAACAATTTTCATTGCAGCGCGTTCAAAAGGGCGGAGCCGTTTTTGATATTGATAAGCTTAATTGGCTGAACCATTTGTACATAAAAAAAATGGAAATAAAAGACCTGGCTGAAATACTGAAACATTTTGCCGGAGAACTTGGCCAAAAAATTGAAGCTGATTTTGAAAAATGGTTAAAAATAACTTCTTTGATGCGGGATCGCCTGACCGTTTTAAACGAGGTAGGGGAGTCGGCCGAATATTTTTACAATGAACCGTATTATCCGAGAGAACTTCTTTTTTGGAAAGAAAATCAGCCCGCCGAAAATATTTTGCGACATTTAAAACATATCTACAAAACACTGTTAGATATCAAAAAATGGCAAAAAGAAAATCTTGAAAATAAACTTATGCCCTATGCCGATGAAGCCGGCCGGGGAGAAGTTTTATGGCCCTTGAGGGCGGCTCTTTCCGGAAAACGCGCGTCAGCCGGTCCGTTTGAGATTGCTGAAATTTTAGGCAAAAACGAATCGCTCAGGCGCGTTGAAAAAGCAATTAAAATTATTGAGCAAATATGAATTTACGGCTCGTTTTTTTAATTCCGCTGGTTTTGGGGCCATTTATTGTTTTCGGGGCTGATCTTGACGAGTTGCGTTTCCAGATTTCCGAGAAAAATAAGCAGATAGCGGAGCTTGAAAAGGAAATTTCCGAATTTCAGCAGGAAATAGAAAAAACTTCCGAGGAAGCCGATTCGCTTAAAAATCAGATTAACGCTTTCACTGCCACGATTTCCAAATTATCCAGGGAGATAAGCGTGGCCCAGAGAAAAATTGAGACGGCCGAACTTAGTCTGGAAGAACTTGGAATTCAGATTGCCGGCAAAGCTTCTTCCATAGATCAATTTAAAGATTCGCTCGCCGAAATTATCAGAAATATGGACGAATTGGAGTCCCAAAGTTTAGTGGAAATAATGCTGGCCCACGCTTCGCTGTCTAATTTTTTCAGCGACGTGGATTATATTGAAAATCTTAGCTCTGAAATGGAAATTCGCCTGGCCGAGTTGAAATCGGCTAAATCTGAGCTTGAATCCGAGAAGAACAAAAAAGAAGAATTGCGCGCCCAGTTGCGGGACTTGCAATCCGAATTTAACGCGCGTAAGTCTATTGAAGAAAACGCGCGCCGTCAAAAAAACGACTTGCTAAAAATTACTCAAAATAAAGAAGCGGAATATCAGGAACTTTTGAAAGATCGCGAAGCTCAAAGAGAAGCCGTGCTGAATGAGATACAGGAAATAGAAGACGAGTTGAGGAAGCTTATTGATCCGGAATCGCTTCCGGAGGCGCGCGAAGGTGTTCTTGCCTGGCCGATTAAAGGAGCCGTGCTTACTCAAAGCTACGGAGTTACTCCTTATTCAGAGATACTATATAACGGCAAACCGCATAATGGCATAGATATTCGGGCGCAGATTGGGACTCCGGTTTACGCGGCCGAAGACGGAATAGTTATGAAAATAGGCGATACGGATGCTTTCCCCCGCTGTCTTTCATACGGGAAATGGGTTCTCATTAAACATCCGAATAATCTGGCAACCTTGTACGCGCATCTTTCTTTGATAAAGGTCAATAATAATGACATAATTAAAAGGGGAGAGCTTATGGGCTATTCCGGGGACACGGGATACGCGACAGGACCACACCTTCATTTTACGGTGTACGATGCCAATACGGTCGAATTCAGGCCTTCCAGCTTGCCTAAAAGCACCTGTAAGCTCCTGCCTTTTGGCGGCTATTTAAACCCCATGGCTTATTTATAATTTTTATATAATGCCCGATAAAAAAAATAAAAAACAGGGTTTTATACAGTTGTTGGTCATTTTGGCGCTGGTAGTCATAATTTTAAGTTTGCTCGGGGTATCGCTGTCCGCACTTTTTCAGAACAAGGTTTTAAGAGAAAATTTCTCGTTTATCGGAAATATTTTTGACGCGATTTGGAATAGCTGGCTTGGACGCATAGTTAATGTCGTTTGGAATTTTGCCTATAATTTTTTCACGGATTTTATCTGGGGCGCTTTTATTGACGCGATGAACGCCATTAAGGCCGGCAAAAACCCTATTTAAGTATAAATAGGTCGGAAAAGGTATCTTGGGCGACCTACTCTATATTGTCCCCCGTCAATTAGAGCTAACCAAATAAAATTATTCTAATTTCTAATTGCTCTAATTATTCTAATCAATTAGAATAATTAGAAATTATGAGAATCTCATATTCGGCCATAGACACATATAAAACCTGCCCGCTTAAATATAAGTATTCCGAGATTGATAAGATTAAAGCTCCAAAATCTCGCGAGGCTGTTTTTGGAACGGCCCTGCATTCAGCGCTTCGGTTTATGTTTTTGCGCGATCCTCTGTACCCCGCTCTTGACGAAGTGATTAATTTTTATCGCGAAGAGTGGGCTAGAGTCCGCGAGAGAGTCAGCTGGCCGGACGCGGGGAGCGAAAAAATTTTAAACGAACACGGAATAAAAATTCTTGAAAAATTTTATAAGAAAAACCTGCCGTGGAATTTTAACGTTCTGGATCTGGAGTCAAGGTTTGAACTGCCGATAAAAGACGAATCAACCGGCGAAACGCACACGCTTTCAGGGATTATTGACCGCATAGATAAGCCGGACGACGAAACTTACGAAATAGTGGATTACAAAACAGGCAAACGGCTCCCCTCTCAGGAAACTCTTGACCGCAATCTTCAACTCTCCATTTATCATCTGGGACTTTTAAATCGCTGGCCGCATATTTCAGGCAAAAAAATCCGTTTAACTCTCAATTATCTTCCGCACGGCGAAAATATAAGTACTGAAAGATCTTTGGATGACCTGGAAAAAACTAAAAACAGCGTTCTTGAAACTATACGAGAAATTGAAAAACGTAAAAATAAAAATAATGATTTTGAGCCTTCCCCGTCCCCTCTTTGCGATTGGTGCGGATATAAGCCGATATGTCCTGTCTGGAGACATTTATACGAGAAAGATAAATCCTCTGCTCCGGACGAAGAAAAGATAAAAGAGATAATCGCGGAATATTTTAAGCTGAAAGACGAATCAAAAGATACTTCAAGCCGCGTCAAGGAATTGCAGGCGGAGCTGGCCGATTATATGCGCCAAAAAAATGTTTTGCGTCTTTTTGGCGAAGAGGGCTTTGTGTCAAAAACCATTAAAACAGTTAAAAAATATGATTTAGTAAAAGCTGAGGCTATTTTGCGCCCGATCGGAAAATGGCAGAATGTTCTTAAAGCCGATGAAAAAAAACTTGAAGAGCTTTTATCTTCCCTGCCTTTGGATACGGTCGGGAAGATAAACGAGGCCGCGACCATAAAAACATCTGAATTTTTGACGGCAACCAGGAAAAAGATTCCAAACCCACTTTTCCCCGTTTAATCCACCATTTTACGTTTTTTTAACCTCTCGGCAGTTTGACCTTCTGCCATTTATTTTGCTAAAATTTACCCATAATGCCGGATATAGCCCGTATTCCTCCCCAAAATCTTGAAGCCGAGATGTCTGCGCTTGGCGCTTTGATGCTTGACGCTAATGCCGCGTTTAAAGTTATTGATTATCTGCGCCCCAAAGATTTTTATCGTCCGAATAATAAAACGATATACGAAACAATTCTCGAACTTATTGAGAAAAGAGAACCCGTTGATATGGTTTCGATCGCAAACCGCCTTCAGGAAAAAAACAATCTGGAAGCCGTCGGCGGGAAAGCCTATTTGACCGATCTTGTTAATTCAATTCCCACGGCCGCCAACATAGGCCATTACGCGGAAATCGTCCACAAAAAAGGCGTGATGCGTGAATTGTTGGAGGCTTCCCAGCATATAAACGATCTGGGATATAAAGAGGAAGAAAGCGTTGATTATCTGCTTGACGAAGCCGAGCGCAAAATTTTCTCCATTTCTCAAGCTTCTTTAAAACAGCGGTTCGTTTCTGTGGGGTCGGCTTTGGGTGAGGCTTGGGAGAGAATAGACCGCCTGCATAAAAATAAAGGAGAATTGCGCGGAGTGCCCACCGGTTTTGCCGATCTGGATAATATTCTTTCCGGGTTCCAGTCTTCTGATCTCATAGTTCTTGCCTCCAGGCCCTCGCTTGGAAAAACTTCTTTGGCTTTGGATATTGCCCGAAACGCCGCGACAAAGCATAATGTTCCGGTAGGCATTTTTTCGCTTGAAATGTCGGCACAGGATTTGATTGACCGTTTTATCGTTGCCGATGCCGATATTGATTTATGGAAATTAAGAACCGGCCGGCTTTCCGAGGAAAGCGATGATTTCGCTAAAATCGGTTCGGCTCTTGAAAGGCTTTCCAAGGCCCCTATTTTTATTGATGACGAGGCCTCAAACAATATTTTACAAATGCGGGCCATGGCCAGGCGTCTGCAGGCCGACAAAGGTCTCGGTTTAATAGTGGTTGATTACCTCCAGCTGATGCAGCCGAGAGTCCAAAGCGATAATATGGTTCAGCAGATAACCGAAATATCCCGTTCGCTTAAAGCTTTAGCCAAAGAATTGAACGTTCCGGTTTTGGCCTTGTCCCAGCTTTCACGGGCCGTCGAACAGCGTCACCCGCCAGTCCCCCGTCTTTCGGATTTACGCGATTCGGGGAGTATAGAACAAGATGCGGACGTTGTTATGTTTATTTATCGCGAGGATAAATATAAGCAATCAAGCGAACGGCAAAATCAGGCCGATATTTTGATTCAAAAACATAGAAACGGTCCTTTGGGCCAAGTAACCCTTTATTTCAATCAGCATAAAACCAGTTTTTCAAGTTTTGCCAAGGGAGGGGGATATTAAAATTATGAGACCCCAAGTTGTTGAGAAATTAACCAGAATTTTTTCCATGATGCCCGGTATAGGTCTTAGGCAGGCGTCTCGTTTTGCCTACTGGCTTGTGGATGCCGATAAATCCCTTGTAGAAGGCCTAAAATTGGCCCTAGACGAGCTGAAAAGCGTTAAAAGGTGCGATACCTGCTTTAGGGCCTATTCAGGGCAAAATTCCTGTTCCATATGCTTGGATGGCTTAAGGGACGATTCTAAGGTCGCGGTGGTTGAAAAAGACACGGATTTGGAGGCGATGGAAAAATCAGGGATTTATGACGGCCGTTACCATGTTTTGGGCGGGCTTTTATCAGTGCTTGACGCTCAAAGCCGAGATCGGCTGCGTCTGAAAGAGATTTTCAGCCGTATAAAGAAAGACGGTAGTATTCGGGAGGTTATTCTTGCTTTAAGCGTTACGCCCGAGGGCGAATTCAGTTCGCGTTACATTGAAAAAATTTTAGAGCCGCTGGCATCTTCCGGGCGCGAAATAAAAATAACGCGGCTCGGCCGCGGGCTTTCGTCCGGCGCCGAACTCGAATATTTAAATAAAGAAACGCTTAAAAACGCCTTAGAAAACAGGAAATGATTTGTAAAATGTTTTGTCCCGGAAACGAAGGTCAATGTAATCCACGTTGCCGAATTTTTCTTTCGGAATATTATTTATGAATATGGCCAGATTTTCGCTTGCGCGGTCAAAATCCGTTTCAGCGTCGACTATAATTTTAAGCCCGTTTTCAGAATAAAGCCAAAATTCCGGCCCGGTCTTAATTTCAATATTTTTTATTGAAAATCCGCGGTCTTCTTCCAGGCGTCGGACGAAAGCATTCAAATTTATAAAAATCTGCTCGTCCATTATTCTTGAACCTAATTCAAGAGCGATTTGGCGCTCATCTTTTATTTTTAACAGCAATTCTCCCAAAAAAAGAGGCGCCTCCTGGAAAATAATTCCTCCGCTGTCTATGTAAAAACATTTTTGACCGCACCAGACCGCCCAATTATCCCTCTCCCCTATTTGTATTTCCACGGATCTCTGCCAGATTTTTCTGGATATTTCAATTTGATTTATGGCCGAGAATTGTTTTTTCAAATCCTCGGCGAGATTTTCAGCGCTGAAAAAAATAATGTTTTCTTTGGGCCACAAAGACAGAAACCCCCTGTTTAAAATTTGATTGACGTAATTTCTGACATCCTCAGCCGAAATTCGTTCGTTGCCGCGAACCTCTATTTTTGTTATACGCAATATTTTGTTTTCGGCGTAAACGAAAATGACCAAAACCGTAATGAGCGCCGCGAGAGTAAATGCAAAACGCCTTAAAAAAAGCAGGCGTTTATGCCGCTTGAATTTGTGCGCTATTTCGTTAGGCATGGATATAAATTTATTCTTTGGGGTTTATTGAATCAAAACCGGTATATTTTTGTAAAACTTTCGGCACTGCCACCGATCCGTCTCGGCGCTGATTATTTTCTAAAATAGAAATCAAAATTCTGGGGGTTGCGATGGCGGTGTTGTTGAGCGAATAGCAAAATTTTGTCTGATTGTTTCCTATTTTATAGCGTATGCCAAGCCGGCGCGTTTGAAAATCATGATAATAGGAAGATGAATGCGATTCGCGATAACGCCGTTCCGAAGGAATCCAGACCTCGATATCGTAAGTTTTGACATGCGCTCTGCCTATATCGCCTCCGCTAAGAGTAATAACTCGGTAAGGCAGATTTAGAGACTGGACCATTTCTTCCGCGTTTAAAGTCAATTCTTCGTGGAGTTTCACTGAATCCTGGTGGTCGGCGGCGCTCAAGATAAGCTGTTCTATTTTATAAAATTCGTGCAGCCGATATACGCCTTTTACGTCTTTGCCGTAAGAGCCGGCCTCTCTCCTGAAACACGGCGAAAAAGCAACATATTTTTTCGGTAATTCTTCTTCAGACAGGATTTCGTCTGAATGCATGCCCATCATCGGAATTTCGGCGGTGGCCGAGAGATAAAGTTCGTCCTGCGTTTTATAAACATCTTCCCTAGATTGCGGAAAATGCCCCGACCCGTAAAAATTTTCTTCTTTTATCAGCGTTGGCGCGAGAATCGGCGTATATCCTTTGTTTCTGATTTTATCCAATACAAAAAGCCAAATGGCCTGGGACAGCAAAACCGCTTCATTTTTTAGAAAATAACCTCTGAATCCGGAAACTTTGGTGCCTCTTTCAAGGTCAACCAAATCAAGCTTTTCCATAAGGACGAGGTGGTTAAGGGGCTCAAAATCAAAGACTGGAATGTTTCCCCATTTTCGTTCTTCTCTGGCGTCCCTTTCATCAACGCCTTCGGGGACGGAGGGGTCGGGGATATTCGGGACGTCATACATCAGGCGGCGCCATTCTGAATCCAATTTTTTGAATTCATATTCTTTTTTAGAAAGTAAGTCCTTGAATTCCCGCAGATTTTTGATTGCCGATTCTTTTTCGCCCTCATCTTCTATGGTTGCTATGTGGTCGGAGGCTTTGTTTTGTTTGGCCCTAAGCTCCTCTGTTTCGGCCATTACCTTCCGTCTTTCCTCGTCTAAGGTCAGGAATCCGTCAATATCAAATTCAAGACGCTTTTTTCGCGCGGCCTGTTTTATTAAATCCGGGTTTTCGCGGATAAACTTGATGTCTAACATTTATTTAAATTATACCAATTTTTTTAACGCAATTTCCATAGCCGCTTTGCGGGGGCTGATTTTTCTTCTTATGGACGTTTTTAAGACCAAATCCACTCCGCCACCTACTTTTTCTTTGACCAATTTAAACATTTTTTCAGCATTGTATCCTTTATATTCGGAATATGAGGATATGACCCCGCCGGCATTGGCAATGATATCGGGCACGATTAGAACTCCCCTTCTCCAAAGTTCTTCCTCAATGTTTTCGCGCATGGGAATATTCGCGCCCTCAACTATTATTTTGGCTTTTATTGATTTTTTATTTGTGTCGTTGATAACATCCGTAACCGACGCCGGAATTAAAATATCAATTTTTAAAGCGAAAAAACTTTTGCGTGAAATCGGACGGCCCTTTTCGCATTCTTCAAGCGATTTTCCGCAGAACTTCACTTTTTTAATGTCATTTTCATTGAGTCCCCTATCGTTATATATCGCGCCGTGCCTGTCGGCTACCGCAATTATGCGGGCTCCCATAGCGCGTAAATGTTTGAAAGCGAAACTGCCTACGTTTCCGAACCCGTCAATCGCGACCGAAGCGTCTTTTATATTCAGGCCTCTTATTTTTGCGGCAATCCGCGCGGCTTCAGCCACTCCAAATCCCGTGCTGCCCAATTCATGCGGAAGTCCGCCGAGCTCGGCCGGCTTCCCGGTAGCCGATTTTTTGTCGCGCGCGGCTTCAACGAACCAGCGCATTTCCCTTTCGCCTGTATTTATGTCCGGCCCCGCGATATATTTTGAAATTAAAAATGGTTTAATCGCCCGAGCGAAGTTTTGAACAAATTTCTTTTTTAACGCTTTTTGCCCTTTTTTGGACAAAGTCCGACTTTGTCCACTTTGTCCGGATGGAGGCCAAACGATGCCGGCTTTGGCTCCCCCAAACGGCAAACCGGCCAATGCGTTTTTAAAAGTCATGGCGCGCGCGAGCCGAAAGACCTCTTCTTCCGAAACATCCGGCGTCATTCTTACGCCTCCCTTCCCCGGTCCGAGTTTCGTATTATCTATAACCAAAAATGCCCGCATATTTATTTTCGGGTCATAAATTTTAACTACATATTCCGGACCGATATTATCTTTCTCTGTTTTCATTTGAAATAATAAGTTTTTTAAATTCTTCGACATTTTTTATTGCTTCAAACATGGCCATAAGCGTTTTGACTGTTATATTTTATGCCCGCCGAATACGGCGCGGAGCGTTGAAAGAATTTTTCCGGTAAATGACGGGCTCTTTTTTGAGCGTACACGGAAAAGATAAGACCTCTTGATAATTGGCGCGGGAACGCCGAGTTCTTTGGCGGTTTTTACCGTCCATTCTCCTTCTCCTGTTTGAGCCACCACGCCAGACGCTTTTTTTAAGTCCTCTCCATACTTTTTGAATCCTTCCTCCAGCCACCCCGTAAGCCGCGAGGTAATAATGCTGTTTTGGTTGTACACACTCGCGACATCTTTAAGATGAAACTCAAACGGCGCCTTTTTTAATACTGAAAATCCTTCGGCCAGCGCCTGCATCATTCCGTACTCAATGCCGTTATGAATCATTTTTGTAAAATGCCCGGCCCCAATTTTTCCCATATATCCGGAGGTCGTATCCGACATGGCGTCAAAAATCGGTTTGATTTTTTCATATATTTTTTTATTTCCTCCCGCCATAATAGCAAATTTCCCAAGCTGAATGGAAGTCGGCCCGCCCGATACGCCAACATCAAGAAAATGAATTCCTTTTGCTCCCAATTTTATTCCTCGGCGAACAGAGTCCTTATAGAAAGAGTTTCCTCCGTCAATTATTATATCCCCTTTCTTGAGTATCCGCGCGAGGCCTTCTTTTCCGAAAATGATTTCGTCTACGGGCTTTCCCGCGGGCCTGCCCGCCGTAGCTTTACTTTGCCCGTCCGAAGTCTTTGACGAAGGCGGGGCGGAGGCGGGAACCATAAGCCATATAACGCGCGGAGTGGAAAGTTTCTTAACAAATTCCGGAATAGAATACGCGCCGATAATTCCATTTTTTTCAAGTTTTTTCGTAGTATCGGGAAAGTGGTCCATGCCGACAACGCGCCATCCTTTGGCTGAAAGTCGTATCGCGAGATTAGCGCCCATTTTCCCCAAACCGATAATACCGATCTCGCTCATGCGCGTTTCCGCGTTTTTATCCCTGACGCTCTGCGTATTTTGCAAGATTGCCGGCCGAGGAGTGGTCCCGGGCTTATATTTTGCGAGCGAAACGGTATTTTTATCCCACGCGCTTTCGATCGGATCGATAAATTTCCATAGCGCCGCCACCTCCCCGGGCGCTATAAAAAATGCCCGATTGCCTTCCATGGCTGCGTTGAAAATTTTTGCGTATTCTTCCACATATTGCGCCTTTTCTTTTTTTTCGTACAAAAAGAAAGAGAAGGCGCGCCTTTCAAGGGTTTGTTCAAAACCGGGTTTTTTCATCCAAAAGTAAATAATTATTTCATCATTTGGTTCAAGCCGAAAAACTATTTTATTTGGCTCGTGCGGTCCGACCTCGCAAAGATGACAAATAGCCGGATGTTTTAGCGTGAGCACTATTTCTTTACGCGCCTCGGCCATCCGTTTCCCCGCTTCCATGAATATCGGGATTCCTTTCCATCGAGGATAGCGGAGCTCGGTTTTGAGCGCAAAATATGTATCGGTGTTTGAGGCGGGACGAACTCCTTTAATATTCTCATAACCCCGATATTGCGCGCGATAGGTATTGTTTCGGACTGTTTCGGTTGTCCAGGGTGCTAAAGTTTCTAAAATTTTTGCGCGGTTTTGCCGGATAGAGTCCGCCTCTTTATTTTTAGGATATTCCATGGCAAGTACCGCAAGCATGATTAAAAGATGATTTTGTCCGACATCGCGCAGCGCCCCGACAGCGTCGTAAAAACTCCCGCGCTCTTCCACGCCGATTGATTCATAAAGGCGAATATCAATTCGCTCAATCATCGTATTATCCCACGCATTTTCAAAAAGGTTATTGGAAAATCTGAAATTTTCTATTCCCTGCAATATTTCTTTAAAAAGATAGTGGTCAATTCTGTAAATCTGTTCCTCTTTGAAATATGAGGAAAGAAGCGACTGGAGCTTCCTCGCGCTTTCGGAGTCCTTTCCAAAAGGTTTTTCAATAAGCAGGCGGCTCCAGCCAAGATTTCCTCCGCAAGGAAGGTTTAATTTTACTGAGGCGAGATTCTTAAAAATTATCTCGTAAGATGACGGAGGAACGGCAAGATAAAATAATTTATTGGCGCAAACACCCCAAGACGATTCGGCGCCCGCTATTTTTTCAAAAAGAATCCGAAAGGATTTTTTGTCCTCAAAAGTTCCGGCATGATATGAAAATGTTTCAAAGAAACGCGAAAAATCTCTCTCTTTTATTGCCGCCCCTCCGCGCTTTATAAGGGTTTTACGGATAAATTTTTTAAATTCTTCGCGGGAAAGATTTCTTCGCGAAAATCCCATCACGGAAAAGCGGTCCGGAAAACGGCCTTGTCGGAAAAGGTGCCATAAAGAGGGAATAATTTTTTTAGCCGCAAGATCGCCGGTCGCGCCGAATATGGTTAATATGGTCGGCGAATTTTTAATTATCACGGTTTATATATTCTCCTAGAGATAATCCAATAAACGGTCATAATCTATAAATTGAAAAATCTTATAACCGTAAGAAATAAGAAGGCCGATATTGCCAGAAACCAAAAGTATGCCGAGGAAAATAAGAAAGATGCCGCCGATTACGGAAACGATATTAAGATATTTAGATATATTTTGGACATAACGGGAGGCCGATCCAATGCCTGCGGCAATAAGTAAAAATGGTATCGCGAGTCCCGCCGAGAAAATAGTAAGCAATAATCCGCCCTGGAGCGCGCTGGTTGAGGTTGAGGCCAATAAGAGCACCGAGCCTAAGATCGGGCCAACGCACGGCGTCCACCCAAACGCAAAAGCGCTGCCTAAAATGAACGAGTTGGACGCGCGCCCTCGTTTCAGCAAAGCGGGAGTCTTAATTTGAAATTCGCGCTGTAAAAAAGGCAATTTCAAAATATTGAGCATAAACAGTCCGAAGATGATAACGAAAATTCCGCCGATTCTTCCAAGCCATAATCTATAAGGAGCAAGAAACCTGGCGCCGACAAAACCGATGAGCGTTCCCATAACGATAAAAACCGCGCTAAACCCAAGCATAAAGAAAAAGCCGTTGAGAAAAATTTTCCATCGGGCCTGCTTGGCTTTAGCCGGGTCCTTGAGGTCTTCTAAAGAGGAGCCGCTGATGAAACCCAAATATCCCGGCACCAAAGGAAGGGTGCATGGGGCAAGAAATGTAAGAATGCCGGCAATAAAAGCCGGAACTATTAACGCGGCAATTGAAAGCTCAAGCACGATGGTTTTTATAAAATTTTATAAGCGCTTTACGTTGAACGGGCTCTAAGTGAATCGAGGGTCTTTGTTTTTTAATAAATTTTTCTGCATTCGCCGGAGACATCCCGCGTGTTTTTATAAGATATGCCGCCATCATAGTGGGCGCTCTGCCGTGGCCGTTTTTGCAGTGCAGATATATCTTTTGCTTCATAGCGACCAAATTTTTAAGGGTCAAGACGCCGAATTCCAGTTGTTCCTGTTTGGGAGCGGTGTGGTTTTTGACGGGAATCCACGCGTAAAAATAAGCCCCGAAAGGAGAATCAATCTTCTCTTCCTCAAGAGAAACATCGGCCATTATGCCCTTTTTCTTAAGTTCCCCGTTAAAATGCGTCTGACAGCACAAATTCGTGCCGATATAAATTCCGTCGGTGATATAGTTATATTCAAATTTAGGAGCTCCGTGTTTTTCTTTAGACATATTTTTTACACATCTCCCGCTTTTTTATTTGTTAATCAGTTCTTCTATTTTACTTTTAATCTCATCCAATTTCATCGGTCCTCTCTTGTGAATAACTATGTTTTTTTCAGGGTCAACAAATATTGTTTCCGGCATTGAAAATCCGCCGATTGATTTATAAAAAGAATCAGATGGGTCGAGCAAGAAAACCAGCTGGTTGGTGGTTCCTTGCCGGTCGGTATATCCCTTTGCGACACCCAATGATTCGGCGCGGTCAATAGCGATAATCACGACTTTATCGCCAAACTCCTTTTGTGCTCTTGCGAAATCAGGAAGCTCTTCGCGGCAAAACGGACACCATGCCGCCCATGAGTTTATAACCAAAGGTTTGCCCGAAAAATCCGTGAGTCGAACGGTATTCCCGCCGTAATCCTGTAAAGCAAAATCGGGGGCTTTTTCGGATTGAGCCGTTTGAGCCGTTTGTTTTGATTCTTCGGGGGCGTTTTTCGCGCGAATTACAAGCCATCCGACGCCCCCCAGAATCAAAAGCCCTATGATTATTGCGAATAATTTATTCATTTTTATTATCGCGGCTATTTGCAACCGCAGTCGCAATGGCCGCCTTCGTGGTGTTCGTGGCCGCAATGCTCGCATTTCTTATGCTCCACTGGATGATTGTGTTCTTTATGCTCATCACAAGGGCACTCGCAAGCCATGCATTTTTCGTGTTTTTCGTCGTGTGTATCTTCGTGCATATTATTTTTTTTAATTAATTAATGATTTGTTTCGGGCAGCCCGACCTTATTTTGTGCCTGCCCATTCCTTTAATTCTTCATAGGGGGCCTCTCCGCAGATAAAGGCGTCAGAGTCGGTATTAATGAAAAACGGAACGCCGCCGCACCGGCCCTTATCATATTCTTTCATCTTTTTTGCGTTTTCTTCGTTATGCCAAACTTCATATTTTTCAACTTTCAAACCGGCTTCTTTTTCCAGCCGCTCCACCAACGGCATCATCTTAATGCAGTGCGGACACTCTTTTCCGTAAAAATCTATAAGCATAATTGATTTTTTATTTTAATAATTCTGTATCAGGGTGAGCGGCAACCCACGAAAACCAAAATGAGCCAAATGGGTTGATGCGCAGAAGCGTGCCATCAGTTTTTTTCTCGAAAATCCGCACGGCGTCAATTTCTTTTTCGTACTTCGCAATAATCGTTTTTCCCTCAAAGCTATCTTCAATTTCACCGACTTTTTTCACCGCCTCCGGCCAATATGCCTTAGCTTTTCCATTTATTACGATGCCGAGAACAAAGTCCTTATCGCTTAAGCGGTCATCTTTTTTACCAACTGGGAAATAAGTTCCCGGGGTGGTGTAGTAATCGCCGTACGGGTCCTGCCCGTAAAACCGCGTTGTTCCCGTATCTCGCGAGAGCACTTCTCCTGTCGGGTGGAGCTTCCGCCATTCGCCGAATCGAATCTGGTCTGACTGCAAAACGGCGAGATGCGTTCCGGTTTTTTCTCCGACAATCGCTTCGCCCAAAATCTGCGACCACAATGAATCGGTTTTTCGGTCATACATTACCAAGTTTGAATTCCATAATTTACCCGAAGTGCCGAATTCCACTCGTTCTCCCTCCACAACGGGGTCAAAAACTATTCCGGACAAGCATAGCGGGCAATAGGTTACAAGAACCCGTTTCCCATTTATGGTGTCATTTACAATCTCGTGCCAGACCAAAATTTGAAACGGATAAAAACGGCTGACATTGCCCATTTCAAGCGCAAGGCCTGGTTCGGCGTCCGATAACTGCTTCGATGCCTCACCAACCGAAATAAATTTGGGATTATCAATGGAAGGAATCCCGTCTTTTGGCGGACCTCCGCCGAGGATAGAGTCCAGAGGAACGCTATGTTTTACGCCGTCAGTAACCATAATTTCTTTTTCTACTTCACTGCCGTTGTTTTGAATCATAATTATTTCTTTTTTAACCTCTCCACCTTGAGGCAAATTAAAGTCGTTTTTAAATATAACACGGGACAGAACAAGCGCGGCTACAACCGCAACCCCAACCACTATTATAATTGTAATTACCTTTAAATTCATCTTTTTATTCAATAAGCGAGGCAACGTCTGATTCCCGAATGTCTCCGGGGATGGTGCGGACCAGATTACCGTTTATGTCTATCAAGAAATGCGTGTTGGTGTACTGAATGCCGAAAACATTTGAGGCCCGGCTGAAAGGGTCAAGCGCTATCGGAAAATTTATTCCGCGAGATTCTATAAAATCCGCGACGGTTGACTCATTTTCGTGCAGATTAACTCCTATCACTTCCACTTTGTCTTTATATTTTTCATAAAAACGATTTAGATTCGGCATGTCTCTTCGGCAATTCGGGCACCACGAAGCCCAAAAATCAACCACCACCGGCTTCTTGCCCCTAAACTCCGATAGCGTTATGGTTCCTCCGCCCAGCTTTTGCAGCTTAAAATCCGGCGCGGAGCTTTCTTGCAAAGCTGTTCCGGACGCCCCCGAATGCACCGAGGCGCTTTGTGAGGCGGTATTGCCGCCATATGACCTCCCAAACGCTATCAGGCCGATTGCGGCAATAATCGCGCCTATAATTAATATTTTGTTTCTCATTTAGATTTAATAATTTTATTTAATAATTTGCATCAGCTGTTTGACCATGGAATTATCCTTTTTTAATTTATAACAAACCATTTGTCCCATTCTTGTTTTTTCGACCAGTTCAAGCATTTCCAGAACTCTCAACTGCTGGGATGCCGCGGATACCGTAATATCAAAAATGTTCGCCACATCGGTTACGCAAATATCGTGGTTCTCCGAAAGCAATTTGAAAATCCGAAATCTGCCAGGATCTCCCAGCGCGCCAAGAATGAGGGGCATCCGGTCCATATCGCTTGACAATTCTTTTTTTATCCTGTTTACCTGTTCTTTTGTAAGCATGTTAATTAAGTAATTGCATAATTACTTAATCCTACTCCCAAGAAACTTTTGTGTCAACCCTGCCTGCCGGCAGACAGGTGTGGATAAGCCCCGCCACTTAAAAAGAGCGCCCGAAAGGAGCGCTCTATAAATTTAAGAACCCGCGGCTTGCTTCATAACTTCGGCCACTTGTTCCTTGGTGATATTTTTTGCTTCCAAAACTTTTTGATTCACGAGCCAGAAGGCCTCTATTGCCTGATTCAAGACCATCGGTTTGCCGTCAAGCGTGGAAAACCCGGCCAATTTTGCCTCGCGAATGGTTGCGGTATCTTGATTGCGCAGCATTACATCCGAAATAATTGTTTCTCTATGCATACTCTCCATAATTTGTTTTGCTTCTTTGAGATTATCGGCAATATGTTCGGGAGTTGCCGGCAACTCAATCGTTCCAAGAGCCGAATATTGGTCAAGGGGTGATGTAGGATCATCGATTACGGAAATGACGAGGTCCGCATCGCGCACTTCATCCTGAATTAGTTCTCGTCCTCCAAACCGCGCGATATTTTTGCGGAAGTAAGTATTGACGCGCTCAGCTAAGTCCTCCGCTTTAGCCGCGGTTCTATTCAAAATCATAAGGTTGGCCCCTTCTTTAGCAAGAGCAAATGAGATTGCATTGGCAGTACCGCCGCCTCCTAAAATCACAACCTTTTTACCGCCTATTTGTTCTCCTCGCTCGCCTAATTTTTCTTTCACGCTTTGCGCATAACCAAGACCGTCTGTATTATAGCCCCTCAATATTCCGTTTTCTTCTTTAACCACAACATTTATGGCTTGCATCTCGCGCGCCAAAGGATCGACTTCGTCAATAATTTTCCACGCGCGATCCTTAAATCCCACTCCCACGTCGCCACCAAGATACTTTCGGTCTTTTTTGAAAGAATTGAATATTACTTCAGAATTTTCCGGATCGCCGGCTAAACGAATGTTTCTGGTGTCAAAGCCGAAATGTTCATAGACGGCATTCCAAAGAAATGGCGTTCTTGCCTGGTAATCTTTATTGGCAATGCCAAGCGCAAATTCCGGAAAATCAAGCATTTTGGGATTTTCTTTTGCATTTTCCCCGATTTTTACAATGCCCGATTCAATTAAAGTGTGCACTTGTTCCATATGTTGTTTTTCCTCCGGGTGTTCCATAGAAAATTTTATCATAGATACTCAAAATAAATAAGGCTTACCACATCATCGTCTTGAAATGGTTTTTGATAGATCCATTCCAGTTGTTTTTTGGCGCTATTTTTGTCTTGACAATCCGGCAGACAGAATTGCAAATCGCGCGTTGTCAATTTTTCTATCTTTTTAACAATAATCTTTTGAATTCTGACTTTTTGCTGAAAGTCATCAAATATCGGCTGAATTCCCTTGTCTTCTTGTCCGGGCCGAATGATAATTCGCACTGTCGCTATCTCGCCTTCTTGCGCGCCTTTGGGTTCCGGATAAATCCTAGTCCCCGGGCGCAGCGCCACTCGAAGCGTCCTATTTTTAATGCGCTCTTTATATTGAGCGCGAAACCATAATTCATAAGGTTTTTTTCTTGCTCCCCTCATTTATAAAATAATATCACCATTTGAACATACATACAAATAGTGATATTTTAAAACGCGAAAATCAATCCCATGCCTCTTTTTTAATCAGTTTAACGCCGGCCCCGCTCAACGCTTCTTGTGTGTCGTTCAGCATGGCTTTAAGTCCGCAGACATAAGCCGTGTATTGCTGAATACCGCCAACGATATCGGGAAAGTCGTTGCGAACTATAATGTCGTCTTTGTCGCGAATCACAAATCTGCCCCGGCCCCAATTCCAATCATCGTTTGCGTATCTGGTTAGCGTCGGATAATATTTTATGTTGGGTAATCTTTTGGTAATATCCAACAATTCTTCGTGAAAGATAAGATGTTCTGTAGACCGGAAACTTCCCAACAGCCAAACATCGGCATCCAAATTTTTGTCTTTGATGTATCTTACCATCCCGATAAACGGCGCGATACCGGTTCCTCCGCCTATAAACAAGAGTTTGCCTCCATCAATTTCCGCATCGTATAAAGTTATTTTTCCGTGCCTTACCCAATCTTTACTCGAGATCTCTATTAAATCCCTGCCGGAATCAATCTGCTGCAATAGTTTGGAAACATGCGGTTCACGATCTTTCTCCACAATGGTTATTTCATAGAACGGCTGGGTGGGAGAGCTTGATAGAGAATAAGCGCGTATTTCCGTTTTATCGGACAAACTTTTAACCGTGCTGTCGGACTCTTCTTGAGATGCCGGCACGCGTATGTAAAGAAAGTCGCCCGGCCGATAGTCGGCTAACGCCTCGTTCTCCGGAACAAAACGAACGGCGCGCAGTTTCGGATTAAATTCAATTACTTCGGTGATTGTTGCCGGTACGACCTTAAGACCCATGCTCGCCCCCCTTTTTGAAATGTCAAAAAACCACTTGAATACCTATTCAAATGATAATCCGAAAGCGAGAATTTGTCAAGCGTCTTAAAAATTTTAAATTTATTTTGAAGCTCGCTCTCCAAGCGTGCCTCCGGGATGAAATTTGGCAAAATGTTCCTGCTTAAATCCTTTCATCTCCTGAAGTGCGCTTGATATCGCGTCCCCCAAGGCCGACTCAACTAGCGAGCTCGTGGTCGGAGCCAGATTAAAAGTGGTGCAGATTTTGCAGGCCTCTTCCCTGACATGGGTTAAAAGAATTATGTCCGCGAACTTCCCAAGCGCTGATTTTTCACCTGAGGTGATTGCTATAATCTTATTGCCGAATTTTTTTACAATATTCGCAAAATTAATAACCTCCGGCGTCCCGCCGCTATTAGAAATAATTATAATGACATCATCTTTCCCGAGCATGCCGAAATCGCCGTGGAGCGCCTCCACCGGATGGACGAAAAGACTGAAAGTGCCGGTGCTGGAAAGAGTGGCCGCGATTTTTCGCGCCACAATTCCGGATTTGCCTATGCCGGCAAGGACTATCTTTCCCTTCGCGCGATATAACAGCTCAACCGCTTTTACAAAAGACGAACCGAGTTTTTTCCCAACAACTTGAATCGCGCCCGACTCGTTCTTGAGGACTTCTTTCCCGATTTGTAAGACATTGATTTTGGGCTTTAATTTTACAATTTTAGTCGGCATATTATTTTTTTATCAAACCAGTCCCTTATTTTGCTTTAATTTATAAGTTGATATCAATATGAGAAACGCACCGATTGCGGCTAACATAAAAGTCAGCGCAAACGGCCAATACATTAAACTTATCAGAACAAGATAAAGAGCGTAAGAAACATGGTCAATCGGCCGACGAGGAAAAATAATTTTTTTCTCAATAATCATTCTTTTCATAAGCATTACTGCGCCCCAGATTACACCCGGCAAATACAGTAAAGCAAAAATAATATATTCCGATTTTAAAAACATCACGAAATAAACTCCGATAAAAAACGCGAGGTCGGCCACGGTATCCAACATTTTTCCCTTAACGCTTTCTACGCGCCAATGCCGAGCCAAATATCCGTCTAAACGGTCGCCGACTGCCTGAAATATAATAAAACCCAGAAACAAACCGCTTGCTCCTATCCAAAAATAGGCCGCGGCCGGTACGGCCAATATCAACCTCGCTAAACTAATGGTGTTGGGAATATATTTTTTAACTTTGTTCACCGGATGTAATACAAAATCTTTAACAATTTTTTAACAAACGGCGTAAGACGGCCGGCCATATGTTCACTGGCGGCTTTTCGATTGATTCGAGAAGCGACAGGATAGGGATATATTTTATCAAACAGGGCGTTAATTTTCAGTCCGGCGCTGTTGGCCAAGATTAATTCCTGGACCATTTCTCCGGCATTTTTAGCTGCCATAGTGCCGCCGAGAATTTTTTTGTCAGAAGATAAAAACAGCTTAAGCATTCCGTCCGTGGACTCGTCCACAATCGCGCGGTCGTCGTTTTTAAAAGATTTTCTTATCGTAGAATACTTTATCCGTTTTTTGTCTAAATCTTTCTCGCTTAGCCCGAATGTTGCTATCTCCGGGTCGGTATAAGTAACCCAGGACATTTTGTCGGTTTCCAATCTTTTCTTAAATGGCGAGAAAAAGTTCTTTAAAACAAGTTTTGCGTGCAATTCCGCCGCGTGGGTAAATTGGTGTTGTCCGGCAACATCGCCCACCAAGTAAATATTTTTATTTGTGGTTTTAAGATAAGAATCAACTTTTATTTTTCCGTTATCCATTTCAACGCCGGCTTTTTCAAGATTCAGCCCCTCTGTATTTAAAGATCTGCCCATAGCGACAAGCAGAGCGTCAAATTCCAAACTGATTTCTTTGCCGGTTCCGTCTTTAATAACAATTTTATTCCTATCCACAATCTTTTCCGGCCGGCTGTTCATATAAAACCTCATACCGTCCTCAGAGAGCTGTTTAAAAATAAAATCGGAAACTTCAGGATCTTCTTTATTTAAAATTGAATCGCCCCGAACCACGACCGAAACGTCTGAACCAAGATATTTAAAGGCCTGGCCGAGTTCCATTCCAATAGGACCGCTGCCAATAACCACCATTTTTTTAGGAAAGAAATTAATGTCAAAGATTGTTTCATTGGTAAATATGTTTGACGCGTCTTTGACCCCGGGAATATCCAGCTGTTTTGGGCGCGATCCGGTGGCTATTATAATTTTTCTGGCCTCATATTCTTCTCCGCCAAGAACAACGGCATTAGAAGAAATAAATTTAGCCAAACCCAACTTAACGGTAATCCCTTTTTTACTAAGGGCTCGAAAATTTTCATCTTCTCTGATAATGCCCTGCTTTTCTTTTATGTACGCCGTGACCTTGCCGATATCAACTGCGCCGTTTGTTTTAAGCCCGAATCTCTCAACACCCTTTCCGTTTTTTATAATTCTTGCAACATGAATAAGCGCTTTTGACGGGACACAACCAAAATTCAAGCAATCGCCGCCGATGTTTCTGTCGCTTTTATCAATTAGAAGCGTCTTGAAACCGGCTTTATTCATAAATGAAGCAACATTAAGACCGCCTGAACCAGCGCCAATAACAATAATATCAAAGGTTTTGTTTATAAATTCCCGCACGGGCAAATTTTATTTTACTCCCAACAAAACATCAACTTTTTCTTTGTCAAACCCGACAATTATTTTACCGTCTATTTCCACCGTTGGCGTGGAGAGAAGCCCGCCGTTTTTGGCAATCATTTCTTCTCTTGCTTTCGCGTCTTCGCCCACATCCTTATTTTCATACCCAAATCCTTTTTCCTGAAGATACGCCTTCAGCATTTTGCAGGAAGGACAGGTGGAAGTTGAGTAAATAGTTATTTTGTGTTCCATAAAATTATATTGATAAGTTTTTAATTTCTAATTGTCGTTAGTTATTTCAGCTCTTCCGGCATTTAGCTCATAGTCGCCTCTGTGCCGCCCCTGGTACCCACTCTGGCAAAATGCTTCTCCTGAAAAGCTAAGAGTTCGTCCTTGTGGTTTTTTATCAGCATGGCGTAATTCATTAAATTTCTGGCCGTAACGGCAATCATGGCTTTGGTGGCTTTGTTTTGACGGCGTTTATCCGCGTCTCCATTCATCCCGCCGCCGACTTCGCCCACCCAATACACCGCGGCTTCGGGCGGTATTACAAATCCAAGCCACTGCAAAAAATTAGACAGATTACCGACGATATGTTGCACACCATCCTCATGTCCCGTTATGACGATACCGGCCACTTTATGGTAGAGGTCTGATTTGTTGGTCATAACATACGACTCGTCAAAATGAGTCATTCGTTCTATAACGCGCTGAATCAAACTGGATTGCCCGCCCCACCAAATGGGCGTGGCAAAAATCACGATGTCCGCTTCGCGGATCGCATTAGCCAGACGGGGCCAATCGTCGCCGTCGGACATTTTTTCTAACAAGCCGACGGGTAAATTCAGATTGGCAAGACGGATTTTCTCTGTGGATATGTCATATTCGTTAAAATGCCTGAACAGGTCGTCAATCAGTTCGTCGGTATTGGAGGGTTCGTCGCCGGTTTTCAGCGTTCCCAAAAGCGCTAACGCCTTTATATTAAATTTTTTCATCTAGATTAATTTTTTAACCTCTTCTTCTAATTGGCCTTCGACTCCAGGACCAAGAATATTAAAAACAATGTCGCCGTTTTTATCAATTAAGTAATACGCCGGCCAATTTTCCACTTTGTACGCTTTCCAATTTTGCCTTGCGTTATCGGTAAGCACCGGAAAATCCACTTTCAAAACTTTCATTTGTTTCTTGAGGGCTTCGATGTCCCGCTCAAAAGTTGTTTCCGGAGAATGAACACCAAGCACTATCAACCCCCTGTCTTTGTATTTCTTTTCAATCTCCATAATGCCAGGCAAATCCTGCTGGCACCAAGAGCACATAAAAGTCCAGAATTTAATTAAAACCACTTTGCCTTTCAGGTCGGCGAGTTTAAGCGGCTCTGAATTGAGCCATTTTTCGCCATCGGTTATAAATTCCGGCGCCCTCATATATTTATTCCGTACAGCAGGAAAGTTTGTTGACATCCTTTCGGAATGACTGCGCGACCCATTTGATTGATTCGGCCATAGTGGGAAAGATAAATGTATTTTCAATTATATCATCTAATTTCATACGATGCTTGATAATGAAACTGGCAACGGAAATGATTTCATCGGCTCTGGCGCCCGCCATATGGATACCGACGACTTCCTCGGTTTTTGAATCAATTACCATTTTAATTAAGCCGTCCGCCGCTTCTAGAATATGCGCCTTTGGCACAAGTTCCAAACTCAAGGTGCGGCAGCTGCATACTAGCCCCGTTTGCTTGACGATTTGAGCGTCAGTCAGGCCGACGCTCGCCAGCGGCGGGTCGGTGAAGATGGCGTGGGGTGCCGCCCGGAAATCAACTTTGATGCCCTTATTTTCCAAAAGATTAGACGCGGCAACAAAACCCTCTCTGCCCGCGACGGTTTCCAGTTTAAGATTAACCTCTTCGCCCGACTGATCCACCACATCGCCGGCGGCAAATATGTGAGGTAGGTCTGTTTGTAGAAATTCATTGGTTGCGACTCCGCCTCTTTCGCCGACACGAACACCGATATGCTCAAGATTTAATGATTGGGTATTGGCTCTTACTCCTGATGCAACCAGTATTTTTTCTGCCTCAATAATAATTTCTTTCTTGCCCGCCGTAGCTTTACTGCGTCCTTCCGTAGCCTTTGGCGAAGGAGGAGCGGAGGCGGGGTCGCCAACCTCGACAGTTGCTTTAATAAGATTGCCGTTATGCTCAACACCCTTGGTTTTAGCGGAAGTATAAATGGTTGTGCCCTCTTTTTCTAGTTTCTTTTTCAGAAAATCTGAAAGCTCCGGCTCTTCGCGGTCGGCTATTTTGTCCGCATACTGCAAAACCGTAACCTTCGTTCCGAAACGATTGTAAATTTGGGAAAATTCAAGACCCAACGGCCCCCCGCCCAAAATAATCATTGATTTCGGCAACTCCTTCAAACTCAAGGCCTCGATATTGGTGAGATACGCGACTTTATCCAGCCCATCAATCGGAGGAATAAAAGTGGAAGAACCGGTTGAAATCAAAAATTTTTCTCCCGTAATTTTCTCCCCGCCCGCCGTAGCTTTAGCGGAGGCGGGGCCATTTATTTCAACCGTGTGCTCGTCAATAAATTTCGCGTCTCCTTCTTTAAGAGTTACATAAACCAGAAATTTAAGAGTTCCGGCATACGCCTTTCCCTGAAGTTTGCGGATTAGCGCGTCTTTGGATTCAACGACTTTTTTAAAATCCAAATCCGGCACACTGCCGGCTACGCCGTCATACTTGCTGTAACGCGCGTTCCAATAGGATTCGGCCACAGTAAGCAATCTTTTTGACGGCATACATCCGACATTAATGCAGGTTCCGCCCAAAGGAACTTTTCCGCCCGATATCATTAAAGTTTTAATCTTCAAAGAATCCGCCTTGATGGCAGCCGCGAAACCCGCGGCTCCGCCCCCGATGATGATAAACTGATAGTCGTAATTTTTCATACTTTTAATCGCCCCTTAAGAATTTGCACCAAGGGAGTTTTCCTTAATTTATAATACACATTGCGGAAATCTCGACGGCGCTCCACAATGTCCGCTTTTTGTAATTTTTTAAGGGTGTGTGAGACGGCAGAAATGGAAATGCCGACCACCTCGGCAATGTCTCCGACGGACAGTTCCTTGTGCCGGCACAAAAGATAACAAATTTTCAGACGCGTCGGGTCGCCGACCATATTAAATTCCCGCGCGCAGGCAATAATGGCGTTTTTATCGTTAAGTTCCTTTTTGAGATTATTTTTATTCCTACTTGAGCTCACGTTCAAATGATAACAAAATAAATATAAAAGTACAACAAGCATCAAAACTTAGACCCCAATACAAAAGCCGGGCAAGCTCGGCTTTTTATAAAAATATTCTTAACCTATAGGTCTAATTTTGGTGGTATTTGCTTGGTAAATTTTTCCGTCCCCACAGCATTGTCTCGGCCATCCAGATAAGTTCTTCCAAAAATTCATCAGCGCGTTGATTATACGCGTCGTCTTTCAATTTACCGTCGCTATCAAAAGTATTTTGAACTTGCGGAAAATTCAGATTGGAGAAAGTGACCGCCAGCCCCAGTTCTCTTACCACCGGAACAAGCGACTCAACGGCCCTGGTTCCTCCCCAGGGACCCGCTGAAACACCCACAAGTCCGACTGCCTTATGCACATATTCCCGAAGCACGACATCCAAGAGCGATTTAAGCGTCCCGGGATAAGCGTGATTATATTCCGGAACAACAACAACAAGCCCGTCGGCCTTTATTATCGCGTCGCGATATTCGGAGAATTTTCCCTTATCTTTAAGTGCTTGTCCGTAATCATTTGTCGGAAAGTTAAAGTCGCGGACATCAAAAAGTTTTGTCTCAATCTTTTCATGCCCGTTCATCCTGTCATATAAAAACTTGGCGACATTTTCGCTTTGCCTGCCTTCCCGGTTTGTTCCAAGAATTACCGGTATAAATAATTTTTCCGTCATATATTTGAGTTTTATTATTTATTAAATTATTTAATTCCCAAAAGGCCGGAGAGCCGTTCTTTGTCAAAGCCGACCGTGAGTTCGCCGTCGATATCCGTCACAGGCACGCCCATTTGTCCCGACTTTTTAATCATTTCCTCGCGCGCCGCGGCGTCCGAAGCAACGTCTTTTTCGGAATATTCAATATTATTTTCCTTGAAGAACGCCTTAGTCATCTTGCAGTAGACGCACGAAGGGGTGGTATAAATTGTTACATTTTTCATAATTTTTATTTATTTTTTTAATTTAACTTATAATTTTTAGAATCGATTTTACGACTGAATCGTTTCTTTTGACTTTATAGCATATTTTTTGGCCCATTCTTTCCCTTTTAACGAGCCCCGCCATTTCCAGAATCCTGAATTGCTGGGAGACCGCTGGAACCGATATTTTAAGGGCGGAGGCGATTTCCGAAACGCAAAAATCCTTCTTTTTGGCAATCAGCTCAAGTATGCGAAACCTGCTCGGATCGCCCAATACATTGAAAATAAGCCGGGTTTTTTCTTTTTTTGCCTTATATTTAGCCATAGAATATTAAACATTTAAGCAACTACTTAAAGTATACTCCGAGATAAAAGCGGTGTCAACCCCGTTTTAGAAAGACCTGTGTATAACTTCCCCTCTTTTATCTCTGCCCCGTCCTATATCCCGCCGCTTGCTCCCGGTATTTTCTCCGGGCCTCTGTTGCTGTAGCGTTTAATAAAATCTTCAATGCGTTGGACGGGCAGAATGTTATTTTCGATATTAAAAGTATCCAATCGGCCCCAGGCGGCAAGAGCTATGTCGGCATCGTTAGTTTCCCGCGGTTCTATGATGACTTTAGCGGCTCCGAACTCCTTTAATTGGTTTTTTATTTCGTCCGTAACGCGCGGATGGTAGGCAATCCAAACATCGCCATGCTCAAGATTATGGATAATATGCTGATCGGCTATTGATTCGGCGCGAAATCCGGAGCGCGCGGTTTGTCCGTAGTGAGGCCCCGATGTGGGCGGATTTGAAGTATATTCCGGAAGCGGGCCGCCTACGGCTATGTGGCTTATATTTTCCATAATAGGAATTTGTCGGCTAAAATCCTCGCCTTCGGGAGTGGCATTTTGTACCAAAAGATATAAACCGAAACTTATGGCGGCAATAACAGCAATGATTATAATGTAAAATTTTAATTTGCGCATAAATTATATCGCATTTATTTAACAATAGTTTTTCGACTTAATTATATTTTATTGGTTTTTTGAATATTCCGCAAGAAGTTTTGAGCTTGAGCGTATTTTTCCGCTTCGGCCGACGTTAAAAACCATTTTCACTCCAAGCTTTTTGCATATTTTAGCTTCGGGTATTGACGCTTCGTTTTTTCGGTCTCCGCCATTGGCAAATATATCCGGCTTGAATTTTTCTATCGCCTCCCCCACATCATTTCTGTCGCTTTGAAGCACATAAACATCATCAACATATCTTATGCTTTTTATCAGTTCGGCCCGGTCGTTTTGATTCATAAAAAATTTTCCTTTTTTGCGGACAAGCCAGTCATCGCAGTTTAAAACCACAAGAAGTTTTCCGCCAAGTTCTTTGGCTTCTTTGAACATCTCAAGATGGCCAACATGTATTGGGTCAAATCCGCCGGAAACCATGACCACGCGCCCTTCTCGCATATATAAATCGTAATTAATCTCCTTTTTTCCGTCAAACTTGTTTTTTGGACCGTGGGAGAATCGAACTCCCGTCTCCCGGATGCAAACCGGGTGCATTGCCACTGTGCTAACGGCCCCCTTTCACAGTTTAAAATTTATAATATAATAAAAACGGTGTTTTCTCAAGCCCTTTAATCTATTTCAGCCAATGGAGGCGGCCGATGACGGACAAAAATCCGCCGCCCCTCCGGCGGCGTATATTCTTATATCCGGGTAAAAATTCCAGAAAGGTCTGTTTCTTTACTCTTACGGCGCTTTGGGTTTTCTTTTTTTGGATGTGGGGGCCTCTGGGGCCGTTTAATCTCGGGGCGGCGGATAATGTTCTTTTTTCATCCAAGTGGTGGTTTGACACATTGGGACACGCTATTGCCGGAATTATGCTCATTTTTTCCTTCCTGTATATTTACCGAACTCCCCAGCGCGTTCTTGAACTTGAACGGGATGAACAAAAACATGAAATTCTGATACTCTCCGCCAAAATCACGGTTTTCGCGATAGCCGTATTATGGGAAGTTTTTGAGATGGCTGTTGACTGGTATATAAATGACTATACCTTTGCCGAGTTCAAGCACAATATGCAAAAAGGGGGCGCGGACACCACCCTTGATATTGTCGCGACAGGATTTTGCGGCTGGCTGACGGCCGGGTGCTACGGGCTATATAAAAAAAGATTCAGGATCAGGCATCTGAATGAACATTTTGAAATAGACAAAAAAATAGAATTAATTCAGGCCTTAACCGGCGAAGTTTTGGATGATTTACGGGTCTTACGCAAAGAAGACCGCAAAGAACGAATGGTAAAATTAAAAAGGAATGCGAGAAAACTAATGAAATTTTTTAAAAAGAAAAGCCGCTCAATGGGCCGCCCCTAAAGGACGGCTTTTTTCATGGCAAGTTCCAATAAATGGTCAATCAGTTGATGAAATTCAAGACCGGCGGCTTCCAGCGCTTTCGGGCAAAGACATTCGCCGGCAAGTCCGGGAAGCGTGTTTAATTCCAAAAAATATATCTTGTTTCCGGAAACTATGAAGTCCGAGCGCGAATAATGCCGGCAGCCGAGGGCATTATGCGCGATAACGGCAAGAGTTTTTAATTTGCGCGCTGTTTCATCATTAAACCTTCCTGGGCATATTTCCTGCGTAGAGCCGTCATATTTACATTCATAGTCAAAAAATTCTTTTCCTGTCGGTGGAATAATTTCCACAATCGGAAAAGCGTAGTGAGGTTGCTGCCGAAAATTATCTACAACCGCGCAAGTTGCCTCGCGTCCCTTGATGAAAGGTTCAACCAGTGCCGTTTTATCGCGTCTAAGCGCGTCAGAGATGCCGGTAATCAGGTCATAGACGGTGCGGCATACGCTTACGCCTATTGACGACCCACAGCCTGCTGGTTTTACAATTAGCGGTAGGCCGAATTGGCGGATAGCTTCTGCGGATTTGCTTTTTATGTCATCTGAAGTTTTTACCGCGATATAAGGCATAACGGGCATAGCGGAAAGCCGGAGCACTTCTCTTGCAAGGTGTTTCTGCATGGCAAGGGATGAGGCCAGCGAGTCCGAGCCGGTGTAAGGAACGTTGTGCGCTTCAAAGATTTTCTGCGCGGTTCCGTCTTCGCCGTATTCGCCGTGCAGAGCGTTAAATATAACATCAATGGATTTAAAAATTTTATGCGGCTCGCCTTGTTTTCCGTATAAATGCCAGACGCCGGTTTTATCAATGAAAATATCAACTGGTTCGTACTTGTCCTGAGCTTGCTTGCCGTGAGCTTGTCGAATCAGTCGAAGGGTTTTAAGCACAGTCTCCCCTGTTTTCAGGGAAACCTCGTATTCCGATGAAGGCCCTCCGCGCAAAACTCCGACTTTGATTTTAGCCATTAACTTTATTATACTGTAATAAGATTGAAGGCAAAATAGGAGACGCCGATGCTCACAAGGCTTGATTTTTATGGTGGGCTTGAACAGCTCCGCGGTTTTAACAGTTTTCCGGCGCCGCATTTTTTTACAACATTGCAAGCCGGCAATATGTCTTCGGAATGGGGAGACGAGGAAGAGGTTTATGACAATTTTAAAAATTTTCTTCGTCAGGTGATGCCCCGTAGACCTAAGCCGGTTTTAATGCTCCCCGAGCATTCGCATAAAATTACTATTTTATCACCTCATCAGTCTTCCGCTTGGAATATCAAATGCGACGGCTTACTCACAGCGTCTCCACATATCGCGCTGGTGATGAAACCGGCGGATTGTCTTCCGGTCTTGATGACAACAGCCGACCGAAAATTTGTCGGTTTGATTCATGCCGGCTGGCGCGGGACAAATGAAGAAATTGCCAGCAAAGCCGTAGAATTAGCCGTTAGCGCTTACAAAGTTAAACCCGAAGAAATTTTTATCGGAATCGGACCCGGGATTCATGAGTGTTGTTATGATGATGAAGAATTGGCTCGTAAACTTTTATCGGATGAACGTTGGCGGCCGTTTATCAGCGGGGGTCCGCTCGGAGCGCGCATTGATTTGCTTGATTTTAACGTAAGACAGCTTTTGGGCGCCGGAGTTAAGCGTGAACATATAAAAGTCGCCGAAAATTGTACCTGCCATTCGCGGGAAAAAAATGAATATTTGTTTTTTTCTCATCACCGCGTGAAAAGGCAAAGCGAAGAAAAAGCGCGTTTGGAAAAAGAGGGTCGGTTTGAAGAAGCTGAAAAAATCATTCCGGAACCCGAAGGTCGACATGCCGCAGTCGTTTCAATGATTTAAGGATTTAGATTTAAGAGCATAATCTAATATCAGCGGTCGCTTGTATTAGATTATCATAAAAAATCCCGACGCGTTGTCGGGACTTTACTTTTTAGCCGCGATTTTGTCTTTGATGGCATTGAACACCGCCTCAATTGTTTTATCAAACATTTGGGGCTTTGAAAGTTCAGTTGAGTCAATCAAGATAACCGGTTTTCCGGCGCCTTTCATTTCCTCATAACTTTGGCTGAAAATTTCAACTAGTTCACCCGTGGTTTTTAAATCAGTATAGCTCCCCTCTTTTGATTCAATGATTGTCGGCGCGTCAAGTTTCGCCCGCCTCTTTGCTTCTTCTGGCGAGCAGATTACATACAGGCATAGATCAATAAAGTCAAGTATTAGCGTATTGGTGAAGAATTTTTGAAATTCAGCCATTTCTTTTTTGCTTAGGTTGCCCCTGCGTTGCCAGAAAATCATCCATCCATGAGCGTCATAAAGCGCGCGGTCAAGCAAAACGACATCGTGGTCCCGGCCGGTTGCCGCGCTTGAAACATTAATAAGCCCATAAGCGCCGGTAGTCAGGTTATAAAGCGGCGTTTTTCGCGATAAAGCCCTGAAAACCTCGGCGCCTTCTTGAGGTCTATACACTTTGAAGGCGCTATGTCTGAAAATGGAATCCACGCCGTTAATCAGCGTAGTTTTGCCCGAGTTAGGCGAACCTGTAAGCTCTATAATGAGCGGTCTTGGGATTTCCTCGCGCAAGTTTCTTTTCAGAAATTCGCGCATTTCCTGTAAAAGTTTTTCAAATTCTTTAGTTTGATTGGCCACTTCAAACTCCTTGTAAAAAAATTTTTATCTGACTAAAATGCTAACATGTTAAAAATGACCAAAATAGGTCTTGATTTAGATGGCGTCATAATTGATCATACGTCAAGCCGGATTAAAAAGGCCCGCGAGCTTGGCTATGACGTCAAGCCTCGCGAAACTTCGACGCATATCATAAAAAAACTTTTATCGCCGGAACATTATAAAGAACTTCAGATGTACGTTTATGGTCCGGCTTCACTTTTGGCGCCCACAATGGAGAGGGCGGCTGAACAGATTAAAAAGCTTGCGTCTAAAAACGAACTTTTCATAATTTCCCGCCGCAATATTTATGATGAAGGGGATAAGTTAGGCTTAAAATGGCTTGAATCTAACGGTTTATTTGATTTTATACCAAAAGATAAAATTATTTTCGTGCCTCACGACGAAAAGGGGGCAAAAAATGTTGCTGCCAAAAAACTGGGTATTGAAATTTATCTAGACGACCAATTAAAAATTCTTGAAGAAATTCCGGATGTCAAAACCCGCGTTCTTTTTGACCAGCACAATATCTCTTCTCCTCCGCCTCCCTACGCCAAAGTGGTAAACTGGCTGGAGTTTGCCGATTTTGTATCCAAATTCTCCTAAAAAACTAAACACCGAGTGTCTAGTAAAAATTGATAAAAAATAAAACCCCGCTTTATAAAATACTCTTATCCTTGACGTCAACCCCATAAGCAAAGCAGAATTTAACTAAAGAACCTTGTTTTATGGGGGCTTCGAAATGCTGCGAATAGCTATTTTGGGAGCGACCGGCGTCGGTAAGGACACCCTTTGCCGTCTGCTTGCCAACGATCTGGCGCGATATTCTCTCGCTCGGAAAAAGCTGGTTAAAATCCGAGAAATTCAGGAGTACTCGGTTTTGTGGACGGATAAAACCGGCGGAACAAAAGAATTTTTTGAACAATTTTGGATTTATCAGATGCAAAGGGAATGGGACCATGATTTTGACTCGCGCTCAAACGATGACTTTTGCGCGGTTATTTTACGAGCACCCGCTCCACTGGCATACTTTTTTGCTCTCGCTTTCGCCGATATTAAAGACGAAAAGCATCGCGAGGCCCTTGCCGACCTCTACAAAGAGGCGTTGGGCGAACTTTTGAAATACGATCTGATATTTTTCCTTCCCATTGAATTTAATGTGCCAGAGGGAGACCGTTTGCGTAAAAAAGATTTCCGTTTTAATGTTAACGCGTCAATCAGGTCATTTCTTCCCCTGCATAAAATACCTTTTATTGAAATACGCGGCACGGAAACTGAAAGAGCCAAAAAAGTTGCAAGAGCAGTTAAAGATATGTTTAAAGCCAAAGTCGCCCAAGAGACGCAAAAATCTTAAAAGTCCCGCTGTTGTCGGGACTTTTGTTTTGAGTGAAAAAATGTATAATAAATAATTAAGGGCGTATAGCTCAGTGGGTCAAAAGCGTTTAAATAGCTTTTGACGGGCGATTACAATAATTTAAATATAAATTTAGGTCGCCCAGGGAGAGCGCAGTCCTGACCCCAGTACCAAAAAATTTGCGGCTATAGCTCAGTTGGTTAGAGCGCGTCACTGATAATGACGAGGTCCTTGGTTCGAGTCCAAGTAGCCGCACTAAATGTAGAGCAAATTTTTGGTACGGGGCAAGTAATGACGAGGCCGGAGGTTCGATCCCTCCCATGCCCACCAGAATAGAACTCAAAGGGTTTTGAGAGACCGAATTGTGGGCGGCGCAAAGCGCCGCCCACCAAATGGCTCTCAAAAAGCCGTTGAGTTTTATCATGGTGTATTTATACGACCAAGCTCGAACCTATTTTAGCAGAAATTTCTGACACTGACGAACGCCCCGCCGCCCGCCTCCGCTAACGCTCCGGCGGCAACCTCGCAGAAAAATATCCTCCGCAATTCTTTTTTTGCGCGCGCCCGATTTTTTCCTAAACAAGGAAGAGGATATTTTCTGCTCGGTTCCGCCCTCCAAGTATTTGGGCGGAGCGGCGGGGCTTCCATTCGCTTGGACGGCGCGGAATTCCCCCCTTGAACCCCCCTTCCGCCGCGCCCGAGCCGAAGCGAAGCCCCGTCGCCTGCTCTTTTAAGAGCAGAAGCCAGCAAAAAAGTTTTCTTCACCTTTTAGAAGAAAAAATTTATGGCGCGCGAAAATCAAAAATTGAGAAGAAAACTTTTTTGCTGGCTGGCGAGCGTCAGCGAGCGGCGGCGGGGCGAAGCGTCAGGCGTTCCGTTCAAAATAGGTTCGGATTATTTTCAGAGTACTCCACAAGACTCCAAAATTATCGACTTTACATTTAGAACTTTGCCGACTAGACTGGTTAATAGTTCTGAATATAGGGTCGTGGAGGGTTATTATGCCTAAAGCCGATGTGGTTCTTGAAATCGATTTTGACGTTAACAGTCCGGAAAAAAGTGTAATAAGAACTAACGCCAAAAAAGAAAAACTTGGAGAGACACTTGAAGCGTGGCTGTCTTGCCAGTTTGGACTGGGTGAAGATGAGAGCGAGTTAGACAAAAAGGATATATATAAAATAAAAATCCAATTGGATTTAAGCGACGACTCTTTCTATACCAACAGCGATACGGGGAATAAGGGACTTACTTGCGGAATTATTATATGCGTACTCGATAACTTGAGCCGGATTGAAGTTGTTGATCTTTCATAAATCTGAAAGATAAAAAGTTAAGGCCGACGCATGTCGGTCTTTTTCTTTTAAATTTGTTGTCCTATGATATTTATGGGTGTTCTTACGGGAGGTCGGCCATGGATTTACAAAAAATTATATTGACTCGATTGGATGAATATTTATTCGTGAATTTGGCAAATCCTCCGGTAAACGCGTTAAGTCGCGAGGTAATTGAAGAACTTCACGCAATGCTTGATTACGCTCAGAAAGAAGATTCAATACGGCAAATATTCATTGGCCACGGCGGAAAATTTTTCAGCGCCGGAGCCGACCTTGAGGAGTTACGCGAAGTGATTATGTCTGCGGATTGTTATATTAAAGCGGGAATGTTTTCCCGCCGCGGACAGATGCTTACTATGCGTATTGCCCGTTTTCCCAAAAAAATTATCGCGACCGTTAATGGGTATTGTCTTGGAGGAGGGCTTGAACTTGCGCTGGCATGCCATGAACAAATTTTTTTAAGTCAAGCTAAAATTGGCTTGCCCGAAGCAACTCTTGGAATTATCCCCGGCTGGGGCGGTACGGCGTTAGCGCCCTTGAGGATTAAAGGCGCGCATAAATCGTTTCTTTCACGCGCTCAGATCGCGGCTCCCAGCGCGCTTTCTGACGGCGATATAAAAACAGAAACAAAAACTCCATCGCCTCTCGCGTTGAAATGGACAGAACTTCTGATGACATTTGCCGCGCGTAGACATAAAGCGCTTGAATGCGACCTTGAATATCATTTCGCGATGGAAGCCGCGATATTCGCTTTTCTTTGCTCGGAAAGCGACGCGCGCGAAGGCCTAAGCGCGTTTTTTGAAAAAAGAAAGACTAATTTCAGCGCGGCTTCTCCGTCAACCGCGTTTGACCATATGGTCAAAATTTTTCGATAGTCTTGTGGATTGGATATGACAGAAAAAAGAAACGCGCCTAAGGCGCGTTTTTGAACTCTCTCCAGCGATCTGCCGTAAGTTCGTATCGTACAAAATCCAACCATTGGCCCTTCCAAAAATACTCGTTTTTAAGAACGCCTACTTCACAATAGCCGAATTTTTCCGTGACATGGCGCATTCTTGCGTTATCAACACGGAAGTTCATATAAACCTTGTTCAATTTCAGATATTCAAAAACCCACTTATGCAGAATTTCCAACATTTCCTGAGCGTATCCTTTTCCGGTAAAATCTTTGTTTATAATCATAATTCCCACACGGGCATTTCTGTTTATATCATCAATATCATGAATTCCAACCGTCCCGATTAAAACGTCTTTTTCGAGCGTTTCAGCGACAAACACGAATTCTCGATACGGTCTTTTTGTCACGGCTTCTATCCACGCAGCTTCCCGCTCCAATGACGGCGCGCCGTCGGAAAAGAATACTAAATTGGATGCTATTCCAGGATTGTCCCCGAGAAGGGTTATAATAGGTAAAGCGTCTTTTATTTGAATCTGTCTTAACCTGATTCTTTTACCAGGAAGAAATTTGGCCATGTCGTTTTCTCTCCCGTGAATTTTACAAAACCATTATTTATATAGCATATCTATATTTAGACGTCAAATTCAAAAATCCCCCGCCAACTGCGGGGGATTTTTGATTAAGAAAATTTTCCTACTTGGCACGCCGAAGCGAATTTTAATTCGCGAAGGCAGGCCTAACTCATATGTTTTGAGACGAGTTTGGTCATCTCAAACATGTTGACTTCTCCTTTGCCGTCAAATAGCGGCCGGAGTTTGTCGTCGGCTTTGATGTTTCTTTTATTCTGGGGATTTTGCAGGTCGTGCTTTTTTATGTACTCCCAGATTTTCTTAACGACCTCTCCTCTTGACATTGGGCCTTTACCGACAACGGCCTCGAGTTCCGAGGAAAGATTTAACGGCTTTAGTAAAGCCGGATTTGCTTTTCTTACCATAGACTTTTGGATTAGATTAGTTATTAACATAATTCGACGCACTTACATTATAGCATATTGAGCTTTATTTTGTCCCGTTCCCTTGTCCGCCATAGCTTTAGCGACGGCGGAGCCCCGATTTAAGGCTCTATGGGCGATACCTTATCCGCCAATGAGGCGGAAACGACCTTGCTAACAGCTAAAAGCTATAAGCTAAAAGCTGTGTTAGCTAAGTAAATAATCCACGACCAGCTTCCGCTAGCCGTGCCTTGTTACGACTTAGTCCCTGTCACCGAGCTCACCTTAGCCGAGCACCACTTTTACAACTATTGTTCTTACAAAAGAACGAGTTATGCAGTGCTACTTGGCGCTTATATTACAAGCGCTTTTCGCAAAAGTGGTGCTCGGTTTCGGGTGTTCCCGGCTTCCTTGACTTGACGGGCGGTATTATGGTCTAATATCTTTTCAAATATTTAGCCATGCACCACTGGGCAAGCAGTTTTCCTGCACCCTAGCGGTTTTCGTAGGTTCGGGCTTTTTTGCCTCGAGCCCTGATTTCTTCGCGTATTTTGATAATTTTCTTAAATCCTTTGTCCGTTAAATGCTCTTTCTGTTTTACTTTCAAAACAATTGTTTTGAATCTTTTGTAGACCTCCGCCTTTTTTGCCTGTAAAGGACATTTATCAAGAAACGGAAAAAGAAATTCTGTTAAATCCTTGTTGTTTGTAATTTTATATTTTACATGCGGATACCATCCATACCTTTCGTATGAAAGATCATAAATTCGTCCGCACCCAATTGTGATTAAGATTCGTTCCAATATTTCTCTGTCATCGGCCCGAACTTCTATTTCAAACTCCGGCCTTATTTCAAGGCCGCGTTTAAGAGTTTTGTGTCTGCCAATGCTTACTGAAAACGATCCCTCACCGTCAATAAAACCCGCAACATAGTTAGGATCAAGTTTTTTCCTACGAATTCGTTCCTTCCCAAACGGCGCTTTTAATAAGCAGTTTTTGTGGTCGTCATTTTCAGACGACTTTCGTTTGGTACTACGAACTTTGCTGACTTCTTGCGTTGTTTTTGGACGATTGCTCGTTTTCATACCTCGAGGTTATTATACCACGAGGACAACGCAAGATCTCCCACGGTAACCCATATATCTGTGTGTATCTATCTCGATGCCACTACACGCGTTATGCATTTTTTGCGGCGGGATTCTTCCTGTACTCGAGGAATCTCCCGCATAACGCGCCACAAACTGGCATTCAAGCTAAATACTGCTAATTTCACCCTTCGCCACGGCTCCTCGCGGAGACGGGCTGTGATTTTGCTTCGTTTCTACCGCAAAGAAACGGCTGGACTTCCGAGCGCATAAAACGTTATGTGCTTCGGTCACCAGCTAGATACACGGATCGCATGGCGACCCGAGTACAAGACTCGAGAACGTATTCACCGCGGCGTTCTGATCCGCGATTACTAGCGATTCCGGCTTCACGAGGTCAGGTTGCAGACCTCGATCCGAATTGGGGCCGGCTTTGATGGGATTAGCTCCGCCTTACGGCTTGGCGACCCTTTGAACCGGCCATTGTAGCACGTGTGTAGCCCAGGGCATCAGAGGGCCATGCTGACTTGGCGTCATCCCCACCTTCCTCCCCGCCCTCTAAGCTCTACTTTAAATCCTCTTTACAAACTTATTGTGTTGAAGATTTACAACGACCGACGCGGTCATTGTTAAAGCATAGAGGGCGGGGCAGTTTCGCCTGACATATATAACAGGCAATGGGGGTTGCGCTCGTTACCCCACTGAAGGGAACAACTCAAGCCACGAGCTGACGACAGCCATGCAGCGCCTGTCCAGCCGTCCTTGTGAGAAAACCTGCCTTTCGGCAAATTGTCGTCTGGATTTCAAGCCCTGGTGAGGTTCTTCGCTTACCATCGAATTAAACCACATGCTCCACCGCTTGTGCGAGTCCCCGTCTATTCCTTTGAGTTTTAGCCTTGCGGCCGTACTCCCCAGGCGGGAGGCTTAACGCGTTAGCTTCGACACTCAAAGGGTCGATACTTCGAATATCTAGCCTCCATCGTTTAGGGCGCGGAGTACAAGGGTATCTACATCATTGTTACTTAAACCGAACTTATTAATCATCGGTTAAGGAGCGAACATTTCTGCCGCTCTCTCCGTGTTACCACGAAGATCGGACTATATCATCCCGCCAACATCTATAAAGTTGTGGCGGGCTCGGCGTATAGTCTCTACGGGGTTACTGGAAACTTATACTTGTATTTAGGCAATATATATTTTTTAACTGCAAACCACAATTTTTTAATTATCGTATATTTGCCATAAACACACGTATAAGTTTCCAGAACTTCCCTCGGTATTTTCCGTTTTTTAAAAACGGATTTCTACCGATATAGCCGAGTTTGCATTCCATTGTCGCCAATGGAAGGGACTAGCAGCCAACTTTAATTATATCAATAAAGTTGGATACCCATGCCAATCCTTTTCCATACCCGCGCTTTCGTGTTTCAGAGTCAGGAACGCGCCAGTAGACTGCCTTCGCCTTTGGTGTTCCCCTGGATATCAATGGATTTCACTCCTACACCCAGAGTTCCGTCTACCTCTCGCGTCCTCCGAGTTCAATGGTATCCCCTGCATTTTCGCCGTTGGGCGGCGATATTTAACAAAAGACTCATTAAACCTCCTACACACCCTTTACGCCCAGTAAATCCGGATAACGCTTGGGCTCCTCGTATTACCGCGGCTGCTGGCACGAGGTTAGCAAGCCCTTATTCATGGGATACTGTCACTTGCGTTCATCTCCCATAAAAGCAGTTTACGTCCCGAAGGATTTCTTCCTGCACGCGGCGTCGCTCGATCAGGCTTTCGCCCATTGTCGAATATTCTCGACTGCTGCCACCCGTAGGTGTATGGCCCGTGTCGCAGTGCCATTGGTGGGGGGCGAGCTCTCACTCCCCCTAGCCGTCATAGCCTTGGTAGGCTTTTACCCTGCCAACAAGCTGATAGCCCGCAGACCTTTCCCAGAGCGTCTTACGACTTTACCCTCACGGGAACTATCGGGAATTAGCCCCGCTTTCGCGGGGTTATGCCCGTCTCTGGGGTAAGTATCTACGTATTACTACCCCGTCTGCCACTCGCCAACGCTTCGCGTTGGAAGCACGAAATCCTAAATCCGAAATACGAAACAAACTCAAAATTACAATACTCAAATTCCAAATGTTTTTAGTTTAGAATTTCGAGTTTGGATATTGTTTCGGATTTCGATATTCGAATTTCGAATTTCCAGTGCGAAGCACTGGCTCGTACGACTTGCATGCCTTATCCACGCCGCCAGCGTTCATCCTGAGCCAGGATCAAACTCTCTAATGAAACCCAAAATTTTCATCGTTTCGCATTTTGCGAAACTCGAAAATTTTGGGTAATTTTTGAACGGGACAAAATAAAACTCACATGTTTTCCATACGAAATAAAAAACTTTAGTTTTTATAAATTTCGTATGGGATGCGTATAATGTGTATTAAATTTTCAAGGTTCTTGGGGGTTTCTATGAAAAGAAACCCGCGGCTGCCTTCTTTTTCCAAAGACAGCCGCGGACTTCTTTTTAACTTTTCAATTTATTTCGTTTATCTACTTACGGGCCACATATTTCAATCTATTAACTAATAGTAATTTTCTATTAAGTCGATAATGATTCCATTATATCCATCCTTTAAACGCTGTCAAGTCCTCTATTCACAGGGTTGTTTGGGACTTTAAACACTATAAATTTGTATCCCAAAAAGTTCCAAATTAGACTGGCTCCAACGCCCGCGGCGGCCCCGACATTAGCCCATAGAGTTGGCGTCAGTCCCAATTGCGCGGGAATAAAATTTACCACCAAAGAAGCAATGCCAACATTTACGATAATACCAATAACGCTGACCAAAAGAAACTGGGCGTATTCTTTTCCGGCGGCCCTTTCTCCGCCTTCGGCAAAGAAAACCCAAAAGCGGTTCCAGACATAGCTATTTATATTGGCAACGATAAAACTCACGGTTTTAAAGAGCGAGAAATAAAGGCCGGACGGGATGCCCGTTATAAAAATTAAAAAGTTCAAAACGCCGAAATCAATGGCGGTATTTAGAAATCCGACTTCCGCAAATTTCGTCAACTGCCAAAGCCATAAAAAACGCCGTCTTAAAAAATGAACCAGCCATACTCCTAAAACAAAAATAGCCGGCCAAATAACAATGAATAAAAATTCCCCGTAGGGAATTTTTATTCCCAGATTGCGTACGGTGGGAATAAGAAGTGCTCCCGTAATCAATCCTGCGATAATCGCGAAAAAATAATCTTTTTTCATTTTAAAATTGAGGATAGCGTTTTTTAATTTCGGCTTCAATTTCGGCAATGGGACGGCCGTATTTATTGGCGGATAATTTTTTGAGTAATACAGCGCTTGTTTCATTGCCCGTCTCCCTGGGCATAATTTTTATGTTAAAGGGTTTAATGGTCTGTCCGCGCACCAAAAGTTTGAGATAGCAGTTGAAGTTTTCAATGTTCATTAAATCTCTGGCTCCAAAAACCGGTTCAAATTGCTTCTCCATAAATTCCGCGTCATCCGCTCCGATTCTGAAAGAAGCGATTGAGCCGACGTTCCCGAAAACGGAAAGCCGTATGGGCTCGGTCAGCTGTCCTATAAATTGGTGCGCCATCGTGAGGTCTAGGCGGTATTTTCTGGCTTCTGAAAGAATGGTGGCTATTGAAGGGGTTGTCACGTTTTGAAACTCGTCAAGATAGAGATAAAAATCCCGTCTTTTCTCCTCCGGTATATTAACGCGGGAAAAGGCAGCCATCATAATTTTTCCGACTATTATCAATCCCAATAGCGACGAATTTGTCTCTCCTATTCTTCCTTTTGATAAATTAACGATTAAAATTTTTCCGCTGTCCATAATTTCTCGGAATTTCAGCGACGACTTTTCCTGCAAAAGAACGGGCCTCATAAATTCATTGCTTAAAAAGGCGTCAAACTTGGAGGTGATATAAGGCGTCATATTTGCAAGCGCCGCTTCTCCTCCGGCTTTTTCGGCTACATCGCGCCAGAAAGCGTTGATCACCGGATTTCTGGAACGGGAGAGTTTTAATCTGCGAAATTCCGGATCGGACATAACCCGTTCTATTTCAAAAAGCGTATTGCCGGAAGGCGGGTCTTCCATTACTAAGAGCGTTGAATTTCTAAAATAAGTTTCAAACATCGGGCCCAGCGCCTCCGGAACGTCCGCGTAAAGTTTGCGGAATATCTCCAAAAGCTCGTTGACTATGAAAGTTTTTTGTTCGGGATAGGCCGGGTCATATTCCAAAAAATTAAGGCCCATAGGTCTGGATGTGTTTGCGGGGTCAAAATATACGACATCTCCTAAGCGATTTTCCGGAATATAACCAAGCGCTGTTTCGGCCATATCGCCATGCGGGTCAATAACGCATAAGCCCTCTCCGGATTCAATATCTTGTTTTATCATATTTTGCAGGAAAGTCGTTTTGCCGGTGCCGGTCTGTCCTATTATATATAGGTGTCTGCGCCTGTCGTCTTTAGACAGTCTGATTGGCGCGCTTTCGCCTCGGTAAATATTTTCTCCCAAAAGAATTCCTTCCGTAGGCAGTCCGGGCGGCGCGGGCGCGTCTTTAGCTTTGAGAAATTTCAGTTTCGGAGCAGTCGTAATAACGGACGGAAAATGATATACGCTTGTCAGTTCTCGGCTGTTTAGCGCCATAGTTTTCGCCGCGTCCGGCGTCCTAAAAGAGAAACGATATATAAAATTATTTAAATCCCTTGGTTTAATTTTTTTGAAAACAAAACTGTTTCCCCTTGTCTCGGCAAATTGAATAAAGGCGCTGGCCAATTCCTGAAGAATTCTTTCGGCTTCCTCCGGTTCTGAAGCCGAAGTTACAAGGCGTATGTTGACGCTAAATACCGGGAAAGCGGCTTTTTCTTCAAGAAGTTTGGCGGTTTCTTCGTCAACTACGGCCGGGCCGTCTTTTTTGGGCCCTTCTCCCCTGCCCGTTAATAAAAATTTGATGGTCTCTTTCGTTTTGTTTAATCCTTCGCCGGTTTGGATTTTTTTACCTTCGCGAACGGACTTAATGGCGCCCTTCAGCTTTTTGATAAAATTTTTGGGTCCGCGGCTGACTATTATTTGAAGCGCGGCTCCCTCGCCTTCTTTTTTAAGTTTGGCAAAAGCGTTGGCAATAACTTCAAGAGGGTCGGCGTCAAGCCGCTGATAGGTTCGTATGGATAAAAGCGGAGAAACGGCTAAAGAAAAATAACCTCCGGCGCTCGCGCCCTCGGCATTAAAAATATTATAATCCTCTTTTTTTTCCTCAATTTTGGCGTAGGGGTATAAACCCTGCAGATGTTTTTCAAAAAGCCGCGCCTTTTTCCTTGGAACCGCCGCATAAAAAACGGCTTCTTCTCCGGCTGAAGGCAGGGCCAGCTCCAGAGCAAAACCGGAACGGCCGAACCATCGGTCTTCAAAAATAGCGGCCAGTCCCGCGTAAAATTGCTCCATAGTTGAAATCAGGTCCTTGAAAGAAAGATTTTCTTTTGGGGGTTGGCCGCCAAAAGGCAGAGTCACTTCATAGAGAGCGAATTCAAGAGAAGATAAAATCTCGCGCCGCTTTTTAATCCTTCTTATAAAAAAAAATAAAGCGCCGCCCAGGATTAAAAACAAAGCCGCGCCGATATATATAAAGAAAAGCTGTTGGAAAGTGAGAAGAATCATTTTTTTCTTGCGGCGAGTTCAAGCGCCAGCCGGTCGTGAAAATCATCCAGAAGATGCGGATTTTTCAGATGTCTGGCCACTTCAACCGCGTAAATTATTCCGTTTTTTTGGGCAATATTTAAAAGTTCGCCGATTTGTTTGGCGTGCGGTTCGTTTTGAAGAATTTGAGCCGCTTTTTTGGTTTCATCGCTTGAGGCGTCTGCGGAAGTGGTCGGAGTTTGAGCGGTGTATTCTTTAATCACTTCTTTGGCCGTTTCTTCTTCTTTAAACTCCGTGCCGGATTCGGTCAGTTCTTTTTTCTTTTCGGCCAGTGCCCCTTCTAATTTTCTTATTTCTTCTTGAATTATATTCGGAGATTCTATTTCAGTCATTGATTTTATAATATTCCATATTGCCAATTATAACAAAATAACAAGATTTGGGATATGATATAAATATGCACAATTCCAGGAAAGCCGTTTTTATAGCCGTGGTTATTTTTTTAATCGCCGTTTTTTTCAGATTTTGGATGTTGGGAAGTTCTCCCCCGGGGCTTTATCCGGACGAAGCAATGAACGGCAATAATGCTTTGTACGCCGGGAAAATCGGCAACTTCTCGGCTTTTTATTCTGAAAATAATGGCCGTGAGGGGCTTTTTATGAATATAATTGCGGCTTCTCTTTGGTTTTTCGGCAATGAACCCTGGGCAATTCGGCTGGTTTCGGCGATTTTCGGGGCGCTGACGGTTTTGGGTGTTTTTTATCTGGGACGCGAACTTTTCCGCTCCGTTTCTTACGGTAAAAAATTAGTCGGAATTTCGGCGGGCGAAATAATAGCTCTTTCGGCGTCCTTTTTTATGGCCGTAAGCTTTTGGCACATTAATTTTTCACGCATCGGCTTTCGGGCGATAATGGCGCCGTTCTTTTTGGTCTGGGGACTATATTTTTTGTGGCTTGTTTTTAGAGATAACCTTTCGGAAAAAAACAAATACCTGACGGTGCTGGCCGGCGGATTTATTTTTGGGCTCGGCGCCAATTCTTACATTGCTTATCGCGTCGCTCCCCTTCTTCTTATAGCGCCGTTTTTAAAAATGGCGAAACTGCGTTTTGGTTATAAAAAAATCGCCGTGTTTTTGGCCGCGGCTCTAATCGCTTTTTTGCCGCTGGGTCTGTATTATTTGCAAAATCCGGGTGATTTTTTGGGCAGAACAAGCCAGATTTCAATTTTTTCAGAAATTTCTCCGGTCAAATCTTTAGCGCTGAATTCATTGAAAACTTTAGGCGCCCTGTGGTTTTCGGGCGACCAAAATCCCCGCCATAATTTGCCGGAAGCCGCGCTTCTTTGGTGGCCGGTCGGAATATTATTCGCCGTCGGACTTATTTTCAGTATCGGAAAATATCGCAGAGAATATTCGGCAGGGTTTTTTTGGCTTTGGATAGCGGTTTCCTTGGCGCCGGCGGCTTTTTCTTCGGAGGGCGTTCCGCACGCTTTACGTTCAATTATGATGCTGCCGGCGATAATGTATTTTGCCGCTATTGGTTTTTGGGAAATTTTGTCCCGGATTGCCGGCTGGCTCGATTCGCGTCTTGAATATTTTCCGAAACTTATATTTTTAATCGCGGCCTTTTTTGCCTCTAACATTATCATAACTTACTCCGATTATTTTACGCGCTGGACGAACTTACGAGAAACCTATTTCGCCTTTAACGCCAATTATGTTGAAATCGGCCGATGGCTCAACCGTCAGCCCGAGGACATAAAAAAATATGTGGTGGTTAACGCCGCGGGCGTTCCGGTCTCCGCGCCCGACGATTACGGCTCAAAATCTGTCCCAATGCCGTCCCAAACCGTTATGTTTTTAACCGATACCTGGCCTCAAAGCGAAAGAACGAAAAAGAACTTTTATTATATTTCGCCCCAGGATTTAGATTTGATTGATTGCAAGGTTCGCTGTCTGATAATCCCTCTTGAAAACGACCCGAAGTTAAATTCCAGGATAAGATTGATCGCGGACGCACCAAGATTAAGCGTGCGGCCCGGCTTCATTTTGTTTTACAAAGGGATGGATATAAAATAAAGAAAATAAGATGACTAATCGCCGCGTTTCAAATATTATCGCTTTTCTGATGCTCGTGGTTATGTTCGTTTTGATGTTTTTTTCTTCTCTGAATGATTCTGCGGTTATGGACGAGCTGGCCCATATTCCGGCGGGCTATTCTTATCTTACTCAAAAAGATTACCGGCTTAATCCGGAACATCCGCCCTTGATAAAAGATTTGGCCGCCTTTCCGCTGTTATTTTTGAATCTTAATTTTCCAACCGATGTCCGGGCTTGGACCGAAGACATAAACGGCCAATGGGATATGGGGCGCATTTTTCTTTACGAATCGGGAAATAATCCGGACCGGATTCTTTTTTGGTCAAGACTGCCGATGATGCTTTTGGCGCTGCTCTTTGGCTGGCTGATTTTCAGCTGGTCGCGGCGCATTTATGGTGATAAAGTCGGACTGCTTACTCTTCTTTTTTTCAGCTTTTCGCCGACATTCATAGCTCATTCCAGATACGTGACCACCGACCTGGCCGCGTCTTTCGGTTTTTTTATAGCCATAGTTTCTTTCGTGCGTTATCTTGAATTGCCGGACATAAAGCGCTTAATTATTGTCGGCGCATCCTTGGGAATAGCGCTTCTTTTAAAGTTTTCTCTGGTTATTTTAATTCCCCTATTCGTTATTATAGGTGTGCTGTGGGTTTTTCTTTCCAGGCTTGATATTTTGCGTTTCGCCGAAAACAATTACAAGCGCCTGAAACTTCTTTTGGCCGGATGGCTCGGCTTATTTTTAAGGCTCGCCGTTATTTTTGCCATCGCGGGTTTGATAATCATTTTAGTTTATCAATTCCATGTTTGGAATTATCCGCAAGAGCGCCAGATCAATGATTCGGCTTTCATTTTAAGTTCCTTCGGCTTCAGGTCTGCGGTTGATCTGACTTTGTTCATGGCGGAAAAACCGATTTTAAAGGCTCTGGCTGAATATTTCCTGGGGCTTTTGATGGTTATTCAGCGCGCGGCTGGCGGAAACACCACTTATTTTTTGGGAGAGGTCGCGTCAAGCGGCTGGTGGTATTATTTCCCGATCGCCTACATATTGAAGGAACCGCTGGCGTTTTTGTTTCTTGCGGCCATTTCTGTTTTTGTTGCCATAAAATCACTTCGCCAAAGTTGTGAGAAATCGTTTGGTATCGCTCTTGAGTGGATGCGCGATAATTTTTTTCTGACAGCAAGCTTTATATTCATTGCCGTTTATTGGCTGCAATCAATGCAAAGCACCTTAAATATAGGCGTGCGCCATGTTTTGCCGACGTTCCCGTTTATTTATCTTCTGGTGTCCCGCGAATTAATGCGCTGGACCAGGTCCTATTCTTTTAATGAACCGAGGAGTTTCGGCGAATGGATTTTTTCCGTTTATGAACGCTATGTGAAATCACTGCCGCGGTATTTTTTGATAAGCTTTCTTTTATTTTGGATGATTTTAAGCGCGTTTAACTCTTTCCCGAATTATCTTTCTTACTATAACGGACTGGCTGGCGGAACAAAGCAGGGCTATAAGTACATAACGGATTCAAATTATGATTGGGGACAGGATTTAAAGCGCCTGGGCGATTTCATAGAAAAAAATAAAATAGAAAAAATAGCCGTGGATTATTTCGGCGGAGGGTCTCTTGAATACTCTCTCAAAGAAAAATTCGTGCCTTGGCAATCGGCTCTGGGAAAACCGAATATTAAAACCGGAGACCCCGAATGGTTTGCCGTATCAGCCACGATTCGACAGGGCGCCTTCGGTCAGCCGGTCAAAGGTTTTGTAAAAAAACCGGAAGATTCTTATGTCTGGCTTCAGGGCGTTGAACCGGTGGCCCGCGCGGGACAATCTATTTTTATCTATAAATTTTAGCCCCCGAAAGACGGTTTTTTACTTGCCAAAATTTATATCCTTAATTAAGAGTTCGCTGAAATGCTGGCGGTGGCCTCTTTTGGTGCGCGCCCGGGTTTTTGATTTGTAACGAAAAACTATCACCTTTTTGGCTCTTTTTACGCCCAAAAACTCGGCTTTGACTTCGGCTCCCGCCACCTTAGGACGGCCCACTTCTATTTTTGAACCGTCGCCGTATAAGAGCACATCGCCAAATTTAATTTCGTTCCCTTTTTCGGGGGCCTCAATTTTTTCCGTTTTTATTTTTTTGCCCGGCTCCACAAAATATTGTTTTCCGGCGATTCTGACTATCGCGAATTTCATATTATAAAATTTTATTCCTCGGCGTCCGGTTTGTCAATGGCTATGGGTTCAAAATCCGAGGACTCCCCGGTTATTTTCAAAAGGTCCTTATCAATTTTTTTGAATTCCGCCGACGATTTATCGTACATATTAACCGCCGTCAAAAGATGGCCGCCGAGTTTTTGGTGAAAGGTTTGATAGCTTATCAGATGCTTGGTGAGATTTCTGACCCTTTCGCCGATCATTTTCGCGGCTTCCTCGATTTTTAAAGCCCTTAATCCCTGAAGCACTGTTTGAAGGTAAGCGAGAAAGGTAGTGGGAGAGACGATTATCACTTTTTTCTGTCCGGCGGCGTATTCCACGAGATTCACGGTGTTCGCTTTTATAGAGCCGACTTTATTTATTAAAAGATCGTAGTAGACGGCTTCAGACGGTATGAACATAAAAGCGAATTCCAGCGTGCCTTCTTCCGGACGGATATATTTTGAGGTTTCCTCCACTCTTATTTTAAGGTCGTTGTAAAAAGAATTTTCATAGCGCTGTCTTTCATCCGCGGTGGAGGCCTCCAGAATGCGATTATAGTTTTCTAAACTGAATTTGGAATCAATCGGTATCAAGCCCTGTTTGGTCTTGATTATGGCATCCACCCTGCTTCCGTCCCGAAATTCGTATTGCAATTCAAAAGTGCCCGGAGGCATGACATTTTTCAAAACGGTCTCAAGATAGTATTCTCCCAGAACTCCGCGCTGTTTGGGGTTTTTCAGAATATCCTGCAAGTTTCTCAGTTGATCGGTAACGCTCATCACTTGTTTTTGCCCCTCGCTCACCTTGGTCAGTTCTTTGGTTATGTCCTGAATGAGTTTCGCGCTTTGATTTAATTGATCTCGCATGGCTTTGGTTGAATCGCCCATCTCGCCTCTTAACGCTCGCGTAAGTTCGTTTATCTGATTTTGCAATACCAAAACCGCGCCGTCGTTCTTGCCCGCGCGCTTAAAAATAAAAACCGCAATCGCTCCGAGCACTGCCCCCGCAAGAATCGCGATAACGCCAATTAAGACCGTCTGGCTCATTTGATTTATTTTAAACCGTTTTTAAACCAAAATTCCAGAAATATGAATATCGCGTATACCGCTATCAAAAATACGCCTTCGCGCCCGGAAATAAAAGTTCGGCTGTAGACGAAAATATTGAAAAGCAAAAAGGCGACAATAAAGGCGCTGGCCACGAAAAAGAACTGGCTAAGCCCGCTTATGGTTATCGGGCGTATTACGCTCACCACGCCTATGATGAAAGCCGAATTAAAAGCTATTGACCCCAGCGAATTGCCGACGGCCATTGAACCGTGTTTGGCGAGCGCGGCGCGTATGCCGAAAGCCATTTCCGGAAGAGTGGTGCCTAGAGCTACGAATACGGCTCCGAATGAAAAAATCGTAAAAGTTGCCATCGCGGCTATTTTGGTCCCCGTCCAGACTAAAGCGGCCGAACTTGCGAGGAGTACCGTAACAGCGGCAAAGAAAATTATAATATCGCGCGCGGTTCCGGTAACCGCGGCAATTCCTTTAGGCCGGTGATTGACTGTTTTGGTAAAATATTCTTTTTCGCCCAGGACATGCCAGATATATATGAAAAAAGAGATGAGCAATATCGCGCCGTCGGCCCTTGAAATTACGCCGTCCGCGCCAAGCAATAGAGGAAATAGCGAGATGATAAAAATAAGCCAGAAGTTGACCCGCGAAATCTTGCTTTCAAGTTCCACCCCCTTATGTATCAGAGACGCTATGCCTATTACCAAGGTTATATTCAAAAGGTTTGCTCCGAAAATGTTTCCGAGCGACAAACTCGGCGCGTTGCTGACCGCCGAACTTATTCCGACGAAAAGCTCGGATATGGAAGTGGCAAAACTCATCAAAATGAACGCGACCATATACTCCGAAAAACGCAGAAGTCTGGCAATGCCGGTCAGAGATTTAACCAAGGCCGAACTTGACTTTACCAAAAACAGAAATGATGCGAGGAATATGATTATCAGCCAGATTGGGTTCATAATTCCATATTATATTTATGACGGCGGCGAATAAAGAGGTATTTGGCCGTTTCTATGAGAGTCAGGTTGAAAAGACCGATTAAAACAAGCACCCCCAGGTCAAAAGGCGTTAATTTCACAACCTGAAGCAGACCGGCAATCGGTCCGAAATATAAAGCCCCGACAAGCAAAATAAGACTTATGGCGAAAGCAAAAAGCAAATAAGGATTGCTGAAAATATTTATATGCCAGAGGGATTTGCGCAGGCTTTTAAAAGAAAAAGCGAAAAAAAGAGCGTCAAGCGAAATGCCGACAAACATAATGGTTCTCAATTCTTCCAAAGGCAGTCCGTAATTATAAAGGAGTAAAAATAAAATTAAGAGAAATAAAGAAGTGATAATTCCGACCCCCAGTATTATATAAAGCATTTCTTTGTTTAAAATTCGGCGGGAGGAATTCGTCCGCGGATTTCTTTTTAAAACGTCGTTTTCTTTGGGTTCAAACGCGAAGGCAAAATTCATAAAGCCCTCTTGCACTATATTGGCCCAGAGAATTTGCGCGGGCAGTATCGGTAGAGGCAGACCGAAAACCAAAGCTCCGGAAATAAGAACTATCTCGCTGAAATTTGCGGCCAATAAATACGTGATTATCTTGCGCAAATTATCCAGAATTACCCTCCCCTCTTCTATCGCGTGGAAAATAAGACCAAAGTTGTCGTCAGTCAAAACTATTCCCGAGGATTCTTTGGCTACATCCGTTCCCGACCCCAGCGCTATGCCTATATCGGCTCTATGCAGCGCCGGAGCGTCGTTTACGCCGTCGCCGGTCATAGCCACCACTTCGTCAAGCGACTGCCACGCGCCGACAATCGCTGATTTTTGATGCGGAAGAACACGGGCAAAAATAGCGACATCCGGCACGATTTCTCTAAGTTCTTTTTCAGACATATTTTCTATTTGTCTGCCTTCAACAATTTTTACTTTGGACCAATCGTCAACCAGCCCGGCCGATTCAGCTATGGATTTCGCGGTGGAAGCATGATCTCCGGTCAGCAAAACTATTTTTATACCGGCCTCTTTCGCGCCTTTTATGGTTTTTTGGACATCCGGCCTTAAGGGGTCGCTGAAACTGATGAGTCCGAGAAACACTGTTTTTTCAAACATATGGTCTTTTTGCCTCGCGATTTCCGACCAGTGATCCCGACGATAAGCTGCCGCCAGCACTCTTTCTCCTCGCCCCGCGGATTCAAGATATATGGATGTTAATTTTTCTTTAAGTTCTTTGGTAAACGGTCCGGGCGCGCCGCCGGTAAATATTTCCGCGGACATTTCTATCAGTGTTTCCGGCGCGCCGGCGATATAAATTGCGGTTTCGTTTCCTGATTTATGCAAGGAGGCGCTGTATTTTCTTTCGGCTTCAAACGGAATAAAATCAATCCTCGGCTCGCTTTCCAAAAGTTCGCCCGGGTTTAATCCCGCCTGTATTCCGGCCTCAAGCAATGCTTTGTCTGTTGATCTCCCCTGAACGCGCCACTGATTTCGCGGGTCATCGGGATTTTCAATGAACGCCGCCGAAGCCATTATTGCTCCCTTCAGCGTTTCAAAAACGCCCCCGGAAAGATCCATATCAGTCTTGGTCGCTATTTTATCGCAAGTAGCTATTTCCACCGCCTCCATTTTCGCCTGGGTCAGAGTTCCGGTTTTATCGGTCAAAATAATACTTGTCGAACCAAGAGTTTCGGCGGCGGCAAGTTTTCGCGTAAGTCCTCCTCTACGCATAATTCTGTACATTCCCACGGCAAGCACCACGGTTACCGCGACCGGCAGTCCCTCGGGAATAATTGAAACCGCGACGGCCACGGATATAAAAAACATTTCTCCGAAATTATGCCCGCGAATAATTCCCAAAATAAAAATGGCTAAAATAACGAGGGCCGCAAACGCGCCTATCAACATTGCTATTTTTTTAATGCCTTTTTGAAAGGGCGTGGGCGATTCTTTAACCTCTTTTACCAATTTCGCTATTTTCCCGAGTTCTGTTTTTTCGCCTGTTGAAACTATGACTGCCTTGCCCCAGCCTTCGCTGACCGAAGTTCCCATCCAAATCATTGAGTTTCTTTCGGTCAAAACGGTTTTTTCATCCACGCCCTCCGGATTTTTGGCAACTGCCGCCCATTCTCCCGTCAGAATTGCCTCATTGGCTTCCAGGGCTTTTGATTCAATAATTCTTGAATCTGCCGGAATGCGGTCGCCGGATTGGACCAGTATGATATCCCCAGGCACGAGCATTGCGGTATCAATTTTTTGTTTGCGTCCGCTTCTGATAACCGTAGCGCTGGTTTTCGTCGCCAGTCTTAACTGGTCAAAAGCCAGCGAGGCGCGCCCTTCCTGAATGGCGCCGACAACGGTATTAATGGCAACCGCGATAAAAATAACGGCGGCATCGGCCTTGTTTTCAAGTAATAACGAAATAAAACCCGCGATAATAAGTATAAAAACCAGCGGGCTTTTAATTTGAGCCGATATTATTTTATAGAGTCGGAATGACGGGCGTTTTTCAAAATCATTGGGGCCGAATTTTTCAAGACGCGCCTTTGCTTCGGCCGTCTGTAAACCGTGTTCTGTGTCGGTTTCCAAAGCCGCCGCGGTTTCTTTTGGGCTGATCGCATGCCAAATTTTTTCCTGCATTGTCTTATTTTAACAATTTTAACTCAATTCGATAATCGCATTTAATCAGTTTCTTATTTTCCCAGCCAGTTTCCGGGCAAATTGCCAAAGGTCTCCCGCGCCCATGGTTATTATCAGCCGTTTGCCTTTGCCGCCGGCAAGCGTTTTTTCAGATGGCAGGCCTTTAAAGCAATTTTTATTATTTTTTTTAACGGCCCCGTAGAGCATTTCATCCATACCCTCTCCCCCTTCTATGTTTTCTCTTGCCGAAGAATAAGTGGGAACTAGAAATATCTCGTCGGCGTCCTTAAAAGCGGCGGCGAATTCGGAGAGAAGAGCTTTGGTGCGGCTGAAAGTGTGCGGCTGAAAAATAGCCGTAATTTTATGGCGCGGCCAGCGCGCTCTCACTGCTTTTAATGTCGCTGAGATCTCGGCCGGATGATGGGCGTAGTCATCCATTATCACCATATTGCCGCTTTGAGCGTAAATTTCCATTCGTCGGCGAACTCCCCGAAATTCAAGCAGCCCCTTTTTAATATTTTCATCGCTTATGTTCAATTCTTGAGTCGCCGCCAAAACCAATGTCAGATTTTTTTGGTTATGCTCTCCCAATAGATATTTGGACTTAAACCTTTTAAGAACTTTTTGGTTTAAAGGTTTCAAAATTTCGGCGTTAAAGACTTTTTTTCTTGTCTGCCGGATCAATTTTTTAAAAGCCGCGCGGTATGAAGTTCGGTCCGAAAACGTGTCAGGGTGGTCATAGTCAATATTGGTTATCAAAAGATAGGCTGGTTTAAAGTTCAAAAATTTTTTCTGGTATTCGTCGCCCTCAACAACCATCCATTCGGATTTTCCTATCCGGACGTTTGAATCCCAGGCAATCACTGTTCCTCCCACTATAACCGTGGGATCCATTCCGGCTGCCGCCATAATATGCCCCAAAAGCGCCGTGGTTGTGGTTTTTCCGTGAGACCCCGCGATCATTATGCCGATTTTTTTGTTAAAAATTTCAGACAAGGCCTCGGCGTAACTCATTTCTTTTATGCCGAGCTTTTTAGCTTTTTGTCTTTCCAGGTGATCTTCCGGATACGCGCTTGAATAAATTATCAAATCCGTTTTTGGCGTGATGTTTTTTGCTGAAAAGAGTCGGGGGGCGATTTTTAAACGTTTAAGTACCAGGTCGGTATGAAATTTTTCCTTGACATCCGAGCCGGTGATTATGGCTCCATGACTCAACAAAAGCTCGGCTAAAGCGGTCATGCCGACACCCTTCATCCCCACCATATGTATTTTTTTTTTGTAAAAATCGGTCATAAAAAGGTTATACTTTATTTATGTGGATTTTAGAAGTCACACCCATAAGCCGGTCTTTTTTGAAAGGCGGACCTTTAACCTACTTTAGCATAAAAAAGCCCGAAATCGGGGACGTGGTTGAAATTAATTTGCGCGGCAAAAATATACCGGCTCTGGTTATTTCAGGAGATAAACTTGAATCTAAAAAAGCAGCCGTAAAAAGCGGGCCGTTCGCCCTTAAAAAAATAAACAGGATTATGGTCGATAAAATGGTGAATTGCGATTTTGCTAAAATTCTTAAAGAGCTGTCCGACTATTTTATCGCCCCCAGTTCTTCAATCCTTTGTTTTTTTCTGCCTAAACCGCTTTTGAATAAAAATGTGCTTGATAAATTCGGTAAAAATACCGTGTTTTTGCCGGAAAAACCGTTATCCTCAAATTTCAAAGCATCGATTTATCAAGCCGAAAGAACCGAGAGGATAAAATATTATCGCGGCATAATTCGCGAGAGTTTAAGCCGCGGCTGTTCGGCGGCCATTCTTTTGCCTACGGTGAGCTCAGCCCAAGACGCCTTCGCCGACCTTAAAACAGGCCTTGAGGAACGCTCTTTCATTTTGCATTCTGATATGTCTAGTAAAGAAATCAGCGCCGGCTGGAAAAATATTTCTCAATCTGCCCAACCGATAGTGCTGGTGGGCACTGCCCTGATTCTCCCCGTTTTGCGCCAAGATACCGGAGTGTTGGTGGTGGAAGAGGAATCAAACGAGCATTATTATCATTCTTTGCGCCGGCCGTTTTTTGATCTGCGTAAAGCGGCTGAGCTGATGGCCAAAAAAATGGGGTTGCATCTTGTTTTCGGTGATATCATTTTGCGTCTTGATTCCGGCACGCATAGCCATGAATATCCGGGACGTTTGCTTTCTTCGGCTGAAAGTAAAATAATTGACGTCGGAAAGCCTTCGGCCGAAGGGTTTAAAATTTTCAGTCCGGAAATTACTGATCTTTTATCCCGAGTCATAGCCAAACAGGAATCAGTTATTTTAATCGGCCACAGGCGCGGCTTCAGCCCGACGACTTTGTGCCAGGATTGCGGGCAAACCGTTGTCTGCCCGAATTGTTCAAGTCCTTTAGTTTTGCACGGCCAAGAACAAATAAGAAAACGTTTTTTTTGCCATTATTGTTTAAAGAAAGAGGAAGTGATGGAGCGCTGTCCGAATTGTTCCAGCTGGAAACTGGCAAGTTACGGCGTGGGCGTGGAAAAATTGGGTGAGGAGCTTAAAAGGTTGTATCCTAAAGTCAAACTATTCAGGTTTGACCGGGATGCGGTTAAATCAAGAAAAGAAGCGTTAAGCATAAAACAAGAATTTCTGGACAGCCCGGGAAGCATAATGGTCGCAACCGAAATATTTTTAAATTATTTTCGGAATCCCCTGCCTCATATTATTATTGCGGCAATGGACGGATTATTTTCATTGCCGGATTACCGGATGCATGAGCGAATAATGAGTTTTCTTATTCGTCTGCGCTCGCTCGCGCAAAAAACATTCACTATCCAGACGCGCTTGCCGAATCACCCCGTTTTTAGTTACGTCGTTTCAGGAAACATATTCGGTTTTCAAAACGACGAATTGGAAGAACGCCGCAAACTTCGCTATCCGCCGGCAGTGGATTTGCTCAAAATAACTTATCAAGACCAAAACCGCCAAAAACTTATCGCGAATATTTCGGCCCTGGCAAAAAAAATCAGAACCGGCGAAACAGTAAAAAATCAGAATTTTGAATGTGTTGATTTCCCCGCTTTTGTCATGCGTATCCGAGGGCGTTTTCGCTGGCACATGCTTTTAAAACTTGAAAGGGGCAGCTGGCCCGAAAAGCATCCGAAAATAGCGGAAATCCTTAAAAACCTGCCGCCGTCATGGGCTATTCAGATTGACCCGCCAAGTCTTCTTTAAAGTTTTAACAATTAACCGCCGGTTTGTAGCCAAGGCTTTCGGCTTCCTCGCGCGAAGAAAACCATATTTTATTTTCTTCTTTAATCCTTTTAGCGCCCGCGCAAGACGGCAAATAGTAAGCCAAACCGTTCTTTGACGCCATAAAAACTGCCGCTTCTTGGGCGATATCGGAAATGGCAACCGGCTTGTTGGAAGTCGTCCGCTCCTCAACGGTTATTGATTCTTCTTTTTGCAGGGTATAAGACAGCCTTCCCAGCCCGAAGCCGATTAAAGCAATTAAAAGGAAACTTACGGCCACATTGACTTTTTCTTTATCCTCGGATAACATATTATAATCGTATATTTGATTTAGGATTTAGGGTTTATTTTATTATGGCACATACCAAAGCGCAAGGATCGGCTAAGAATCTAAGAGATTCCAAGCCCAAATATCTGGGAGTGAAGTTAAGCGACGGCGAGTCAGCCTTAAGGGGTAATGTAATTATACGCCAGCGCGGTCTACGATATCTTGCCGGAAAAAATGTCGGCATCGGAAAAGACCACACCCTTTTCGCGTTAGACGACGGCCGAGTTAAATTTGAGAACAAAAGAAAAACCGGCTTCAACGGAAAAATTAAAGTTAAAAAAGTCGTCAGCGTGATTTAACCTCGTTTTCGCGCCGCTTTTATAAATTCGTTGAAAAGAGGGTGGGGTCCGAAAGGCCTTGATTTTAATTCCGGATGAAATTGGACTCCGACAAAAAACGGATGGTCTTTAATTTCTATGATTTCCACCAGATTTCTTTGAGGGTTGACGCCGGCCACGACCAGTCCCAGACTTTCAAGTTTTTCGCGAAAATCATTATTAAATTCATAGCGATGCCGGTGACGCTCCACTATATTTTTTTCTCCGTAAGCCCGCGCGCTTATCGTTTCCGGCCTGATTTCACAGGGATACGCGCCGAGCCGCATGGTTGCCCCGAATTTGGCGTCGTTCAGATTTTTTTCCTGCTCCGCCAAAGTCGAAATAATCGGGCAGGGAGTTTTTGGATCTATCTCGGTAGATGAAGCGTGGCGCAATTTAGCGCGGGATCTCGCGAATTCAATGGTCGCGAGCTGCATTCCGTAGCAAAGTCCGAGAAACGGTATTTTTTTGCGCCGGGCAACGCCTATAGTTTTTATTTTGCCTTCAACTCCGCGGTTACCAAACCCTCCCGGCACGATTAATCCCGACATTTTATCAAGCTCCGATAATTTTTTAGGATTTCGTTCGTATTCTTCGGCATCCAGCCAGTGGATTACGGGTTTTAGATTATTATGCCAGGATGCGTGTTTGATCGCTTCAATTACTGAAATATACGAATCGGTGAGCGTAAATCGTCCGGTTGAAAAATATTTGCCGACAATGCCGATTTTAATTTCTTTTCGGGTTTGTTTTATTTTTCGGCTCAATTTTGACCAATCGGCAAGCAAACGCTTTTTTTTGGGCAGGCCAAATTTAGCAAGAATTCGTTCGCTTAGTTTGCCCTTTTCAAAATTTAAAGGAATTTCGTAAATGCTTTTTACGTCCGGCGCCGAAATGATGTCCTCATCTTTTATATTGCAAAAAGCCGCGATTTTGCGTTTTCTGGGCTGGTCCAAAGGCACAACCGAACGGGCGATTATCATATCGGGTTGTATCCCCGCGGAGTTCAGGGCGCGAACCGCGTGCTGGGTTGGTTTGGTTTTCATCTCGCCTATCATATGCGGCACGGGCAGGTAACTAACGACGATAAAAATAACTTTATCGGGATGGCGAAGGCGCATCATGCGGCTGGCTTCAAAAAATATAAGATTCTGATACTCGCCTATCGTTCCTCCGATTTCCACCATCATAAAGTCGGCTTTGCTTTTTTGGGCCGCCAGTTCAATCCGGCCGATAACTTCTTCGGGAATATGCGGAACGGTTTCAACGCATCGCCCGCCGTAACCCAGGGCCCGCTCGCGGTTGATGACTTCCTGATAAACCTGCCCCGAAGTCATATAATTATGGCGGTACATATTTTCATCAAGAAATCTTTCATAGTTGCCGATGTCCTGGTCGCATTCCAAACCGTCATCGGTTACAAAAACCTCTCCGTGTTCCACCGGATTCATAGTGCCCGCGTCCACGTTAAGATACGGGTCTATTTTTATACAGCTTACGCGATATCCGCAGTTTTTAAGAATCGTCGCGATGGCCGCGGTGGAAACGCCCTTGCCGATTCCCGACATCACGCCTCCGGCAATAAAAATGAATCTGGCCATTTTAATTTTTATCCTCTTTTTTCATTTTTTCTGTTTTATCTTCTTTTGTCTTCACTGCGATTTTAATTTTTCCCGAAATTTCCCCTCTTTTTGCTTCAATTTCATGAATCCCGATTTTTTTAATCGGTTCTTTTATCAATAAATCCTCCTCTTTGATTTTTTCAATTCCCGATTTTTTCAATGAAGCCAAAATTTGTTTCGCGCTCACGGCTCTAAAAAGCCCGCCTTGCTCATTCGCTTTGGCCTCAATGACTATATTTTTATCCTTGAGATTTTTAAGGGCTGTTTCAAAAGCCGAGGCCTCCAAGATATGGGCTGATTCGCGCTGTTTTCTTAACGCTTCGGCTTCCTGCAAAACGTCGGGTGTCAGCAATTTCGCGAGCCCCCGCGCCAGAAGAAAGTTCCGGCCATAACCGTCTTTAACTTCTTTAATGTCGCCTTTTTGTCCCAGTTGCGCCACATCCTGTAATAATAAAACCTTCATAATTTCTAATTATTCTAATTGTTCTAATTATTCTAATCAATACTTTTGGACATTAGTATTTCAATCGCTTTATCCAGCTGCGGGTCAACTGATTCGTTTTCTTCTTTGGCAGGTTCTATCGTGAAATCCGGCTCAAGCCCGTTTTCGGAAATTGAATCCCCTTTTGGCGTAAGCCAGCGGGCAATGGTAACTTTTAAGGACGTTTCAGCCGTTACCGGCACCAATTCCTGCACCGAGCCCTTGCCGAAAGTTTTTGTTCCCACTATTTTAGCTACGCCGTTATCCCGCAAAGCGCCGGCTAAAATTTCAGACGCCGAAGCAGAGCCCCCGTTCACCAAAACCGCTATAGGTTCGCCGTTAAAAATGTTATATCCTCTTGAACGATGTATTTTCTCGCCTTCGCGCCCAAAATTTTCTATGACCACGGTTTTGCCCGCGGGCAAAAACCAGCTGGCAATGTCCACTGACGCTTCAAGATATCCCCCGGGATTATTGCGTAAATCAAGAATAAGTTTTGAACTTCCCGAATCAGCCATTTCGCGAAGAGCTTGGCGAAAAGCCTCGGGAGAACGCTCTGAAAAGCTGTAAAGCCGGATTATGAAAATTCCGTCCGGTCTTTTTTCGGTGTCAATAAGCGGAATTTGGATTGTGTCGCGCCATATTTCAATCTCTTTGGTTGAATCTTCGCCGTTTCTAAGTACGGTTAATTTTATGACAGAACCTTTCGGGCCGCGGATTTTTTGCACCGCTTCGTTTAAAGTCAGTTCGGCTGTTGATTCGTCACCGATTTTAATTATTTTGTCTCCCGATTTTATTCCGGCTTTATACGCCGGAGTGTTTTTCAACGGCGCAATAACGGTTAAAACTCCCTTTCTCATTCCGATTTCCATTCCAACGCCTTCAAAATCTCCGCGGATTTCATCTTCAAAAGATTTATTTTCAACCGGCGGAAAAAATACGGTGTAAGGATCTTCCAAAGACGCGGCTAATCCCTCAATGGAACCCCAGATCATTTTTTGACGGTCAACGCCGTCCGAGGAAACATATTTTTCTTCAATAGTCCGCCACGCTCTCCAGAAAGGAGAAAAATCAATCTCCGGCCCCGGAGCTATTTCGGGATTTTTGCCTAAAACGGCGAGTACCCTCTCAACCTCCGGCCGATTTTCATAGCCGACAAACGCGCCAAAACCAAACGAAGCGGCAACGACGATTAATCCCGCGAAAAACAAAACGATTTTTTTGGATAAAGACAGATTCATGGCGAATAATTTATATTTATCTTATACTACTATTGTCCCCGTATCAACCGCAATTAAACAATGAAACTTTTCAATTTTTTAACCCGCAAAACAGAAATTTTTAAGCCCGCTAAAGGTAAAATCGCGCGTATTTACGCCTGCGGCCCCACTGTCTACAATTTTGCCCACATAGGCAATCTGCGCACTTATATTTTTGAAGATATTATGCGCCGCGCGATGGAGCTGGACGGTTTTAAAGTAAAATTGGCGATGAATATCACGGATGTTGACGATAAAATTATTCGGGAGGCCAACAAAGCCCGAAAAACCATTTTTGAATTTGTTCAACCTTACGAGCGCGCTTTTTTTGAAGATTTAAAACTTTTGAATATTAAACCGGCTGATATTTATCCCAAAGCCACCGGGCACGTCAAAGAAATGACCGGTTTAATAAATAAACTTCTGAAAAGGGGCCTCGCTTACGAATCCGACGGCTCAATTTATTTTGATATTTCAAAATTTAAGAATTACGGCCGCTTAAGCCGTATTAAACCCCTAAACCTTAAAACCTTGAAACAATCGCGTCGCTCAAGAATTGACGCCGATGAGTATTCCAAAGATGAAATTGAAGACTTTGTTTTATGGAAGACAGCCAAAGCGGGCGAACCTTTCTGGCCCGTAAAATTCCGACTCGGAAATTCGCCACCCAAGTTGATAAAAGGAAGACCCGGCTGGCATATTGAGTGTTCCGCGATGAGCGCGAAATATTTAGGTACAACTTTTGACATTCATGCCGGCGCCGTTGACCTTTTGTTTCCGCATCACGAAAACGAAATTGCCCAATCCGAGGGGGCAACCGGAAAACCGTTTGTCAGATTTTTTGTTGAAGGCGAGCATCTTTTGGTTGACGGCGGAAAAATGTCGAAATCTCTTGGAAATATTTATACTCTGCGCGATCTGGAAAAACGCGGCTTTGACCCGCTTGCCTTTCGCTATCTTGTTTTAGCCAGCCATTATCGTTCAAAATTGAATTTTACCTGGAATTCTCTTAAAGCCGCTAAAAATGCGCTTGAAAGAATAAAAAACAAAATTTTGGAAATAGGACAATCTACAAGAATTAAAAACAATTTGAAATTTAGGGACGCGTTCAAAAAACTCATATTAAACGATTTGGATACACCCAAAGCCCTTGCGGTTTTTTGGAAAAATTTTAACGAGTTGTCGCTTGCGGATATTTTGTGGGCCGACCGGATTTTGGGATTAAACCTTGAGGTCTTGAAACCTTTGAACATTCCGGCCGAAGTTAAAAAACTTGCTCAAGATCGTGAAAAAGCGCGTAAAGTAAAAGATTGGAAAAAAGCCGATCAAATCCGCGCCGAAATCCAAAAACTCGGCTGGTCGCTTGACGACACCCCCAAAGGCCCAATAATTAAACCCTTTAACTTTTCAACTTTGTAACCCTGTAACCTTGAAACCTTGTAACCTTTTAACTTTGTAACCTTTAAACCTTGCATTTTTAAGGCCTGCCATGCTAACCTTTTCGTATTATGTCTTCCGTAAAGCGTTTCGAAGACCTCGCCTGCTGGCAGCAAGCGCGGGAGCTCACTAATTTTATTTACAATTTAACTTCTAAACCCGAGTTTAAACGCGACTATGGTTTGTCCAACCAAATCCAGCGCGCGTCGGTTTCGGTAATGTCCAACATTTCGGAGGGTTTTGAGCGCGGAACAACGCCCGACTTCATTCATTTTCTTTATATCGCCAAAGGTTCTGCAGGCGAGGTTCGTAATCAATTATATGTCGCAAAAGACCTCGGCTATATCAGCGAAGAAGCGTTGAATAAAGGCTTAAATATGGCAAAGCGCATAGCCGGAACAATTTTTAACTTTATAGAAAGTTTAAAGGTTTCAAAGTTTAAAGGGCAGAGATTTGCTACAAAAGAAATGATGGAAGCGCAAAAGAAAAAAGAAGAATTTATAAAAGAGATGCGGAAAATCTACCCCGATTTTAAATAATTTTTAACCTCGCAAAGACTTTTAAACCTTGTAACTATGTAACCTTTTAACCTTGTAACTATGTAACCTTTTAACTTTTTAACTTTGTAACCTTTAAACCCTGTAACTTTGTAACCTTGTAACTTTTTAACTTTTAGTTGCTTGGCGTCGTTGAAGCCGTTCCGGTTGTCGTTGTCGCGTTAGGGTCAAGGACATTCACAACCCTCTCGGCTGTCGCGATATTACCGGCGTTATCAACGGCTTTATAAGTTATCGTGTGTGTTCCTGCGACCGAAGTATCAATCGCGAGACCGTCGCCCTGCGAAAGTTCGGGCCCTCCGTCAAGCGAAGCGGTGTAGCCCAAGTTTGAATCAACATTATCCGTAATGGTTACGCCAAGGTCGCCGTAGGTGGAGCCGATTTCAATTTCGGCCGAATTATTGCCGATGACAGTTATCGTTGGGGGCGTCGTATCAGTTGTAACGGTAGTCGTGTCGGTTTCTCCGCCACTTGGCGGAGGGGTCGTCAAGCCCAAACAAACACCCGCAATTGTCTTTGTAATTCCGCTTGCGATTGACAGACAATATGGCTCGCCCGTAACTTCGTCATACAAAGTAATACCCGTTGGTTTATCACTGGAACCAATAGTTAAACTGGAAACAATAACATCTTTGAACTTGGCAAGGCCGTTGGTAATCGTCGCTCCGAGCGAAGCCAGGTAATCCAAAACCGTTTGAATTGACACGCCGCCGGCGAAGGCGGAACTTCCTGCCTCCAAACTCGTCACCCTTGCCGTCAATTCCTCCAAATCAATCTGCATCGCCTGCACTGCCGATAAAATAAAAGTGGAAAGTTTGTAAATGTCCACTCCTCCGCCCGAAGCCGAAAGCACTTCTTGAGGCGATTCCTCGGCAATCAGCCCGATTCGCAAAGGCGCGTCATTGTCTTCAAATTCATATCGGTATTTAGCCACTCTCATTCCTTTTATTGTGTTTAGAATGCCATTTTGTTCCTCCAAACCTACATAATTTATGTCTTTTTTCATTGAACGGGTTGAAATATTCACAAAAGAAGTCGCGGCCACATCCCCTATCACATGAAGCTTGTAGGCCGGAGTTGTGGTGCCGATGCCGACATTGCCGTTATCCAGGACGGCAATAGTGGTACTGCCAAATTGACTATTCAAGTAAAGGGCCTGGTTGACGCTGGTTAAATCGGCCTCGGTAAATCTAAAGCCGTTAGCAAAAATAAGGTCGCCGGTGTAAGAGGTCTTGGCGTGAAGCGTGTCTAAAACATCAAGATTATCTTCAATAGTTGAGGTTCCCGCGCCTCCCACGTACAAAAGCCCGTTAACGGATAAAGTGTTGGCGGGGGTTGTCGTCCCGATGCCGACGTTGCCGCCTTCAAAATCTATATTTCTCACTGTCGCTCCCCCAACCTGCTCTGTTTGAATAGTGAACACATTTGAATTGTTCTGAAAACCGAGCGAGACAAATTCGTCTGCCGTGCTGTCGGTATTGTAGATGCGGAGTTCCTGGGCGGTCGTGCCGCTTCGCTGGGAAAGAAGCCCTGCGGCGTCTCGCGCAAGAAGGATGTCGGGCCCGGAACCGATCGCGCTCGCAAATCTCCAAGGGACTTCAGTGATAAGACCGGACTGGTCAAATTGGAAATACGGGTCGCTGTTTTTTACGACTTGAATGTCTCCATCCACAAATACCAATCCGTTATTGGGAGCGCCAATCTGCGAAATAAGAGGCCTGCTTACATCGCCGGACTGATTGACAAACTGAAGTTGGCCTGTGCTGTTGACTCGCAGTGTGGTGGTGTTCGCCGCAGCAGTAGAAGAAGTCGCTATCGCAAAGATATCCTCCGTTCCGTCGGTGGTACCAGAGAGCGAGAACTTTGCATAGGGGCTTGAGGTGCCTACCCCCACCTGCCCTCCGTTATCAATAATGAAATACGCGGCGTTGGAGGACGAGGCGATTACAAATGAAGGGATTCCCGCGCCGAGGGCATTGGGGTTGAGCGAAAGTAATCCCCAAGGGGTAGTGGAAGCGATACCTAATCTGTTATTCGTATCATCCCAAAAAAGGTTTGAATTGTCTTGCGATAAAAGTCCGCCCGTTCCCGCGAACAAAACAGAGCCGGAAGTCATTGCCGAGAAGACTTGATTTGTGGTTGACGCGGTTCCTGATACCGTTAGGGCGGTTGAAGAGGCGTAAGTCGCGGTCAGTATTGAGCCATTGAAAGTCAGGTCAGAATCATCAGTAAAAAGTCCTGCGGTTGTGATGTAAGGAACACGACCCGAAGTTAAAGAAGATGCCAGTAAATTAGTTGTTGAAGCGGTTCCTGAAATAGTTAACGCGGTTGTGGAAGCATAAGGGATTGTGATTGCCGAAGCCAAAGGCGCGGTCAGAAGCGAAGTGCCATCATAATAAACAGCGTTGCCTGATGTGGTGAAGGAAGAAGCGTTCGTGCCTCCCGAAGCGATGCCGAGAGCGTTGGTTAAAGTAAGTGTTCCAAAATCAATGTTTGTTCCCGAAATTGCTGTGGTGGAGGCGTAAGTCGCTGTTAGTCGCGTTCCGTCAAAAGTAAGCGCGGAGTTATCAATCAGAAGTCCGGCGGTTGAAGCGTATGGAATCCTGCCGGAAATCAAAGACGAGATGACTTGATTAGTTGTTGAAGCGGTTGTCGCTGTTATTGCCGTAGTTGAAGCGTAAGGTAAAGTTGAAGCAAACGCCGTTGAGGTTGCGGTGAAATATGAAGAAACTGTTTGGCCTTCAACCGACAATTTGGCGTAGGGAGAAGTTGTCCCGATTCCTACTTTGCCGCCGGTATCAATAATGAAACTTGTCGCGCTTGAAGAGCCGACTACGAATGATGGAACGCTAGCGCCAAGAGCATCGGGGTTGACGGAGAGAAGTCCCCAGGGGGTTGATGAAGCGATACCGAAATTGCCGGATGATTGTAATCTGAATCTCTCCGTTCCGTTATTTGTTCCGAAAACGGCGCCGGAGGTATAAAGCAAATTGCCGCTGGATGTTTGTATTCGCCATAGATTGGTTGAATCCCCAATCCATAAACGCGCGCTGCTGGTTACGCCATCTCCTCCAATTGCTAAACCGGAATTAGTGCCGTCAGCTTCCTCAAGATGAAGAGTAACGCTGGGCGAAGATGTTGAAATTCCCACTCTGCCGCTATTTTGCTGAATCACAAATTGGTCAGAACCGATATTCAAGCCCGTTGTGCCGAGAGTCGTAGTCGCGTTGGCAGTAATGTCAAAACTTGAAGCCGTGGTTGAAAAAGTCGTTGTCGCTACTCCGCCTATGTATAATGTTTTAAAAATAGACGAAAGAGACGACGAAGCGTTCGGGATTGATAAAGTAGATGCGGATAGCGAACCGGTTATCGTCACATTCGAAGAAAAATTTGCCGAAGTTCCCGAGAAAGATTTTGAGGTGGATATTGTTATGTCATTGGGAATATCATCATCATCAAGAGAAGAAATATTATCGACGGTAACATTGGAAAGCGTAACTCCCGAGAGTCTGTCAATTCTATTTGTAAGAGCGATAGCGGCAAAATTGTCATTGGCTCTTTTAGCGATTAAACTTTTTAACTCTGAAACCTCGGCAAGTATTCTGGCGTTAACTCCTGAAAGCGCCAGATCCAGCTGTTCTTTGGTAAGAGTGCCGCTGGCTGACGCCGTTTGCACCACCGTTCTTTCAACCACTCTTTCTATAATAGCGGGCGCCTTAGATGAACCTACGGACACGGACGGCTCCAAACCCTGCGAGCGCAAAGTTAAAATTTCTTCAGCTTGCTCCGCCTTTAACGCGTTTTTTTCTTCGCCCCCCTTTTCACCCCTTTCTCCCATTACAGTTTCATCCTTTTCCGGCGGCTCCGGCAAACGAGTCAAAACTTCAAAAGTTTTATCATATATACCGACGAGCGTCTCTTTTGTTTTTTCAAGCGCCTTATCAACGCCCCTGCTGGTTAAAGAGCCGGCATATTTGCCGATCTTCAAAGGAATTGATTCAATGCCGTCTATCGCGTAGGAGCCGGCTTTTTTACCCCACTCCAGGGACCGTGATTCCAGAATACTTTGATACATTCCAAACACGGCGTCTTTAGACGCCGCGGACACCTGTCCCAAAAATTGATGAACATCGTTTGAAGCTTTGGCAAAATTGAAATTCGGCAATTTAACCTTCGGAATTTTAAACTCTGAAATTTTAAAGTTTGGGGCCTTGAATTCCGGAACTTCCAATTTTGAAAGAATTTTAGATTTTGAAATATTGAGTTCTGGAACTTTTAATTCTGAAAAAGTCTTAAACTTTGAAACACTAAGTTCTGGAAACTGAAACTTTGAAAAAATCTTAAACTTTGAAACCTTGAAACCTTGAAAATCAAAATCCGAAACCGCGGAAGTCAAATTATTAAATTTGGAGTTTAGAATTCCCAATTTATTTTGAATTTGGCGTTTAAGATTCGGGGCCTCCATGACCGATGCCGTCTTCTCAAAAGAATTATCCAAAACCAGCGCGCCTTGGTCTATAATATGTAAAATATCCTTTTGAATATCAGCGCCTTTGGCTTTTAAACTATTTAAACTCAAAAAAACCAGCTTTTCCGCGTTTGGAACTATATCCGAAACAGCTGATACCATTGCGTTTTTGAATTCATGGTATTTCGCCAAAGCCGCGTCCGGATTTCTCAAAATAAAAAAGCCCGCTAGAATGACCAGTAAAATTAAAGCAGAGGATTTCCACAAAAAAGCGTTTTGAATTATCGGTTTTAAGAAATCCGACAGTTTTTTAAAGGATGAAGTTTTGGAATAATCATCGCCTAAAAGCAGCGTGTCCCAAGGATCACTTTTTTTAGACCATGCCGAAAAAAATTTGTATATTGATTTGGAATTACTTTTTTGAGTATCGCTATCAAGTTTGGGTAATTCCGAAATTCGTTTGATCCCGGTATTTTCCGTAATAAAATTTTGCAAAACGGACTTTTCAATAAACCAAACGCCGTTTATTCTTTCAGCCGACAATTTATTTTCTTTGATTAATTGGCGCAGCCGTTCTTTATGATAGCCGGCAAAAGAGGCCGCGTAAGTCAGCGACAAAAATTCTTTATCGTTTCTCCAAATTTTTGGAATTTGATGCCTGGCCATAAAAGAGTGTTTAATTCAATTTTATTTCTTATTTTGCCAAATAAGAAATAACAAATGTGGATAACTAAAAACATTCAACATTCAATAATCAACATCCGATCAATATCCCGCGTTCAATTATTCAATTAAATGTTTAATCGTTGAATGTTGATTGAATATTGATTGTTGAGTATTGAATATTAAACTAAAAATTCCGCCATCTTGCGGAATCATCAACATTTATAAACTCTGATAAACATTCGCTATTTATTAAGGTTTTGATCTTTCAAAATAATATTTCTATATTCTAAAGCGCTTTTGCGTATTTTCCGCTCCATTGTCTTGTAATTAACTTCCACCAGGCCGAATCTGGGCCAATAACCCTTGTCCCACTCAAAATTATCCAAAAGCGACCAGTAAAAATAGCCCCGAACATCGGCGCCCTCTTTCACTGCTTTGTTTACCCATTTCAGATGTTCTTTTATAAAATCGGCTCTTTTTTTGTCTTTAGCGTCCGCCAACCCGTTTTCAGTAATGAAAATCGGCTTCTCGTATTTCGCCAAATTCTTCAAAACTTTATAAATCCCTTCCGGATATATTTCCCAACCCAAATCACTTACTTCCTTATCTTCATTAAATTGAATCCCCCACTTTGATTTCCAAATGTTAAAACGGATACGCGAATGATAATAATATTGCAGACCTATAAAATCGGCGCTTTCCACAAACCTATCCAAAAAAGGATTGTTTCTCCACCACTTGAGCAATCCCGTCAGTAATAAATTATACGGCCAATAATCATACGACTCAAAATAAACTAAGCTTTCCGTAAAACCCACCTGACAATGTTTATTAATCTTTTTGATAATTTTATATGCGCGTTGGTGCCCTCTAAAAATATTTTTAAGCACACGATATGCCTTAAAAATATTCTTTTCGGCTGGTGGACGCCCGCCAAACAAACGGCCGGTAAGATAACCGTGGCGAGCGAATGTCTCCGGCTCATTTACGGTTGTCCAAAATTTAACATCGCTCTCAAAAGCGCTGACAATTTTTGCGGCATATCTCTCAAAAAATTTTATATTGCCTTTTTTCGTCCAGCCGCCTAGTTTAGAAAACCAGATGGGCAATGTCCAGTGCCAAAGCGTTACAAAGGGCTCAATCCCGCGTGTTTTCAAAGCGTTAATGACCTCGCGGTAATGTTCAATTTCTTTTTCGTTAAATTTCCCTTCCTCCGGTTCAATCCGCGACCACTCTATTGAAAAACGATGGGCGTTGTGGCCGAGCGATTTGGCGATGTCAAAATCCTCTTCATAGCGATTATAATGATCACAGGTCCTGCCCGAAATATAATTTTCGCGCCTCAAGGGGCCGGGATAGTCATTTAATATATAATCGGGATAATTTTTATTTAGCGCCTCTTTGGCAAGACGCGCCGCGTTTTCTTTCTCCCAGTCTGACCAATCGTTAATGTTACCCCCCTCAACCTGATGCGCGGAAGTAGAAGAACCCCAATAAAAATGTTCAGGAAAACCGTTCATAAATTTTTAATTAGAAATTAGGTTAATTTTGATTTTTTCGCCTCCATTCTTGTATCTTTTTATGGTTTCCGGAAAGCAAAACTGCCGGAACTGCATACTTTTTCCCCTTGTATTTCAAAATCTCCGGACGAGTATAGTGGGGATATTCCAGCCCCTTGCCGCCTACCACCTCTTTTTTAACCAAAAGATTAAAATGTGATTCTTCTTTCAATGACTCCCATTTTATCGCGCCGGGCAGAAGGCGCGTTACGGCCGAAACTAAAACCATAGTCGCTACATCGCCGTCGGTCAAAACATACGGCCCTATGGAAATCTCTTCGGCCTTCAAAGCGATTTTTACTCTTTCATCTATGCCTTCGTATCTCGCGCTGATAAAAATTAACTGTTTATAATTTTTTGCCCAATCGCGCGCGATTTTTTGATTGAACTGCCTGCCTTTGGCGGAAAGTAAAACTACTTTTTTAACACCTTTCTTTTTTATATTTCCGTATGCTTTTAAAATCGGCTCCGCCTTCATCACCATTCCCGCGCCTCCGCCATACGGCTTATCGTCTACCGTAAGGTATTTATCTTTCACAAAATTCCGCGGATTGAAAAAGTTAATTTTAATCAAACCGCGCTTTTGCGCGCGTTTTAAAATGGAGGAATTAAAATAGGATTCAAAGGCCTCGGGAAAAATAGTTATAATATTGAAGTTCATGGTTTAAAAGTTAAAACAAAAACCGCACTATCTATGATAGCACGGTTTTTGTCGGACTCGCAGTGATTTAAAGTTTCAAATCGTCTACTTCGCTTGAAACTCTGGGACCGCGGCCTCCTTCCGGTTCCTCAATCTTCAAATTGACGCGGGAACGGTTTTTCAATCCAACCACGCGCAAAAGCGTGCGGATCGCCTTGGCGGTATTGCCTCCGCGGCCGATTATCTTTCCCATATCAGCCGGGTCAAGCTTGAGCGTCAGTAAAACGCCCATTTCATCAACCTTGCGGTCGACTTCAACCGATTTCGGAGTGTCAACAAGGCTTTTGATCACGAACTCCAAAAACTCTTGATCTATGTATTTTTCAGCCATATTGCTGTTTCTGTCGTAAGGATTAATGGTAATCGTATTCAGTAGCCATGCCCCGAATCCAGGGGCTCGACCGTTCAGCCGTAAGGACATTGACCCGCCGGCCTACGCTACCTTTATTGGACCCATTATAGCAAACTGCGCGAATAAGTCAAGTGTAACGATAACAACGAGACAAGACACTTATTCCTGTATTTCGCGCCTTTTGCGTTCAACCATTCCTTCAAATTCAGCGTTAAATTTATCCATCTTTTTCTGAAGCTCGTCTTTGAGACGGAATTTCTCGTCTTCTGAAATTTCGCCAAGGCGTTCTTTTGCCTGAATGTCTTTCCAAACTTCGTCGCGTTCACGCCTCAAAACTATTCTGGATTCCTCCAATTTCTCTCCGGCTAATTTTAAAAGAATCTGCCTGTTTTCGCCCGTTAAAGCGGGCAAAATTACTCTTATGACATCTTTATCCGCTACGGGCTGAAGGCCCGAGTTGGATGAACGTATGGCCTTTTCTATCGGCTCCAATGAATTTTTATCCCAGGGCCGTATTACTAAAGTTCTGGCATCCTGCACGCTGATTGAAGCCAGACCATCCAAACTCATTTTGCTTCCGTAGCAATCAACTGTTATATCCTTAACCAGCGCGGGGCTCGCGCGACCGGTCCGTATAACCCCGAGCTCTCCAGAAAGCCATTCTCCGGTTTTTTTGGCCTCGTTTTCAAATTTTGATAAATCGTACATATTAAAAATTATTAATTTCTAATTAACCTGATTATTCTAATTGTCCTAATAAAATTATTTTAATAAATTAATAAATGAGTTAGATATTCAAGACACATTTTTCGGCCGATATTAAAAACCGCGGAGGATTCTCTGGCTTGACGTATTTTTAAAATGAATTCGTGTCTATTTTCATCCATTGCCCGGCGTTCCAGACCGTCCAAAAAAACGCTGAATTTTTCCGGGTCTTCGGCCATTGTCATTATCATTTTTGAGCGGGAAATATAGTCGGCTTTTACGAATTCTGATATTGTGTCGGACTTTTCGGCGCCTTCATCAAGAGTAATTTCAACCAACCTTGAACGCAAAGTCTGAGGCAGCGTATCTGAATGTTCGGTCAACAATAAAAAATGCCGGCCGGGCAGGGCGTCCTCAATAGTTTTAAGAACGGCCTGGGGAACATAACGGCTTATTTTTGCCGCGTTCAAAATGAAAAACGAGCGTTCGGATTCGCCTACGCTTTGCAAAGATTTTTCTTTAAGCTGTCTGGCTTCTTCAATCCCGATTACGCCGTCAAACAAAAAAACTTCGCCGCGCTTTTTAAGAGAATCCGTCAATTCCGAAACGTTAATTTTCCCGATTAAAAGGTATCCGTTTGCCAAAAGGCCGCGTTTTATGTGATTCTCAAGAACCTTGTGCATTATCCCAGTACGGCTAAATCGAAAGTTTCTTGCTAAATTCGCAAGCCAACATCCGATTCTTTCGCTTAAAATTTAACTCGTAATAATACATAATTATACCACCCAAGAAACTAAATTTAGCATTCGATTTAGCCGTACTGGGTTATCTTTTTCCAAGCAAACTCTTTTTATAAATTCCGAGGTGGTCCAAAGCGATGCCGGTCCCTTTAGCCACGCAGAAAAGCGCGTCTTCGGCGACATAAGCTTTAACGCCCGTGGCCCTATAGACGAGTTCGGTGATATTACGCAAAAGCGATGTTCCGCCGGTCATTATAATCCCCTGGTCTATTATATCCGAGGACAGTTCAGGCGGAGTTTCGTGCAAAACCGATTTTATGGCTTTGGTTATTTCGCGAAGCTCGTTTTCAATGGCCTTAGCCGCTTCATTGGTTGAAATTTCCGTACTTCGCGGAAGACCGGTAAGAAAATCGCGGCCCTTAATCAGATAAGAATCTTCTTCGTCCAGCGTGATGGCCGACCCTATAGCTATTTTTATTTCTTCCGCGGTTCTGTCTCCAATCGCCAAATTAAAAGCCTTTTTCACGTAATCCGCTATGGCTTTGTCTATTTTGTTTCCGGCGACTTTAACAGAAGTTGAAGCAACAATGCCGCCAAGCGATATTACCGCGACATCAGTCGTCCCGCCGCCTATGTCCACTATCATATGCCCTGTCGGCTCCTGTATCGGAATTCCCGCGCCAATCGCGGCAAGAATCGGTTCTTTCATTACATAGGCCTGCTTGGCGCCGGCTTTTAACGCGGCCTCAACCACCGACCTTCTCTCCGCCGAAGTTACGCCGGCAGGCGCCGAAACCAAAACATCCGGTTTAAAAAGATTCCACTGGCCAAGCGACTTACCTATATAGTAACGGAGCATTGCTTCGGTCACGCGATAATCGGCAATAACGCCGTCTTTCATCGGGCGATAAGCCATTATGCTGTCCGGCGTTTTGCCTATCATTTCTCTGGCCTCGTTGCCTACGGCCAATACTTTATTTTCCGGCACCGAAACCGCGACCACGGAAGGTTCGTTGAGCACTATTCCCCTTCCCGGCACGAAAACCAAAGTGTTCGCCGTTCCAAGATCAATGCCTAATTTTTTGATGAATAAAGACATAATTCAATTAATTCGCTTTATATCCGCGCCGATTGAAACCAGTTTTTGCTCTATGGCCTCATAGCCTCTATCGATATTATAAACATTGTGAACTATAGTCTGTCCTTTCGCAATGAGGCCGGCGATAACAAAAGCGAGCCCTGCCCTTAGATCCGGACTTTCCATTTCCCGTCCTGAAAGAGGGGTCGGGCCCAAAATAATGACCCGGTGAGGATCACACAAAGTTATATTGGCGCCCATTCTGACAAGTTCGCTCACATATTCCAGACGGCCGTCAAAAATAGTTTCAAAGACTTGGCTTTTCCCTTCGGCTTGAGTTAAGAGGACGGTAAAAGGCGCTTGCAAATCCGTGGCAAAACCCGGGTACTCGCTTGTTTTGACATCAAGCGCCGATAATTTTTTGGGCCTTGAAACAGAAACCCAGTCGGGACCTCTTTTTATTTTTACGCCTGCCGCCTCAAGATGGGCTATTAAACTCAAAAGATGCAGGGGCTTACAATTTTTAATTTTTAATCCGCCGGCGCGGGAACTCGACAAAAGAGCTCCGAGAATAAGAAAACCCCCGGCCTCAATTCTGTCAGGAATAACTTCAAATGGGTCGCGGGCAATCAATCTCCCCTTTTGCCCAAGCCCTTCTATAATAATGGTATGAGTGCCGGCGCCTTTTATTTTCGCGCCGGAATTATTTAAAAAATCAGCCAGGCTTTCTATTTCCGGCTCCTCGGCGCAATTTCGTAAAATTACTTTGCCGTCCGCCAAAACCGACGCCATCATCAATGTTTCTGTCGCGGTAACGCTCGGCGTGCGATAAGCAAAATCGGCTGATTTAAGTTTTTTGGCTTCAAAAAAATAATGTCCGCCTTCTTCGCGCGTTTTCGCGCCCATCGCTTTCAGGCCTTCCACGAAAAAATTTATCGGCCTCTTGCCTATAACACATCCTCCGGGGTGGGGCATGGAAACCTTGCCGTAACGGGCGAGCATCGGCCCCAAAAGCACCACCGAAGCCCTTAAACTTTTGGTAATATTTTCGTCTAAATCTGTTTTGGCGTTTTCCGGCGCTTCTATAGAAAAAGCTCCTTTGCCGTAATTTGCTACCCTGACTCCGATTGAAGCCAATAATTCTTTCATTCTGAAAATATCCTCAATTTGCGGAACATTTTTAACCCGCACCTGGCCATCAAAAAGAAAAGAGGCGGCAAAAACCTTAAGGGCGCCGTTTTTAACTCCCGAAACCTCAACCTCTCCTTTCAAGGCCTTGCCGCCGTTGATTATAAATTTAGCCACATCCATATTATAAAGCGCGCGCGGCATTTTATCTATACGCTAAAATTGATATTTAACGGCTTAAATATTAGTATTTAATTGGATATCCTGGAGGGCGCCGATCTTGAAAAAAACCGCTATCAGCGTCTTTTTACTGATTTTGTCAACGGCTTTAATTTATTGCGGCGCAGCACAGGCATCTACCAAAAACAACTCCGCGTATAATTTCGGCGTGGTGAAAAAGGGCGCCGTTTACCGTTCGGCCCAACCTTCAAAGATTTTTCTTGAGCGTGTTATTCAGGAAAAGAAAATCAAAACAATCCTTAACCTGCGCGGCCATCGCGGCGAAAACGCATTTGAACGCGAGGTGGCGAAATCCGGCAAAATTTCCTTATTTGAGTTTCGCCTGCGAGTTGAGAATATGGATTTCAATATGGTTGAAAGGGCTTATAAAGTTTTGGCTGACCCCAAAAATCATCCGATTCTGGTTCATTGCCTTGTTGGAGCTGACAGGACGGGTTTACTGGTAGCGCTTTTTCGCATCCGGGAACAAAATTGGCCCCTTGAAAATGCCATGGAAGAAATGCTTTTTTACTGGCACGACCCGAAAATGCTTCCGCGATTTCAGCAATATCTGAAAAAGCAGTATCTCTTGTTAAATCGGCTGAAATATTGAAAATGCCGTGGAAAGCAAAAACTTGACAATTAACATACTTCTATATTATACTTTTAGCCAGTGTTCCGGTAGTATAATTCAACTCAACAAGAACAGGGAGGTAAACCATGAAAAATGTCTTGATTCTCACACTGACTGGCCTTTTTGTGGGCGTTATAGTGGCACTGGGGATATCAAACTTCTCTTTCCTGCCAATGTCGGCGGGGGGCGCAATCGCGGGACTTTCTGCGTTTGCGAGCATGTTCTTAATTCAACCGTTCCTCTATCGATGATAGACGGCGAATACCGTCATCCATCATCAGGCCTCGTGCGACCACTCGCACGAGGCGTTTTTTATTTACCAAATTTTAAGGCATTTTCACCTTTCCATTCTCTTTTTAATGTTTTAAAATTTAAAATAACTCCAAACATAATGTCATTTGTCCACCTTCATACGCATAGCCACTATAGTCTGCTTGACGGTTTGGCTAAAATAGACGATTTGGTCAGAGCCGCCGCGGAATACGGGATGCCCGCTTTGGCCTTAACTGACCACGGCAATCTTTACGGCGCGATTGAGTTTTATCAAAAATCAAAAAACGCGGGAATTAAACCGATAATAGGCGTGGAGGCGTATCTCGCCTCTACCTCCCGCCATTCAAAAAAAGTCGGACTTGATGAAAAACGTTTTCACCTCGTGCTTCTGGCTGAAAATAACGAGGGTTACCAAAATCTTTTAAAATTGGTCACGGCATCGCATCTTGAAGGATTTTACTATAAACCGCGCATAGATAAAGAAATACTGCGCAGATATTCAAAAGGCCTTATCGGCACTTCAAGCTGTATGGGCGGCGAAATACCGCGAGCTTTGATTGCCGGCGACTTTGACCAAGCCAGAAAACTCGCGTTTGAATATCAAGAAATCTTCGGAAAAAACAACTTTTTTATTGAACTTTCGCATCATCCCGGAATACCAAATCATGACCGCGCGCAAAAAGCCCTGAAACAGCTTGCGCGCGACCTTAAAATCCCGACTATTGCCGCGCAGGACATTCATTATGTTTCCAAAGAAGACGCTCAGGCCCAAGATGTGCTGCTAGCAGTTCAAACAAATTCCAGGTTGGACGATGCCGACCGGATGACTATGAAAAACGACGATTTTTCCATGAGGTCCCCGAAAGAAATGACGGATCTTTTTCGGGACGCGCCCGAAGCCATAGCCAATACTTTAGAAATTGCTTCAAGAATAAATATTGAACTGGAGCTCGGAAAAATAAGTTTCCCTCACTATCCTCTTCCGGAAGGACACGGCGCGGATTCTTATCTGGAAAAATTGTGTCTTGACGGACTTAAAAAACGCTACGGCGATGACGTATCCGAAGCCATTAAAAAACGGCTTGATTACGAACTTGCGGTCATCAAAAAAACCGGCTTTGCTTCTTACTTTTTAATAGTGCAGGACATAACCAATTGGTCCAAGAACAAAGGAATAGTAGTCGGTCCGGGCCGGGGCTCCGCGGCAGGGTCGCTCATATCGTATCTGACCAACATAACTAACGTTGACCCCATAAAATACGACTTGCTCTTTGAACGATTTATGAATCCGGACCGCGTAAGCCCGCCGGATATAGACTTGGACTTCGCTGATACCCGCCGCGACGAAGTCTTGGAATATATGACCGAAAAATACGGCTCCGACCATGTGGCGCAGATAATAACATTCGGGACAATGGCCGCTCGGGCAGCCATCCGCGATGCCGGACGCGCTTTAAATCTTTCTTATGCTTTTTGCGATACCCTGGCTAAAATGATTGCTTTCGGCAAAAACCTGACCGAATCTTTGGAAAATAACGCCGAGCTTAAAAATTCATACGAAACCGACCCTGACGCCAAAAGACTCATTGACGCGGCGCGAAAACTGGAAGGCGTGGCGCGACACGCCTCGGTACACGCCTGCGGAACAGTGATAACCAAAGAACCTCTGGTCAACACCGTCCCGCTGCAATACGCCGCGCGCGGGAAAGACACAAACGAAAAAACAATCGTAACCCAGTATGAAATGCACGCGATTGAAGACCTCGGCCTTTTAAAAATGGATATCCTCGGATTAAAAAACCTCAGCATCATTGAAGCCGCGGTCAAATTAATCAAAGAACGGACGGGGAATACCGTTGATTTTGATAAAATGAATCCCGTAGATGCGCGAGTTTTTGAAATGCTGGCTCGCGGCCAGACTTTAGGCGTATTCCAGCTTGAAGGCGGAGGAATGACGCGCTTTTTGACCGACCTCCAGCCCACGGAAATAGAAGATATAATCGCGATGATTTCTCTTTATCGTCCGGGGCCGCTGGATGCCGGAATGATACCCATATACATAAAAAGAAAACACGGCCGGGAGCCGGCAACCTATCTTCATCCAAAGCTTGAACCGATTCTCAAAAAAACGCACGGCATAATGATTTATCAGGAACAGCTTATGCAAGCCGCTCAAGCCGCGTCCGGTTTCACTCTGGCCGAAGCCGATACTCTGCGCAAAGCCGTGGGCAAAAAAATCAAAAAACTTCTTGACGAACAAAAAGAAAAATTCATTTTGGGAGCGGAGAAAACGATAAATAGCCGCGGGATTGGCGAAGAACTTTGGAAAATCATAGAGCCGTTCGCGGGATACGGTTTTAACCGCTCGCACGCGGCAGCCTACGCTTTAGTCGCCTATCAAACCGCGTGGCTTAAATGCCACTACCCGCTTGAATTTATGGCGTCTCTAATGAACGCCGACGAAAAAGATATTGAAAGAATAGCGATTCTGGTTAATGAGGCGAAAAAATCAGGCATATCCGTTTTGCCTCCGGATATAAATCAAAGTGACGAAGGGTTCACCCCCAGGATCGGAGAAAATCCGACAATCCGTTTCGGGTTGCGCACCATTAAAAATGTCGGCTCAAACTCTGTTTCGGCGATTATAGAAGAGAGAAAAACAAACGGCCCGTATTCAAGTTTGGCAGACCTCCTGGAAAGATCGCCGTCCAAAGATTTAAACAAAAAATCCTTGGAGTCGCTGATAAAATCAGGAGCGCTTGACAATATCGGCGAAAGAAACCAGATGCTGGATAATCTGGAAGCGATTCTTTCATATCATCGGGATTCGGCCAAAACCCGGGCGCAAAACCAATCCTCGCTTTTCAGCTTAATGAATGACCGCGCCGTCCTCCCCCAGCTTAAATTGAACGCGGCCCGTCCCGCGACTGACGAAGAAAAACTGCGCTGGGAGCGCGAGCTTCTCGGATTATACATTTCAAGCCACCCTCTTGAAAAAATGAAAGACAAACTCAAAAAAGAAAAAATGCAGATAGAAACCGCCAAGACTCTGGTTGACGGCGCTCCGGCTTCGGTTGGAGCAATGATAGAGAGCATTCAAAAAATTACCACTAAAAAGGGGGAACCGATGGTTTTTCTTAAACTTCTTGATCTTTCCGGAGCAATGGAAGCAATTGTCTTTCCGAGAACTCTTACCGAATACGGCTCGCTTATTATTGAAGAAAAAGGAATAAAAATAAAAGGAAGAATAAGCCATCGAAACGGCCGTACGGCTTTAATTGCCAACGAAATAAGGGTATTATAAAATATATAAATGGCTAAAGACAGAGACAAAAAACCGTCCCAAGACCATAGAGATATAAGCCGAGAATTGGACTTATTTTCTTTTCAGGAGGTGGCGCCCGGGGCGCCTTTCTGGCATCCGAAAGGCATGATAATTTTTAGGGAGCTGGAAAAATATGCGCGAAAAATTAACGACGAGGGAGGCTACAGCGAAACCTCAACGCCGATTTTGGTTAAAAAAGAGGTTTTTGAAAAATCCGGGCATTGGCAATACTTTCGGGAGAATATGTTTTATTTTAAAGACGGGAACGACACGCTGGCGCTTAAACCGATGAATTGCCCCGAATCAACCTATATTTACAGCTCCAAAGTTAGAAGCTGGCGAGATTTACCTTTGCGGCTGGCTGAAATCGGCAGGCTCCATCGCAATGAACGCTCCGGTACCCTGGGAGGAATGTTCAGGGTAAGGCAACTGACAATGGATGACGCCCATATATATTGCCGGAAGGATCAAATTGAAGATGAAGTTTCAAAAACAATAAAAGAAATAAATTCGTTTTATTCACTTTTCGGATTTAAAACCGAGTATTTTCTGGCAACAAGGCCCGAAAAAGCCCTGGGCAAAAAAGAATTATGGGATGAAGCCGAAAAAATTATGGCATCAGCCCTTAAAAAAAATAAAATACCTTTTAAGGAGGCTCCGGGCGAGGGCGCTTTTTACGGGCCTAAAATTGAAGTGCATATCCGTGACTCACAGGGACGCGATTGGCAGTTGGGCACTTCACAACTTGATTTCTTTATGCTTCCTGAAAAATTCGACCTCTACTACATAGGTGAAAACGGAAAAAAAGAAAAACCGGTGGTCATTCATCGCGCTATTTTTGGCTCCTTCGAGCGCTTTATCGGCATACTGCTGGAAGAAAACGGCGGAGCTTTGCCTTTATGGCTGGCGCCGGTTCAGGTCGCGCTTTTGTCCATTAACGACAAAGTTAAAAAATATTGTCTTGAAATTATCCGTAACCTTCACAAAATAAATTTGCGCGTTTTTCTGGATGACCGCAATGAAACTATCGGCAAAAAAATACGCGAAGCCGAATTGCAGAAAATTCCTTATATTTTGGTCATCGGAGAAAAAGAAGAGAAAGACGGAACTGTAAATGTGCGCGAACGCGGAAAAAAAGAGCAGAAATCAATGAAATTAGATGATTTTGCCAAAGAAATCTCAACAGGCGATAAGTAAAAAAATAATAGTCATAGTCGGTCCGACAGCTTCCGGTAAATCCGCGCTGGGAGTGCGTCTTGCCAAAAAAGTGAACGGCGAGATAATTTCGGCTGATTCTCGGCAGATTTATAAAGGCCTTAATCTGGCTTCGGGCAAAATAACCGCGAGTGAAATGGCGGGTGTCCCCCATCATTGCCTTGATTTAGTGTCTCCAAAAACCGTATTCAGCGCCGGAAACTATGCCGAATGCGCAAAAAAAGCCATTGTGGATATTCAAAAACGAGGAAAAATCCCGATAATAGTCGGGGGAACCGGATTTTATATAGATGTGGCTCTTGGTCGGATGAAAACGGCGGGCGTTGCGCCCGATTGGAAACTGCGAAAAAACCTTGAGAAAAAATCGGTTACGGTCCTTTTTAAAATCCTGAAAAAGTTAGACCAAAAAAGAGCCGAAACAATTGAGCCCCAAAACAAACGCCGTTTGATCCGGGCAATTGAGATAGCAAAATCCCCATCTAAAAAAATCGCGAATAAAAAATCGGGAAATGAAATATATCAATATTTTGATGTGTTATGGATAGGAACAAAGATTAAACCGGAGGAATTAAGAAAAAAAATAAATTCCAGATTAAATAAACGGCTTAGAGCCGGAATGGTTCGGGAAATAAAGAAATTGCGCCAGAAAGGAGTAAGCTGGAAACGATTGGACGACTTGGGCCTTGAACCGCGCTGGATTTCAAGATATCTGCGCGGCAAAATTTCAAAAGACGAAATGATTTCAGGACTGCTAATTTCAATCTGGCGTTATTCCCGCCGCCAAATGACCTGGTTTAAGCGCAATAAAAATATCCGATGGATTAAAACACGAAGAGAGGCCGAAAAACTACTTAAGAAGTTTTAAAAGCGTTTCGCGCGCGACTTCGGGGTTGGCGCCGCCCTTAGTTTCTTTCATAACTTGACCCACCAAAAATTGAAGAGCGTTTTCTTTACCCAATTTATAGTCGGCTGCCGCTTGGGGATTGGCCCCAATAATTTTTTCGGCAATTTCTTCAAGCGCGCCTTCGTTTGAAATTTGGTTAAGTCCCCTTTCGCGCGCGATATCAGAAGGATCGCCGCCTTCTTCAACCATAACGCGTAAAATATCTTTGGCTGCCCGCGAGGAAATGAGGTCCTCTAAAATCATTTTTATGAGCTCGGCAAAATTTTCCGGAGAGACCAGAAGGTCGTTCATCGGCAATTCTTTTTCTTTAACCAGTCCTTGCAGATCGGAGATTAAATAATTAAAAGCAAGTTTTAGCGCTTGAGGCTTTTTATCGTGGCTGCTCCACTCTAAAAGCTCAGAAACGGCTTTTTCAAAAAAATCTGCCGTTCCTTTATCAGAGACAATAAGCGCGGAATCTTTGGCCGCAAGCCCGTATTCTTTTTGAAAGCGGGCTCGTTTTTGCCGCGGCAATTCCGGCAATTTCAATTTCAAAGTTTCAGGATTCAATTCATCATCCCCATAGACTTCAATCGGAGGCAAATCGGGTTCTGGAAAATAACGGTAATCATGAGATTCTTCTTTTCGCCTTTGCGAAAATGTTTTTTGTCCGGCATCATCCCAACCTCTGGTTTCATGGACAATTTTCTTGCCGGCTTTCAAAATACCCGCCTGTCTTTCCAGCTCATATTCAATAGCCCTGCGAAGCGCGTTAAAAGAATTTATGTTTTTCAGCTCAACTTTCGTCCCCATATCTAGAGAAGCGTTGGCTTCAAGACGCATCTGGCCTTTTTCCATATCGGCATCCGAAACATTAAGCTCGCGTAAAAGCAAACGAAGTTCTTCGGCAAATTCGCTGGCTTCATCAGCCGATGAAATATCCGGTTCGGTAACCAATTCCATTAAAGGTACTCCGGCGCGGTTAAAATCAACAAATGAGACTTGCTCCGATTTTATGCCGGAGCCGAGACCCTCGTGAATTAAACGTCCGGTATCTTCCTCCAGATGAACCCGCCTGATTCTTATTTTTTTGCCGGAATCCGGCAAAACTAACTCTCCGCCATAAACCAAAGGATGTTTATATTGTGAAATCTGATAGCCCTTGGGCAGGTCGGGATAAAAATAGTTTTTGCGCTCAAATCGCGAATACTCCGCGACTTTTCCGCCCAAAGCTAACCCCGTCAAAATTACTTTTTTAACCGCTTCTTTGTTTATGACAGGCAGAGTGCCCGGATGCCCCATGCAGACGGGGCAAACATTCATATTCGGATGGGTCTCTTGAGAGTCGTTTAAGGACTCGCAGAACATTTTTGTCTCCGTATTCAGCTCGACGTGAATTTCTAACCCGATTGTCGGCTTAAATTGCATATGATGGTATTATAGAGTAAAATTATTAATTATTCTATTGCTATAATTTTATTAGGTTAATTAGAAATTAGAAATTATCAAAATCATGCTTTCGTATACAGATTTATTAAAGGGGGTGTATTTCGTGATGGATGGCGAACCTTACGAGGTGCTTGAATCGCAGTTTTTACGCATGCAGCAAAGAAAACCCGTGGTACAGGCCAAAATAAAAAATCTGGCTACGGGCAAAATAACGCAAAGAAGCTTTCATCAAAACGAATCATTCAAAGAAGCCGAAATAGATCGCGAACCAATGAAGTTCCTGTTTTCACATCGGAATGAATTTACTTTTATTTATCCGAGTGATCCTTCTAAAAGAGTATCGTTAAACTCGGAGCTAGCCGGTGAAATTGCGCGATATCTTAAGCCAAACCTTGAAGTCATTTTCAAAAAATTCGGCGAGACACTGCTCGGCATAGAAATTCCCATAAAAATTGATTATGTCGTTAAATCCGCCCCGCCCGCCGATAAAGGAAACACCGCCCAAGGCGGCTCAAAAGAAATAGAACTTGAAAACGGCCTGCGTATACAAGCGCCTCTTTTCATAAACGAAGGCGATATCGTGCGCGTAAACACTCAAACCGGAGAATATGCGGAACGCGCTGAAAAAACAGGCAAGTAACATGTTTTAGTCCAATCGGGAGTAAATATATTACTTTTAGTTTTTTTGACACCCGGGGCAAATAGTGCTTCCTCGCCCCCCGACTTTAATTTTTTCCGTTCGGCGCCGGCATCTAGGACAAATTTTTTGATCATATATAAGAAACTTATTTTGATAGCCGCCCATCTCGTTATCGGGATGTTTCCAATCCCTCATGCTCGTGCCGCCGGATTTTAAAATCTTATTTATAATTTTTTTTAAATTTCCGAAAAGAACGCGATTCCGACGGCCGTCCAAATCATGTGACTTTGTTTTGGGATGGATTTTTGAAAGCCACAAAGATTCATCGGCAATAATATTGCCGATTCCGGAAAAAATATCCTGCCTCAGCAAAATTGGTTTTATCATTCCTCTTCTTCCTCTTAATTTTTCGTTAAACTCCGTAAAAGCAACCTTCAGAATATCCCGTCCGAGCGCCGCAAAATACTTCTCGCATAAAACTTCTTTTTCAAGGCCGTACCAAATCCGGCCAAATTTTCTTACGTCGCTGAAACGCAATTCTGCTCCTCCGGCAAATCCAACCGCAAAACGGACAGACTTATCTAAACGTTCACCGGCCTTACCGGAGTACAAATTGCCGGTCATTTTCAGATGAAACGCCAGCGCTCTTTTCGGATTGCCGGATAGAGTCATAAAAACGGTCTTCCCTTTTCTGAATATTACCGTAATTTTTTTGCCTAAAATATCTTTTTTCGCTTTACTCAAACTAAACCCGGAAATAAATTGCGCGGGAGAAAAAAGACGAAAACTGATGATTTTTCGGCCCACAAGGCCGCTTTTTTGAAGTTTTGTTGCCGTAATTTCAACTTCAGGAAGCTCAGGCATTCTCGGTAAGATTAAATCAAATAAGAAGACTTATACCTCTTAAGTCTTTGGACCAAGAATTTTCGACCAGCGGTAATCTTAAGCATTTTTAAAAAAAGACCGGCTCACAACGCTCGTATGGGTCATATTGGCAAACATAAACATCAGGGAAACCAAAGCCGCAATCACAAAACTGGATTTTAAAAACAAAACCGGTTCAAAAAAATACGCTCCGACCATTAATATCAGCATATAAGGGATGCGAACAGCATTATACAAAAGTTCTCTGCTCAGAATAAATGACGCGCCGTCAGGAACGCTGCGCGCAATCCTATAATATTGGCTTTCCCAAGCCACACCGAGAGAATTGCCGACGGCATTTCCCAGCGGCTCGCTGATTGAAACCAAAACCGGGCGGAATAAAAAATAACGCGCGGCCCATATCGCCGACAGAAAAACTGAAGACCAAAGAATTATTTTTCTTCTTTTGCCGGCATCGGAAAGAAAACCCATATAAAAAGTGACGAAAACGCCGGCCAAAAGCCCCAAGGATATTATCGCGCCCAAACTCTCAATGCTGCCCAATATTATAAACAGGAAAAGCGGCCACGTTATTCTTCCGATTATGGTTTCCATGGCATATCCCGCGCCCGAGACGGTAAAAGGCATAATCGGCTTGTAAAAAAGATATTTTATTATAGTTTTTCTTGATAAATCCGGCGAGGCTCTATGTGCCGGAAAATAAAAAAGCGGCGTTATCGCAAAAAACAATAAAGCGGCTCCGAAAGCAAAAGTGTATTTAAACCCAATTGAGGCGATAATCAATCCGCCTAAAAAGGGCGCGGCCATATGCGTTAAAGAACTGATGAGATGGCGCGCGCCGATTTCCCTGCCCAAATAATCGCCGTCCGATGCCCCGGTAAAATTAATATGATAACCGGTGTTAAAAAATATGGCGTAAGAAGCATGTAACAAGGGAAGAAAATAAAATAACAAGGGGAGCTCTTTTATAAAATCAAGGCCCAAATAATAAAGCGCGGCGAAAGGAAGGCTCGCGAGCATCAATGTTTTATCGCTTAGCCTGCGAAAAAACGGCAAAACAGCCAGAATAATGGCAACAATGTAGACCGAGTCCAGAAGAATAAATAAAAGGATGCGCCAAATCGGCTCGCCTTCCTTCCACAAAAACACCGGCACGAAAATACCGACAAGACCTATAGCAAAGCTCATCAATGCCAACGCCACATAAAGCGCGTCCATTTCTTTATTCCTAAAAAAAGAAAAATGCTCAAAAAGCGCGGAACTAATTTTCATATTTAACATAAATGTTAGCACTTTTTTGCGAAAGTCTAAACTGGCTGCTGAAATATTGAAAATGCCGCGAAAGTCAAAAACTTGACAAACTATATGCTTCTATGTTATACTTTAGACGGTGTAAATAGTACAACTTAACAGGAGGTGAGCCGTGGGAAAGCTGTCCAGAGAAGAAGCAGTAAAGGAGATCGTTCAGGTGCTTCGGGAGCTCGAGCCGACGACCGACCCCTACGATGTGATCGAGTCGGCGAAGATCTGTTTCGGAATTTCTGACACTCCTCCCGACGGCGGCTTCTAGCAAGCCGCTCCACTCCCCCCAGAGGTCCAACTCATCCGAGTTGGGCCTCATCTTTTTTACATTCCACTCCTACTTCCTGTGACACTTCTTATAATAATTGCCACGCGGATCGCCCAAATATTTGAATCGTGGCATCTTTTTACCATCAACTTCTACTTCCTCCAAAAACATTTTAAGCGGCCGCGCCCATAAGTCGAAATTTCCGTATAATGCTCGATAAATCACTAATTCTTCCAGCGTTTCGCTGTGCCGCGCAGTACCTATAACCTCGTACTCTTTTCCTTTATAGTGCCTATATTTTCCTAACTTAATCATATTATTTCCCGTGACACCTTCGCTTTTTATTACCTAACCCACGCGGATTTATTGTTTAATTTCTTTGAAAATCTCATCTGGCGACTTACCCGTGGCATCTATAATTTCTATACCTAATTCCCTTGCTTTCTGCTCGATTTCTTCGGCGTACTTTAGGGCATTCTCAAGCTGATAATCAGTCCGTCCCATCGGATTTTCTCTTGATTCATGGCGAAGATTCTCTGTAAGTACTTGTCGCTCTACTTTCAGAAAATACACCTTATCGAATAAATCGGTAACATTAAATACATTTCCCGATAATCCGAATAAATATATCTCGTCTTGCTTCCTTAGATAATCTTTCAGAAATTCCTTGTTCCAAAGAAATTCATGATTATTCAGAAATTCCTTATCGGCGTCTTCCGGATATTCAACTTCTTTTCCATCGTTATCGAACCAACTAGATAAATCGAGAACTAAATCAGCATCAATAGCGTTAATCCCGCCCTTTCGTAACTCCGCCGAAATATACGTCTTTCCTGAGCCAGATGGACCAATTATTAGGATTTTCTTTTTCATAAATATGCTCTTACGCTCCGTGACATCTTTTATATCCCAGCACTAGAACCTTACGGTTCAGTGCGGGACTGCGCTCGCGCAAGGTCGCTAATTGTATTCGCTTCGCTTGTTTCTTTCCCCTACAGACCTTTTCCATGGCAATGTTTAAATTTTTTTGGACGGCCGTCGACATTGGTCGCTCCGCACGGGCAGGGGTCGTTGTTTATTTTCTGCGAATTGGGGAGATACCGAGATCCTTGCAGATTTTTTCTGCAAGAAAATCGTTGATGTCGTTGTGGCGCGGAACCGATGAGGTGCGTTGTGATACGGGATTAAGAAAAAGTGAGTGTTTTCTCCCTTCGCGAATCAAAAGACATTTATACTCACGCAAATATTTTAAGAGCGCAAGCCGCTTCATAGAAGCTATGCAGGAACGGCGATGCGTACTGCTTCTCGTTTGCTGTCCAACGCCTTTCCTGACGCAAGCGCGCGATTTACTTCCAAAACCATCTGGAGTGCTTCTTTAAGATTTTCTTTAGCCTCCTTGAGCGACCGTCCTTGAGTATTAATGCCCGGAATTTCTTCAATCCACGCCACCGTCCACTTGCCGCGCTTTTGATATACCGCCGTAAATTCTCGTTTGTTCATAGTTTTAATATAACAAGATCCTTTGTTTTTGCAACCCTACGCTCCATGACACTTCTACACTTTTAATACTGTCACGCAGGAGTTTTCTTTATTTTAAGGCACTTTTCTAACTTGCGAACTGTTGAATTTGCCTAAAAACAGAAAATGTCATGCGGATTACTTCTGATTAATTTCTGCTTCCTCAACGGCTATTAAATGCATTAGACGATTCAAGTAACTTTGTGCTTTCTCTTTTGATTTATCATCCGTAATTTTGCCGATCGCGCTTTGCAGGGCAGTCTCATTAAAACACCTCTTCACTGCATCCTTCTCTATTTTCAGTGCTGGAAAATCTTCGAAGTATTTCAGCTTATCAGCCGTATCGTAAGCGAAGTTATCCGTGCCTTCATCGATAGCAATTCCTAGATTATGCAGATTCTGAATTAAATCATGTTCGTCATAATATTGGCGTTCCCTTGCTTGCTTTTCTAATTCTCGGAGTCGTCTTTCGTCCTCGTCTGACCATTCTGCTTTTACATAAATTTTTTGTAGTTCTGTATAAAGGTCATCCAGCTTAACTTTCTCTCTTACTACCGCATTGGGTTGAGACGAAGATAAATGAATATCCACAATATTTTCTGGAAGCAAGATGTGTAAAATCTTTGTCAGGTAATATCTCGCTTTTACTAACCCCGGTGACTCTGGATGCTTATATGCACCCAAAACCCGCTCAGGATGGTGACGACTTTGATAAACTTTCTTTTCCGCCCCCTCTCCTATAGGTTCATGTGCATCAGAAATTAATTGTTCCCAGTTTTTCTTCATAGATATCCTAATTTTATCATCTCTCATGACCCATGACACTTCTACTGTTTACTGACTAACCCGCAGGAGAATTTTCAATCTATCTTTTATTTTTTCGTGCCAAAATTCGTATTTTTCAAGATCTTCTAACTTCAGCCAGTCATATTCTTGGTGTTCATGACTTAAGATAACATCAGGTGTATTTTCGACTCGACATAAGAAAGTAACAATATATGTTTCGCCGCTATCGCTCATGTCAACATTGAGAATGTCTTTCACCTCAAAATTCTCAATCCCAGTTTCTTCTTTAACTTCTCGTTTTAATCCTTGTAACCATCCTTCATCTTCTAATCTACCTCCTGGCAACATCCATTTACCATCTTTTTGTAAAATCAGAATTTCCCCAGCATCGTTCTGGATAATCGCATTCTGATTTACTTTGAACAATTTATGATTTTCCATGTTCCTCACGCCCCATGACACTTTTTATATTTTTTACCAGATCCACACGGGCAGGGGTCGTTACGGCCCACTTTTCCAAATTGGCCCACGCTTTTAGCGTGGTCGCCAATTTGAGAACCCGCCGTAGCCTTGGCGAAGGCGGGTGCCGCGGCTTTGCCGTGGTCGCCAATTTGTTTGCCCGCTTCATTGTGGACGGTTTCCAAAATCATCTTTTCTTGTTTCGGAGCTTCCTCGCCTATTTTAAGAGCGATATCAGCCACATGATTTTCAATGGCGTCCTCAAGTTCGTGAAAAAGGCGCGCGGCTTCATTTTTATATTCCACCAGCGGATCGCGCTGACCGTAAGCGCGAAGTCCGACTGAAGAACGCATATATTCCATAATTTCCAGATGCTCAATCCAAAAATGATCTATGGTCTGCAGCCATAAAAATTTAAGAGATAAGGCCAGTTTATCTTTATCGGCTTCGCGCGCTTTTTGCGTAAATTTTACTTTTTCGGCTTCATCCAAAAAAAGCTCTTTAGTTCGCGCGAAAATATCTTCCGGTCCGGCAAACAATGATTCGCTTCTTTTGCGATAAATCGCCGCGCGATGCTTATTCATCACATCATCGTATTCCAAAAGATGTTTCCGGGCGTCAAAATTAAAACCCTCCACTTTGGCCTGCGCCGATTCAAGCGACCTAGAGACCAGTTTGTTCTCAATCGCCTCGTCTTCCGGTATGCCGAAGGTCTTCATCATATTTTTAATGCGTTCCGACCCGAATATGCGCAGCAGATTATCGTCAAAAGACACGAAAAACTGGGTTTCTCCCGGATCGCCTTGTCTTCCTGAACGACCTCTTAACTGATTATCAATCCTGCGAGCGTCATGGCGTTCGGTGCCCAAGACGAACAGCCCCCCGACTTCGCGTATTTTAGCCGCTTTCTCCGTATCAGACGGATTGCCGCCCAAAACAATGTCAACGCCGCGACCCGCCATATTGGTGGCGACGGTCACCGCGCCAACTCGTCCGGCTTGAGCGATAATCTCTCCCTCTCGTTCATGATTTTTGGCGTTTAACATCTCGTGATTAATTCCTTCTTTTTTTAAAAGCGCTGAAATGTGTTCATTTTTTTCAATTGAAGCCGTTCCGAGAAGAATCGGCTGCCCACTCTCATGCCGATTTTTTACTTCGCGAATCACCGCCTGCCATTTTCCGGATTCGGTGGCAAAAATTTTATCCGAGAGGTCTTTTCTAATCAACGGTTTATTGGTCGGGATAACCGCGACTTCCAAATTATAGACCTTGCCGAACTCTTCGGCCGAAGTAACCGCGGTTCCGGTCATTCCGGAAAGTTTTTTATAAAGCCGGAAATAATTCTGAAAAGTAATTGAAGCGACTGTCCGCGATTCTTTTTGAATCGGCGCTCTTTCTTTGGCTTCAACGGCCTGATGCAGACCTTCTGACCAACGGCGTCCCGGCATAAGACGCCCCGTAAACTCGTCAACAATTATCACCTCGCCGTTTTTCACCACATAATCCTTATCAAGTTTATAGAGCGCTTTAGCCCGCAGGGCCTGCTCCATATGATGGACATATTTCACTCCTCCTTCGGCATAAATATTTTTTATTCCCAGCGTCTTTTCTACCCGACTTATACCTTCTTCGGTTATGGAGGAAGCGCGCATTTTTTCATCAATCGTATAATCGCGCCCTTCCCGGAGCCCTTCAACGACTTGGGCGAAAAGCCGGTAAAGCTCGCCCGATTCCGAATCGGGCGCCGAAATTATCAAAGGAGTGCGCGATTCGTCAATTAAAATGGAGTCCACTTCGTCAACGATGGCAAAATTATGCCCCCGCTGGCTCATTTGCTCGGGGCTATAGGCCAAATTGTCCCGCAAATAGTCAAATCCGAATTCATTGTTAGTGCCGTAAGTTATGTCGGCTCTATAGGCCTCTTTTCTTGAACACGGCCGCAGATATTCATGAACAACCTTAAACGCTCCAAGAGTATCGCGGGTTTCGTCTTTGGTTATTGTTTCTTGGTTATTGGTTATTTTTGAATTTTGAAAATTCGGGTCATAAATAAAACTTTGTTCGTGGTTGATGCACCCCACGCTCATCCCAAGCAAATGATATATCTGCCCCATCCAAACGGCATCGCGGCGCGCCAGATAATCATTGACTGTAACAATATGCACTCCCTTTCCGGCAAGCGCGTTTAAATAGGCGGGAAGTGTGGCCACAAGGGTTTTGCCTTCTCCTGTTTTCATCTCGGCGATGCGCCCTTGATGCAAAATAATTCCGCCCAAAAGCTGAACGTCAAAATGACGCTGCCCCAAGGTTCGTTTGGCTGATTCGCGAACGAGCGCGAAGGCATCTGCCAAAATCTCTTGAAGAGATTTTGGCAACCCCGAGCCTGTCGAGGGGCGGCTTTTTATGGCGCTTCTTAACTCCTCGGTTTTTGCGCCCAGTTCTTCGTCCGAAAGTTTTTCAAATTCCGGCTCAAGCGAATTTATTTTTGAAATCAATGGCTTTAATTTAGCCAAAAAGCGGGCGTTGGAATCGCCTAATATTTTTGAAAAAAAAGTCATTTATGGGTTTATATAATTTTTCTTTCCTTAAGCGCGGCTCTCAATTCATCTTTAATTCTTTCGGGCAATTCGTAGCGAACGCGGGTTGACGGCTGTTTTATTTTGATAAATCGGCCAAGGTCAATGGGAGTAGCCACGATCACCGCGTCACTTTCCGCTTTATTTAAAGTTTCTTCCAGTTCTTTGATTTGTTTTTCGCCATAGCCAAGCGCGGGCAAAACGCATTCCAGATGAGGATATTTGGCAAACGCTTCGCGTATTCCGCCGAGAGCGTAAGGCCGCGGGTCAACTATCCTTGAGGCCTGATATTTTTTAGCGACAACCATGCCCGCGCCGAATTTCATATCGCCGTGCGTGACCGTAGGCCCGTCTTCAATAACGAGTACCGCTTTGCCTCTGATGATTTCCGGATTGTCCACGGTCACGATTGATTCGCTTTTTATAACGCGCGCGGACGGATTATATTTTTTGGCGTTTTCTTCAATGCGCGCCGTTCCCTCTTCATTTGACGGATCAACTTTGTTAATGAGAATGACATTGGACATGCGGAAATTTATCTCCCCGGGGTAATAGCCGATTTCGTGTCCGGCCCTAAAGGGATCGGCAACAACTACGCTGAAATCCGGCCTAAAAAATGGCGTATCGTTATTTCCGCCGTCCCAGACGATTATATCGGCTTCTTTTTCCGCCGCTTCCAAAACGGCCCCGTAATCAACTCCCGCAAACACCACGCTTCCCCGCGCCAAATGCGGTTCGTATTCTTCCATCTCTTCAATGGTGCAATGATGTTTTTCCAAATCCTTTATTTCGGAAAATCTTTGAACCGCCTGACTCGCAAGGTCGCTATAAGGCATCGGATGCCTGACTACGGCTACTTTTTTGCCGGCTTCGCGAAGAATTTCCACGATTCTTCTCGTGGTCTGGCTTTTGCCGCATCCGGTGCGAACCGCGGTTACCGCGACTACGGGTTTTCGGCTTTCAAGCATGGTTTGCGCGGCTCCAAGCATGGAGAAAGTAGCTCCTGATGATAAAACTCGCGAGGCAAGACGCATCACATATGTATAAGAAAGGTCGCTGTAAGACAAAACGCATTCGTCAATATCTTTTTCCTTGATTATATTTTCAAGATTATTTTCATCTTCAATAGGAATACCGCTCGGATACAATTTCCCGGATAAGCTCGCCGGATATTTTCTTCCGGCAATTCCAGGTATTTGCGAGGCCGTGAAAGCGACGACTTCAAAAGACCCGTTATTTTTATAAACGGTGTTAAAATTATGAAAATCTCGTCCGGCGGCTCCTAAGATTAAAATTCGCCTTTTTTTCATGTCAAATTTAATTTTAAACTATTTTTAGGGGGAATTCAACGACAAAGAAAAAAGCCGACCCCTGAGATCGGCTTTCTAATCAGGAAAAATTCTAACCCTTCTCCTGAAACTTTCGGTTTTAACTTCTTTCGGCTGAAAAATCTTTTTAAGGTATTCAATTGCTTTCTTGTTTATGGCTTTTTCACCGCAGGTAAAAATATCAACCGCGACAAATTTAAATTCGGGCCAGGTGTGAATCGCGATGTGTGATTCCGCCAAAACCACGACAATAGTGATCGCGGCTCGTGAAAATGTATGGGAAATTGATTGTCTACCGTTTTCACGAAAACCCGGACCAATTCCGCTGTGAAAGGCGGCTGCGTTCTTTACTGTTGCCCCGGCTGCTTTTGCGGCAGCAACGGCATGCTTTCTGTAAGTTCCGGCTGTTTTAAATATTCTGCGACAACCAGAAAACTCCGCTAATGTCTCTTTACCAACATGAAGCACCTCTTCCTCGCTCATGACACGCCTCCTTCGGTAAAAATTCCGCAAAAAGTGCAACTGACAAAACTATAGGACAATACTGCGATAAATCAAGGTGTGGAAAACTTAAATCAGCCATTTTTGCGCTCGGAACAAAATTCGCCCAGAACATGGAGCTTTTTTCTCGCGGAATTGCGAACGGATCCTCTTTCTAAAAATACGCTGAAAGCAACTCTCGCTCCAAAAAATTCGCGGGCAAAATCAACAGCGACCTGCGGGTCAAAATCTTTACAGGTAAACAAATCAAGATACAGCGTGCCGTCCCAATAATTGCTTACATGCCCCACTATGCTGGACGTTTCTATCAGCTGCACAAAAGACGGACCGGATGTTTTGGATTTTGCGTGGCCGAAATTGTAATACTGAAAACCGCCGAAACGCTTCATGTTTATTTTTTCACAAAGACGCTCCACAAACTCTTTGCATCTTTCTTCGGCATCAGTAATATCCAAATCGCATCCTTCAATTTCCATGATGAGTTCACAACCATAAACCGTCTCAAGGCGCTTTTTTATGTAAGGAGGAAGCAGAAAGGCCGCTTGATGGATTTCAGGACTGTAATAGATTGTGTCCAGATTTCTCGCTTCAAAGCGCGATTTAATTTCTGAAAAATCCAAGTTTTGGGCCAAAGCTCCGGACTTAACCGCGATTACGAACCCGAAAAGTCCGCCCCAGTAAATTGGGATAGAAGAAATATAAAGCGACGCCTCGCCGAAAATGCTTTGGATGCACCGGAAATTTGACGGCGCTTCATCCGGCTGGAACTGCAGAGATCCGACTTGGCGCGCCACGATTCCGCCCGGCTTCAAGATACGATAAACATTTCTGATAAATCTGGCGTTAAAAAGGGGTGTGGACGGTCCTCCGGGATCGGTAGAGTCAATCAAAACAAAATCGTAATGGTTATTGGGAACATTTTTCACAAATTCGGCGCCGTCTTCGGAATGAACATGCAACCTAGAATCTTTTTCCGCGCCTCCGGTGAATTCGGACATATGCTCAAGCGTAAGTTCTCCGACACGCCTATCAATATCAACCAAATCAAGATGTTCTACTGAAAGATGTTTAAAAACTTCACGGGCGATTTCGTAGTCCCCTCCGCCTATAATCAAACCTCTTTGCGGATTCGGATGCGATATCAAAGGAACGTGAGCCAGCATTTCGCCATATGGAGCGCTAAACTCCAGCACGGACGATGTCTGGACAATGCCATCAAGAACGAGAATTTTTCCGAGACGCGCTGTGTCAAAAATCTGAAGATGCTGGAAAGGACTTTCTTCCTCCGTTAAAACTTTATTCACCTTAACCGCGTATTCGGCATTTCCGTGCAAATTTTCAATGAACCAAAGTTCGTCCCGTTTTTTTCCGTAGTTGATTAGGGGCATTTTTCTCCTCCTTACAAAAATGAAACAACCGCTTAAAAGTATAGCATGAAATGACAGCGACGCAAGAGGATTTACCCCTGAACGCGGGTTCTTTCCTTATATTTCTTTATTTCGCTTAAAATTTCGCTTTTAACTTCGTCAACGGCGGCGCGCAAACTCTCGGCTAAACTCTCGGCTCTTATCATGCTTTTTATGCCGGGTAAATCCAATTGCGCCTCACATCGCCATATTTTTCCTTTACTATGATGTTTGGTGGTGCGCCCCAGTTCAATATCAAAAAACAAGTCGGCTTTTTTATCAATCCCGGATATTAATTTTTCAATCGGCATAACCAGTTTTTTTTCCGCCAATATTTCAATTGACGACGTCAAATCAATATTTTTGGTTTTTAAATTCACGCGCATAATAATATTTTATTAAGAAAACGCCCCGATGTCCATCGGAGCGTTTTCTTCGGCCGCTAACGGCGGCGTTTCTTGGCTTTTTTGGCCTTTTTTCCTTTCTTGGCCGCCTTTCTTTTCTTTTTCTTAGCCATTTTTTTATTAAATTATTCGAAGCAACAAACATCGACCGCGTTATGTTCATTGTTTTCTAACAACTGCAGAGCGTAAAAAATTATAAAATTTTTTACATCTACTTGTGCAAAGTGCTTCTGATTTAATTATCGCAACTTAAAAAATGATTTACAATAAAAAATTTACGAAACTGTGGATAACTTTTTATTTTTTTATTTTTTCAATCCCCCTCTTCGCGTAAGATTCCATTTTTTTAATTTTTTCTTTCAAATTGTTAAGAATGTGTTCGTCATCTACGGGAGTCGGAGTTCGCCGCGCCACATCAAGTGCCTCGATATCTTCCATAATAAGACCGAATATTTTTGTTATCTCGGATTGCATAAAAACAACGCGTAAAGCCAACTTATTTTCCCTTTTTTTATAAAACCACGTACCCCCTCCGAACCCAACAATTAATACTAAAAGCAGCAATAAAGCTGTTCCTCCTTTGCCAAGCGATATGAAGCCGATTGAAATAATCGGTTTGCTTCTTACTTTAATTTCATCAGACGCAACCTCAAGACTCAAAGCGCCGCGATCGTCACGGCTTTGAGCAATTGCAACATAATCTCCGTTTTTTGGCGGAGCATCAAAAGTGCCTTCCCACCTCCCTCTTTCGTCACTACGAACTACTTTTTGCGCGGTAATTTCATATTTATCATTTCGCAACAAACGCCTCACGCTCAAAAGCACATCTAAATTAGCCGGAGCAGTGCCGTTAATTGCCAGCGGAATTTCGTCATCGGAAAAAACTTCCGAGGTTATAAAAGCAATGACCGGAGAATCAATGGGCAGAATTTCAAGCGTCAAACCGTTTTCAACTCCGTTTCCGGCCGCATCCACGGCCCTAATTACAACTTGTCTTTTGCCCGGCGCCTGCAGAGGTAACTTGAAAACTCCGTTAAATCCATCCGCGGGGATTCTTATCAGGTCTCCAACGCCTATGCGGATTTGATATTCGGCAATTCCAGAAAGAGCGTCCGTTGTTTGAAAATTTAAAGTCGGCGATGGATTATCCGTAAACAAACCCTCTAAAGAAACCGCCTCAAAACCCGCCGGCGGACGGGTATCTACCGCCAGACGATAATGGGAAACAGGTCCCCAGCCGATGTTATTGCGAAAACGAATATGAAAATAACTCACGCCGTCGCTCAGCGATTCAAATGTTTTTTCTTCAAACAAGCCCTCCGATACCGCCGTAGGCGCATAGTTGGGCTGGGTATTTAAGGCGGTACTCACGCCGGAAACATCCGGCGGCAAATCCCAGCGCGCCGTAAAAATATCCGAAATGTTATACCAGCGAGAAAGGTCGGGGTAAAGCGGAACAGATATTTCCGGTTTTGCCGGCAATCCGGCGGCAGCAGCTGGAGTCCTCGTAATTTGCCGCGGCTCTGGGACTGCTGGCCGGCTTATTTCCGGCAAAACGCTTATTAAAGCGCCACTGATTTTTGACAAAATATTCGTACCGCTGCCATCGGACGCGGTTATGGCGGCTTCAGGCAAAAGAAGCTCGGCCTGTCCGCTTCCGCGGGTTTTAAAAACAATTTTTAAAATTTGAATTGAACTTCCGGAAACTCCGTATGGCGTTCCGCCAATAAATGAAACAATGCCCTCGTTATTTGAAAAATTGGGCTCTTCAAGCCAAAAACTGAAAGCCGATCCGTCTTTTTTTAGAGAAACTACTTCTAATGTTTCTTTTGGGAAACGGATAACGGCTTGACCGGCGTTAAATCCGGCGCCCTCGCTATCTATTTTTATATCCATGATTATTTCATCCCCAACTCCCGCGTCTAAATTTGAAGGCGATGCAAAAATGGTCGCGGCCTCCGCCAAGCCGGCGAAAGAAAAAACCAATAATAACCCAAGTAACATTAAAATATGTTTATGTTTCATTTTCTTTTTATGCTACGAATAAAAATACTAAAATCCGATACGTCAATTTTACCATCATTATTAAAATCAATTTTCCCCCTAGCTTCTTCTTTCTTTTTAGAACCCCAGAGCGCGAGAAAAATACTCCAATCCCTTATATCAACAACGTTATCACTGCTTAAATCGGCGCTAACCTGCTGGAGACGGGAAACTGTAAAAGAATTAAGCGGGGAAAGATCGCTTTCTTGTTTGGTCGCCGGATTAACCTGTTTCGCGTAAATGCCGTGAGTGCCGAATTCCAATTCCCCCGTGGGGATTATAATTTTATACGAGCCATCGTCTCCCGCGTCAGCTTCAATTTTTACCTTGCCGTCAACTTCAGCGCGGACTTTGTGGCCCGGTGAAGCATAGCCCAGAATCACTAAGGATTCGCCGCGCGTGACGGCCGATTTTGCGAAACCCAAAGTCGGGGGCACAAATATTTCTTTTTTAGTTAAACTATTTGAAATCGTGTCTATATTAAAAAATTTGGTCTGGGTTTTCCGGCCTTCGCTATCTTTAATAACCAGGCCAAAACCATGCTGTCCCTGGAGCACTCCGACAAATTCTATATTAAAAACTCCGTCTTCAGTTAAAACCTTGCCTTGGCTTAAAACTTTTTCGTATCTAGTGTCTTTGTCTACGATAAAGGTGCTTCCTCCAGGGAACGCCTGCCCCGAAAAACGGATTCTTGTGGGGGGAATGGAGAATTTTGGCGTTGGCGGAAAAAATATTCCGGGACAATTTTGATAAGTATCCAAAGGCGAACCGGCATCGGTTATTCTAAAAATATAAACATCCTCAAAAACGAAACCCTCTTTGTCTTCCAAAACCCATTCGTATTCTGTTTTTTCGTTTTTAAGCATTGATCTCGAAGGTGCGGGATTGACAGAACTCAGTATAAGTCCCGACACAAAACCTGCCCCTGAAGTAATTTGCTGAGTTGTCACAGATGAATCGGTGAAATAAGGGGAGGAGCTTAAAACGAATTTGCCGCTTGATCCCGAAATCCTTTGCCATCCGCCTGAACTTGAACAACTTTCATTTTCAGATACTTTTTTAAATTCTAATTGTGGAGAAATTGTCCCGGCCGCGTTCTTAACACGAATACCAAACCTCAATCTGAACTTACTTGGATATTCCAAATGGCTTCTAGGGTTTTGTTGGGAATTTTGAAGCGTGTTTTCAACGTCCCACCCGGTTGCGCTAGTCTCTGAACCGTCGTCGTCGCGGAACCAAAAATCGCTCTGGACAAAAGAAGCGTTTTCGGCAGGGCCAAAAACTATTTGCCGCGTAGAACTCACGTCTAACCCAGTCCCTTCTGTATCGGAGAGAGACAAATTTACGGTTTCCGCGACAGAATCATTTATCGAAATAATTCCAACTCCGTTCACAATATCAATCAGCCCTCCGCCTGTGGCCGAACCGTTCGCAACCAATGTCACATCGTTTTGATAAACCGCATAAACTTGGTTGTTACTCTTTTGAGCTTGAACTGTGACCAAAACTGGAATTCCTACAGTGCTATTATCCGGATTCAAAATCACAAATTTAACCGCGCCAGTCGGCTGAGCCGCCTTCGCTAAAATAAAAGGTAAAATCAGCAAGCCCGCGATTAAAAATTTTTTAATTTTAAGCATGCGATTACTGCGCCGAAGAAGAACGTTGACCGCCAAGGTATGCCTTGACCATATCTATGACTTCCTCAATAGGATGCTGGGATTTGACGAAATAATTTTCGGCTCCGAGCGAAAGAGCTTTTTTAATATCGGCGTCTCCCCCCAGATTTGAAAGCACGATTACCGGAATCGTTTTTAGCGCGGGATCTTTTTTAATCTCCTCAAGTACTGAAAATCCGTCGCGTTTCGGCAAAAGCAAATCTAACAAGACAATGTCCGGGCGATTCGTTCTTATTCGTTCAATCGCGCTGTCGCCGTCCATAGCGACATCCGCGCTGAAATTTTCAGTTTCAAGGTTATCCTTAAGAACTCGGACCAAAAACTCTTCATCTTCAACAATCAAAACTTTGTTCATAATTATTTTTTAAATTATTAATTTCCCAATTTAGGAAGGCGTAAATAAAAAGTCGACCCTTTTCCTTTTTCGGATTTGAAATATATCGACCCTCCTATTTTTTCGGCAGAAATTTTGGCAATATAAAGGCCGAGCCCGGTGCCGTCCGGCTTCATCACTTTGGCGTTTGAGGCGCGATAAAATCTTTCAAAAATCCTGCCTTCTTCGTTTTTAGGAATACCTATTCCGCTGTCCGTTACCGAAAAAATAATCGCGTCCGGCCCATCTTTTATATCCAAAACCGCTTTTTTCCCGGCATCTGAATAATTAATCGCGTTTGAAATAAAACATTCAAGTACGGTGCTTAAAAAATCACGTGATGTTTTTATTTTTAAGCCATAAACGGAAGAGGTGTGTTTAAATTCAACCCCCTTGCTTTTTGCCGCGGGTTCAAATGAATCAGATAATTCTTTTAATAATGAATCAACATCAATTATTTCCTTTTTGATATTCTTCATGCCCTCAAGACCCAAAACATTAAGCATGTCGTAAACCAATACGATCATTTTTTCGTTTGCGCGATAAATCTCGTCAATGTACTCCTTTTGTTTCGGATTCAATTCCCCCAAAACCCCTTTTTGCAGGGTCTCTATAAGCCACTTGATTCCGGAAAGCGGAGTTCTTAATTGGTGCGACGCCAGCGTAATAAAATCCGTTCTGGTTTTTTCCAATTCTTTTTCTTTGGTGATATTTCTTTCAATGCCCACAAAAAAGATTACATTGCCTCTATCGTCCAAAACCGGAGCAATCGTGACCTCGGCAAAATAATTTTCTCCGCTTTTTCTTTGATTTTTAAGTTCGCCTTTAAATACTTTTTTATCGTATTTTATGGTTTTCCACATCTTTTCATAAAACTCCTGCGGCATTTTTTTGCCCCATAAAGACGGGCGGGCGCCAATCATTTCTTCCAGGGAATATCCGGTTGTCTTTTCCGCTGCCTTATTGGCGTACATAATAACGCCGTCACTATCGGTAATGATGATATGGTCAGACGCGTTTTCAACAGCCAATTTGTATTTTTCCATTTCGCGCATCGGTTCTTGCGCCGTTTTTCTGAATAAAAATATGAGCGTAAGCCAATAAATAAAAATTGCTAAAAAAATAAACAATCCAACAAAAAAACGAGCACGCGCCATTAACGCGTTGATTTCGTCCAAATTAAAATAGGTCTCAATTACGCCCGCTGGCGTCCGGCTTTCCATAAAAAATACCGGCACATAAATTTCCATCAGTTGGGAATAAGACCGCTCGGATTTATTTTCCGATTTAATTGGCTCCTGAATTTCACTGACCGTCTCTCCCAAAATCGCCTTATTAAATTCTTCGTTATCCGTAAATTTCTGCCCGACAATAGTCGCGTCATCTGAAAAAATAATCCTCGCGCCCCTGTCCCAAACCTTAATTCTGATTATGTTGGGTGCCTGAATATCTTGGAAAAAAAACCAAAACTTTTGTCTGACCAGTGGGGGGTCTTCTATTAAAAAGTCGTCCTCCGTTAACTCCTTGCTGGCGTGAACCCGGATCAACTGCGCGACGTAAGAACTACTTATTTCAAGCAAGTAATTTTTTAAAATGTAACTTACGCCGAAATTCAGAGCCAAAACAAGAAAAAACAGGAAAATAAACGTAAACAAAGAAAACCTGTTCGCAAGACGTCTTTTTTTAAACATATGTTTAATCGCTGTTTTTGTGGGCTTCTATCGTAACGCCCCTTTGCGGATCAATCCTTACGGCCACCAATTTTAAGCAGTGCGGACACTTCATAATAAACGAAATTCCCGCTCGGCCATTGTTTTTATTCTTAAAATCTTTAAAAACGATCCCTCTGCAATAAGGGCAGTGACCCAAGTTTTCCCCATCTTTGCTGACAAATTTGGTCATTAAAAGTAAAAAAACCCACGCAATTCAAAATATGAATTTTGTAGGCCGTAGAGCTACAAAGAATTAACTTTAATTTATATAGTTTTAAACACTTTTATTATACAATAAAATTGACTTTCCCATAACCCCCCCCCCCCTCAACTTTGAGCTGTGGATAAGTAGAACACTTTTGAAACCCGACTTCGCCAACTTTTACAGCAACTGAATTTCCGTTTCCAGAAAAACGCCGTAATGATTTTGGACTTTCTCTTTGGCTATGGTTATTAAAGTAAGCACATCTTCGGCGGTTGCGCCGCCGGTATTTATAAAATAATTCGCGTGTCTTCCGGAAATTTTTGCGCCGCCAATTTGCATACCTTTAAGGCCGAGTTGGTCAATCAGAAATGCCGCCGGAATATTTGGCTTGTCTGAAAACTGTCTTAGTTCCGAAAATCTCATACACAAGTCTGACTTGTGTATGTCTCTGCGCGACCACTCAACATTTTTAAAAATGCATCCGGCGCATTTCTGGCCAATGTCTTGAGACAATGCGCGTTTTTTCGCGTATTCGGCAATGATGCTCTGGGACTTTTTGGAATCACCCGCCCGCAATTTCAAAGTTGTCGAAAGAATAATTAAATCGGGATTATGTTTGAAAATTGAATCACGATAGCCAAACCCGCAACTTGAAACATGAAACTTGAAACATTTATTTTGATTGCTATCAAAAATATCCACTGATTCAACTACATCGCGCATCTCGAAGCCGAAACATCCGGCATTGCCCCTGACCGAACCCCCTATTGTTCCCGGAATTCCAATCGCCCATTCAAAACCCGAGAGCCCCGCCTTGACCGATTCGGCCACAACCCGCGCCATCTGCGCCCCCGCCTCCGCATAAAGCTTCGGCGCGGCAAGGCCCGCCTCCGCATAAAGCTTCGTTTGTGGACTTCCGAAGTCCATACTTATGCTGTTGGCGCGGTTTTTTATGACAAGACCATCAAATCCTTTATCTGAAACCAAAACATTTGACCCCGCGCCCAAAATAAACAAAGGTTTCGCCTTTGCGCGCGCCCACAAAACCGCCTCGGCCAGTTCTTCGGCTGAAGCGATTTCGCAAAAGTATCGAGCGGGTCCCCCGATTCCAAAAACCGTGTGTTTTGCTAATTCAACATTTTCGCGTATATCAAGCATTATTTACCGTTTTTTAGCCGCTTGATCCATTTTATTTATTCCATAACCACAACCGCGCCTGTCATTGAAGGATTCAGATGATTGTGATATTTCCAAGCTCCAACATGGTCAAAACGAAATTCGTATTTTTCTCCATTGGCTAGGCGCCGGCAAACGTCAAAAGCGCTGCCCAAACATCCGCCTTTTTGAGGATAGACGGCGTGCGTCGGATGAACGGCTGACGCCGGCCAAGCGTCTAATCCGCTTTCATTTACCCAAACAACGCTTCCGCCTTTTTTAATCTTTACTTCCAACGGCTCAAAACCATTTCCGGTTATTTTTACAACTACCGAAGCCGGACTTTCAGCAACCGGTTTAGAAGCGGTTTCCGATTTTTTGTCGGCTCTCAACTCCGGTTTTTTTACCGACTCGTTAGAACGCTTGACCACTTCTTCTAAAGATTTTTTTGCGGAGTTTGAATTGCGTAAAGAACTGTTTGCTTGTCCCAGCGCTTCTCCGAAATTCTTGGCATCAAACGCTTCCCGAGATTTCTTTAAGTGGTCTTCGGCGTTAGCTAAAAGTTCTTTAACATTTTGAGGTATTGCTTTTCCGTCGTTTTCATAGCGCGCAATTTTATCTTTAAGCTCGATTATTGATTTTTCGGCCTCAACTATCGCGCGTTTGGCTTTTTCGGCGACATCAAATCTGTCGCGCTCAATATCGCGTAAAAGTTCATCCCCCTCCCCGTTTTTTAATTCGTGGCGAGCCCTAAGTTTGATAATGGTTGAAGCGGCGTCTTTCACGCCCTCTTTAAGCTCTTTTCTGACTTCTTTCAATTCATCCCGCGATTCAACATTAACCAAGCGGTCTTCCAGGATTTTTAGTTTCGTTTCAAAACGCTCTTTCAATTCCGGCGGAATTTCTCCGGATTTTTCGGCAATTTCTTCCAAATGCTCTGATCGACGCTCAAGCTGCTTTTTGAGACGCTCAATATTATTTTCTAAAAGCTCCTTGGCCTTTTCCTGCTTTATTAAATTCTTCTCAACTTGGCGCTTCAAGACCTCTTCGGACTTATCAAGCCCTTTTCTTGAACTTTCAAGAGCACGATTCAAGGCCTCGCGCGCATGCTCCGGCGCTTTATCCAAAACGCCCTCAAGCACTGACTGCTGTTTTAAAGAAAGGTCATTAAATTTCGCGATTAAAGAATCCAAATTGCGGCCTTCTGTATCCAAACGTTCCAAATCGCCTTCGGCGGCTTCAGCCCTCACTCTGGCAAAGCCCTCCGCGCGCTCAACAACCGCGCTTTCGGCTCCCGACTCAACAACCGCCTTCAATTCCGCAAGGCGCTTTTCGGCAATTTCAACCTTCACTTCCGCTTTCCTGACGGCATTAAAAGTTAAAAGGTTTAGGCGCGTCCAATCGCCGAATCGTTCAAAAATGTGGAGTGGACTGGCGGGCGTAAGGCCGGCGTCGGGCAGAACTTCGTCTGTTTCTTGCGCAAAAACAGTCGTTGAGAAGGTTAAGACAAAACTTATAATCAAGACCTGTAAAATTATTTTCTTTGCCATTCTTTTTAAATAATTATTTTATAATTTATGAGGCCGGTACTTTAGAGGCCGGATAGGGGTTTACTCCACACTATGTCTTTATGTGAGTGCCGGCCTATCCGGCCACCAAAATACCGACTGTTCATAGTATAAAAAATACCCCGTAAAACACAACCCCGCACCAAACGGTGCGGAGTTATGCAGACATAGCATGTACTTCCGCCAAAGGCGGAAAACACTCACGCTATAAGTATAGCAAATCGCGCTCTAAAATGCAAGGACGTTACGGCCGGCTGTGGAAAACCTCAAAAAGCCTTAAATTTTATTATTAAGACCGGATTTCAAAAGATCAATACCTTCTTTAAAAGAAACTTCGGGCCGCCAGCCGAGAAGCTCGTAAGCGAGCGAAATGTCGGCAAGAGTCTGGCGCACCTCGCCGCGTCTGGGTGGAGCCATAACGCATTTGCCGGATTTCAATAATTCTTCGTTATCCGTATTTTCATTCCGGCCCAAAACCAAACTTGCAACCCCCCAAATGGAATGATTTTCGCCCGAGCCGATATTTATTATCTCGCCTCCGCCCGCTTTTGAGGATTCCGCCGCCAGTAAATTCGCTTTAACCACATCGCCAACCCAAGTGAAATCGCGCCTTTGATCACCGTCAGGCACAATAGTTAAGGGCTCGCCTCTTTGCGCCTGGTCTAAGAATATGCCTATGACCGTAGCGTACGGGCCGTCGGCAGTCGTTGTCTGACGAGGGCCGTAAACATTAAAATAGCGCAGACAAACGGTCTCAGGCCCTCCGGTGGCCTTGCCCATATCACGCATCAGCATCTCGCCCATTCTTTTGGTTGAACCGTATGGATGAAGCGACTGCGAAGTTATTTTCATTCCCTCATATAGCGCCGGCGCGTCTTGATCGCCATAAGCCGAGGAAGAGGCGGAATATACGACACGGCGCGTCTTATATTTTTTTGCGAATCTCAAAATGTTTCTTGTGCCGATTGCGTTCACCTGAAAATATCTGTCCGGATTTTCAAATGACGGCTGAATACGAGCAAGCGCGGCGCAGTGAAAAATAATTTCGGGCCTTATTTCTTGAAAAACTTTTTCCAGTTTTTCGGCATCAAAAATATCAATTTCAAAATTCGGCGCCTTAGGATTGGCGTTCTCTTTTTTTCCGGAAGACAAATCATCAACCAAAAAAACCTCATCTTTACGCGCGACGCAAGCATCAACGATATGCGAACCTATAAAACCCATGCCCCCCGTGACCAAAATTTTAGCCATATTTTATTTTCTTATATTTTTTTATAAGTTTCAAAAGCTCCCGATCATGCCGGCTGACATTATCCACGTTCAAACCCTGCGAAGCAAGAACGGCGTTATTATATTCGCGCATAGCCTCAAACAGTTTTAATCCTTTCATAAAAAGCGCCCTGCTTTTATTTTTGGGGGCCGACCTTGCGATTTCACGGCCCAAAACTATAAGAGCTTCGGTGTCTTTCGGAAAACAATAGCCGCCATACCCCCGATAATCTCCGTATGCGACGTTAAGCCATGAATCCCCGATTCTCGGGTCATTGGCCAATATGTGCCGAATATTTTCATAATTTATTTTGGCTCTAACTCCGTTTTTCCGCATAAACTCCTCAAGAGTTTGCGCAAAATCGTAAATCAAATTAGCAAAGGTAACTTTGAGCGCGCCGAAAGAGTTTGCGGCGTATTTGCCAAGCTCTGCTTCGGTCGGATTGATATCAGCCCACTTAACGGCGCGCTTATGACGAGGGGCGGTAAAAGGGGCTTCCGGCAAAAGATGCAAAATTGAAGAAGCCGCTGTTTTTGCTTTGGCGGTAGGCGCCACAATCTGGCGATCAGGATGAATCATATTTTCCCAAGAGCGGGCTTCAGTTAAAAACTCCGGACTGAAAGCCAAAGCGCAATTATATTTTTTAGCCAGACGCTCGGTGGTTCCGGGTATAACCGTGGATTTGATAACCATGACCTTTGCGGACGGCGCGTATTTTTTTACGGCCGACTCAACAATATTCGTATCGCAAGAACCATCTCTCTTCTGCGGAGTAGGTACGCAGATAAAAATAATTTCCGCTTCGTTTAAATCGTCAAAACATTTTTTGCCCGCGTCGGGGTCGTAACAAAAAAGATTTTTTCCGCGTTTAAATCCCTTTTCCTCAAAATACCTTTTAACGGCTCCGCCGACCATTCCCGCGCCGGCTATTCCGATTTTTGGATAACTGGACATAATAAAAGAATTATAAAATAAATCGGGATAAAATCCAAATTAATCCGGACTGGAAAATAACCATAAATGTGGTATGATTATATTCAAATGAATATCTACAGATTAAAATCATTCGTCCTGATAATAGGAGACTTGGCTGTTTTTTATATGAGCTTGGCCTTAACGATTGCCCTGCGCTACGGATCGGGCGGATTGGAAAAATGGTGGCTTACGCACCTTGCGCCCTTTTCGGCCTTATTCGTTTTATGGATAGTTATATTCGTAATAGCCGGACTCTATGACCCGCTGTCATTTTCAGCCAGCCGTTTTGTGCGCGAACGCGTAATTCGGACGATGCTTTTTGCGGGAGCCGTCAGTATAGCCATTTTTTATATTTACCCCCAGCCGACCATAACCCCAAAAACAAACCTGGCAATGGATCTGGTTTTATCGGCTATTTTTCTTATAATCTGGCGTGGATTTTACGGAAAAATATTGGCAAGATCAGACAAAACAAAAGTAATTTTCTTCGGCTGGTCTAACGAAACGGAGGAAATAATAAACCTTCTCTATGGCAATCCGCAATTAGGATACGAACCGATTGCGGTAATTATGCCGAGCGAATCGGAAAAACCAAAGACCATATTGCCCACATTCGTTTTTAACCAAAACCTGACAAAATTAATTTACGAAAAACGAGCGAGATTAATAGTTGCTTCCCTTGATATACATAATAATTACGACTTCATAAAAATGATTTACGAAGTCCTGCCTCTGGGAGTGGCTTATCTTAATTTTCCGCAATTTTACGAACGTATAACCGGCAAAATTCCTGTTTCAATGATTTCTGAAATGTGGTTCTTGGAAAATATGACCGAAAATGAAAAAAGAGTTTTTGAAATCTTAAAAAGGACTTTTGATGTCTTTGCCGGAGTTATGCTGGGCATTATCGCCTTGTTGATTCTGCCCTTCGCGGCAACAGCCATAAAACTGGGCGATCCCGGGCCTGTTTTTTTCCGTCAAAAAAGAGTGGGCAGGAACGGCAAAATTTTTGAATTGATTAAATTCCGTTCAAAGATACATGATGAGGCCTGGAAAAATTCCGGATGGCATAAAGAAGAAGACAAAAAAAGAACTACGCTCATTGGGAAAATAATAAGAAAAAGCTACATAGATGAACTGCCTCAGGCGCTGAATATAATAAAAGGCGAAATGTCTTTGATAGGACCTCGTCCGGAAAGACCCGAATTCGTTGAAAATTTAAAAATTCAGATCCCCCATTATATGATGCGTCTTCTGGTCCGGCCCGGCATTTCCGGATGGGCGCAAATTAAAATGAAATACGACGCTTCGGCCGCCGACGCCCTGGAAAAATTGCAGTATGATCTGTATTACATAAAAAATCGCTCATTCGGCCTGGATGTGTCAATCGCCTTAAAAACTTTATTTGCCATGATTTCACGCTCCGGAAAATGAATATACTTCAACTTGGCAATAATATTTTGCGCGGAACTTCGGAAAAAATTCCCGAAAATGAAATTGTCTCCGCCCAAACGCGGGAACTGATAAAAAAAATGTCCGAAGCGCTTCACAAAGAACCTCAAGGAATAGGATTGGCCGCGGTTCAAATCGGCGTCCCTAAATCAGTTTTTATAGTTTCAGAATATGTTTTCAACCCTTCGTCATACGCCGGCAAAGAAAGCGAAGAAGAAATAAAAAAGAGAAAAGAAACGGAAAAATACGCCGTATTCATAAATCCGCGGATAATTAAACTGTCAAAAAAGAAAGCTCTGCTTTCAGAAGGATGCCTTTCAGTTGCGGGCAAATTCGGGAGAGTTAAACGCTCAATCAACGTGACCGTTGAGGCTTATGATGAAAACGGACGCATGTTTAAACGCGGCGCCGGAGGGCTTTTAGCCCAGGTCTTGCAGCATGAATATGACCATTTAAACGGAATTTTGTTTGTGGATAAAGTTGAAAAAATAGATAAATAAATGGATTTTATTTTCTTCGGAACATCCGAATTCGCTATCCCAATTTTAGACGCCCTTAAAAATAAAGGGCGGCTTCCGAAATTGGTTGTTGCTACTCCCGACAGGCCGGCTGGCCGGGAACTTAAATTAAAATCCTCGCCGGTTAAAATGTGGGCGGAAAAAAATGGCATTCCGGTCATACAGCCGGAAAATCTCAAAAACCCCGATACTCTCCAAAAACTAACCGACACTAAGTGCCGGTTAGTTTTGGTGGCGGCTTACGGCAAAATCATACCGAAAGAAGTTTTAGATCTTCCCGAAAAAGGCTCGCTCAATGTGCACCCCTCGCTTCTTCCGCGCTACAGGGGAGCCGATCCGATACGATCGGCAATTCTTGCCGGAGACAAAAAAACCGGCGTAACCGTAATGCTGATGGATGAAAAAATGGACCACGGGCCAATTCTTACGCAGAAAGAATTGGAACACCTAATATTCAATGCCCAATATTCAATACTAAAATCCGAACTGGCGGAATTAGGAGGAAAACTTCTGGCTGAAACGCTTCCCAAATGGCTTGCGGGAGAAATTAAACCAAAAGAACAAGACCATTCAAAAGCGACTTACACCAAAAAAATTACAAAAGAAGACGGACACATAAACTGGTCTGAATCGGCAGAAATTATTGAACGAAAAATAAGGGCATTAAATCCTTGGCCCGGAACTTATTCGTTCTGGAACGACAAAAGAATTAAAATTTTGGAAGCCGAAACGCCAAAAATGTCGTGCCTGGGAGGTTCTATAAAATATGGAGAGGTTTTCAAAAAAGACAGCGGTGTCGCCGTTACTTGCAAGAACGGGGCAATTTTAGTTAAAAAACTTCAGCTTGAGGGCAAAAAATCTCAAGACGCCAAAAATTTTCTCAACGGCCATCCGGATATAATTGGCGCGATTTTAAATTGATTAAAATCCGAAGAGTTGAAGGAAAGGAGCAACAACCGCGCCTAAAATACTCGTATTAATTTTGGAGGTCGGCTCGCTTGGAGGAGGTTGCTGAAATTGTTGCTGAAGCTGCTGCTCCTGCTGTTGAAATTGTTGTTGATATTGCTGTTGATACTGTTGTTCAAACTGCTGCTGATATTGCTGTTGAGATTGCTGTTCGAATTGCTGCTGATATTGCTGTTGGTATTGCTGTTCGAATTGCTGCTGAAATTGCTCGCCAGACCCTTCCGGCGCTACGAATCCTTCAGGCGGCATCATTCCTTCAGGCGGCTTAAAGCCTTCTGGCGGCATCATCCCTTCAGGCGGCTTAAAGCCTTCTGGCGGCTGACCTCCTTCAAATCCTGGCGGAGGTCCTCCCTCAAATCCTTCTGGCGGCTGAAAACCTTCAGGGAACCCGCCATTAGGGCCGGGTCCTTCCGGTTTTGGCATAAATTGTTCAAAACACTGCCTTATATTATCTCCCGCGCTTTCACTCGGGGAAACTGCGCCGGAGCGAATGCCCTCAACATCAATAACTCCTTCCAGGCAGGATTTTACTTCCGGCGGAGCGGAATCAACCATTTCCAATATCTGCCGTTTTCCTTCCTCCATCCTCTGTAAATCCTCTTCTGAAATAAGCCCGTGCTCTTTGGCAAAACTAAAACATGTTTCTTGATTCGCGGGATTCTGGCAAAACCCTTCGCATTCTTCGCGGCCCCTGCAATTTCCCGGCCCCTTTCCGCCAGTTTTACGCGCCATTTCAACTTCTTCGGGCGCGATAAATCCCGCGGCTTCGGCAAAATCCAGACATTCATTAAAATGACTTTCTTCCGAACAATAAACGTCGCATTCTTCCTTTCCGCCGCATGCCGGCGGTTTTATGCCTTTTTTAATGGCGGCCAGCATTTTTTTGGCGTCTTCCAGTTCTCCGGGAGGAATCAAGCCGGCTTTTTCGGCAAAATTAAGGCAGGATTCCATATTTCCCGGCTGAGAACAATACGCATCGCAAGATTTTTTTCCCCGGCAGGGCGGGGGCTTTGCTCCGGCTTTAACCGCGGCCAAAACCTTCTTCGCGTCCTCCAATTCATCAGGCGGAATGAAACCGGCGGTTTCTCCGAAAATAATACATTCCTCCATATGGTCGGAACTTTCACAATAAGAATCGCACTCGTCTTTATTCTTGCATCCGCCGGGCAGCGTGAGGCCGGACGCCAGAGCTTTTTGGACTTTTCTGGCTTCTTCCAGTTCATCCGGAGGCATAAGTCCGGTTTTCTCGGCAAACGCCAGACACTCGTCAATACGGCTTACATCATTGCAATACGATTCGCAGGAATCAGCGGACGTGCATCCGCCGGGACCCTTGGCTCCGGCGGCGCTGAACTTTTTGGCTTTATCGGCTTCATCTTTAGAAATCAAATTATGCTTCTCGGCAAACGTAACACAAGCGTTTATATTTGCCGGATCATCGCAATAAGAGCGGCATTCGGTTTCATCTTTGCATCCATTTAATTCCGCGACCGGATAAACTATTTCTGTTTTTACTGTCTCGGCGCTTTTAGTCGGGGTCTCAACGCTGCTTGGAACGGTTTTTGGGGAAACTGGGGCTGGAGTCGGAGCTGGAGGCGGCGGAGCGGCATTAGTAATTCTTCCGCGACTTATGCCGTCAGAGGGCGGCAGAAGTTCAAGTTGAGTAATATCGCCTTTGCAGTCGGTAATTTCGGCAAAGAGCGCCGGCGTAAAATCATCGGGGTCGGCAAAAGAAACGTTATTATTCTCAAAAGTTTTGGGACAGCCGGCAAGTCCCGCGGAGTAAGGAAGTTTATTCGGAGCCTTTAAAGAAAAATCCTTGATGCCATCCGAATCTCTTATGGTTAAAATAAAAAGACCGACCGACGGATCTTTTTTAAGAACGACCGAAGCGTTGGGCGCGGCTTGCGCTATATAATATAAGGATACGGAAAGAAAAATGACTGACCCCAAAAAGAACCATAATTTTTTATTTAAAATTGTGTTTGATGGCATAAAATTTTATTTTTTATTCAAAAGGGTTTTTATAAATATCTTTAAAGGGATTCGCTTTGTCCACCGGATTAATCACAGGCACGTCCTTCAAAACATTGGTTTCGGTGTTTATGGACGGCAGTGTGCCGGAAACGGCAGGCGTGCTGGCTTTCGCGGGACCGAGAATTTTTTCCTTTGTTTTTTGCTTCCAGTAAATAAGTCCGGCAATCGCTACTACGATAACAATAACGAGAACTGTAATATAAAGTTGCTTGGGGGTTTTTTCCATAATTTAAGTATAGCACTTCACCCGCCTTTTTTTTATTTCAATCAGCCGGCTGTGTATAACTAAAACCCCCCGCGGCTGCGGGGGGTTTTAGTTTTTTATCTGCGGAAATCTCGTCTCGGGTGGCTTTTGCGGTAACAATCCAGGCAAAATACCGGCCGGCCCTCTTTGGGCTCAAACGGCAGCTTGGTTATTTCGGCTCCGCAATCAGAACATTTCCAGTTCCCCTCAATCATGGGCGGACGGCCGGATTGGTCGCCGTTAGAAAAACCTCCGTTGCCCCGATTTCCATTATAATTGAAATCTTGCACTTAACTTTTTTCTGGTTTACTAAATTATACGTCTCGACTAGTTCGTATATGAATAAGAGTTTACTCTCCGCGGAAACGCGTGTCAAATGAGTTCGTTACTTTACATCCAAAAGCTCTATTTCAAAAATAAGAGTTGAATTCGGAGGAATTTTTCCGCCCGCGGCTCCGGTAACACCGTATCCGAGTGAGGGCGGAATAATCAATTTTCTTTTGCCCCCAATTTTCATTCCCAAAAGTCCCTGTTCCCAGCCCTTAATCACCTGCCCAGCGCCAAGAGTAAAAGAAAAGGGAGTTTTGCGGTCGTAAGAGCTGTCAAATTTATTTCCATTTTCAAGAGTTCCGATGTAGTGCACGCTCAAAGTTTTTCCGTTTTTGGCTTCAGCGCCTTCGCCCGCTTTTATATCTTCAATTTTAAGCTCCCGCTTGGCTATGGCCGGTTCACCGCTAATAATTAAATTCAATTCGTCAAAGGATGCGGCAAAATTATTTACCAGAGACGCGAATTCTGTTCCAGCGACGGCTAATTTCGCGTTGATCGAAACAAAAGAGGGTTGTTCTGCCTCTTGGCCCGCGGCAAGCGCGTCATAATAACTTTTAGCCGTATTCAGTAACTCACGCTCAAGCGCGGCCATTTCTTTAAAACCGAGGATCAAACGGCCCAAGATATCGGCTACTTTTTCCGCCGTATCTCCGGCTTCTTTAGTTCTGACTCTGCTAGCGACAGTTTTAAATTCCTCAGTTTTCAGTTTTAATAGCTCATTTTTCTGCTCAAGCTCATCCACAATTTTTAAAGATCCGGCAACTACTTCCGAGGAACCTTTAAAATCGCGGGCATTTTCTTTATCAATAAGTCCGTTAAAACTTTGAGCAAGCCGAACCTGAAGAATATCAACCATATCAAAAACCAAATCGCCCGCTTCCCGCGATTTTTCCGGAATCTCGGACAATCCCCTGCTGTTTGAAAGATAGTAATGCGAATAATAATAAATACCGGCGAAAAGTAATATCAAGGCCGCGGCTCCCGCAAAAACTTTTAACCGATTAGCCGTTTTCATATACAAAGATGATACCATAATTTTAATTTTTAAAAAGGCCGGCAAATTTGATATAAATAAGATATGAAAATATGGCTGTGGACAATAATTCTTATCGTGATTGCGGCATTTTTTTATATGTACGGTTTGGCCCGTCTGCCATTGGAGGAAGCGGATGAAGCGACTTACGCCATAGTAGTTCGCGAAATGATTCAGAGCGGGAATTTTCTTACGATGACTTATGACGGAGCCGTGTGGACCGAAAAACCGCCGCTGCTTTTCTGGCTTATGGCCGGAAGCGCGAACCTTTTCGGCCTTAACGAATTTGCTCTTCGTTGGCCGATAGCTTTCTTCGGAATTTTAGCCGTATTTTTTACGGCAGGAATTCTTAAAACGGCGACGGGAAAAAATGAAATCGCGTTTATCGGAGCAATAACAATGATTTTATTTCCCCTTTTTCTGGCTGCCGCGCGAAATATCCGAATGGATGTTCCGGTCGTAGCTATGATGCTGGGCGCGGTGTGGTGCGTTTTTAAAAGCGCTGAAAATAAACCCTACGCCGCGGGAGTGGGCATTTTAACGGCCATAGGATTTTTATTAAAAAGCGTCGTGGCGCTCTTGGCTTTGCCGATTATATTTATTTACGGCCTTATTTACCGAGATTGGCAATGGATGAAAAATAAATACTTTTGGCTCGGCTGGGGCGCGGGCGCAATCATTGCTCTTCCTTGGCATATTTATGAAACCGTTCTTTTGGGCGGACGCTTTATTGCCGATTACCTCGGATTGCATGTTATTGAAAGGTTTAGCGACAATATTATTCAAAGCGGCATTACCGCGCCGTACATAGCAAAAGTTTTTTGGATAGCGGGACAGCCATGGAGCAGTGTTTTGATTTTAGCCCTTCTGATATTCGGCGCGACTTTTTTCGGCAAACAGAAAGAATCTTCCAAACAAATACGGCGGCTGGCTCTTTTCTCTTTTACTTCTTCGGTTTTCCTGATAGCTATTTTTATGGCGTCTCGGACAAAACTTATTACTTATTTTATTCCCGCCTATCCCTTTTTAGTTTTATTCCTGGCCTCCGTATATTGGTGGTTTTTGGAAATTTCGCAAAAAAAGTATGTATTATTTTTACGGGGCACGTTCATTTTTCTTGCCATAATTGCCTTCGGCTTAAGTTTTAGAGAAGCATTTTTGGAAAGCAAACTCTATGTCTCACGGCAAGTTTCAGACGCTAAACCGGTCGGCGTTTATCTGGCAGATGCGCCCGAGAATATTCCGGTTTTTAGTTATGAATACGCGTATGACAAAACCGTCAGATTTTATTCCGGCAAAGATATTATCAGAATAAAAGAGGACAACGGACAAACACTTGAGACGCCGTTTTATTTAATTATCCCGACGGCTTTGCTGCGAGAAAACGAATGGTTAAACCGATTCCCAAAACTTCACAGCGGAAAATATTTAACTCTGGTCCTCGTTCAGTCGTAACTTTTGTTATTTTAGACGAAAATCAGAAATTATCTAAAAACTTGACATAAAATATAAAAAATGATATCATCTTCAACGGATACAAAAAGGTTCCGAAACTGCTCATAAAGAAGTAAACAATAGGGAGGAGTAAAGCCGTGGACGAACTTGAATTTATAGATGTGCGCGAGTTGCGGATATGCGTAAATACGGTACTCAACACGTTTTATACACATAGTCTCCTGCTTCACGCCGCCAAACATCAGCCGACAACCCGAATGGAAAAAGCGGTTGAATATTATACTGCCGACCTTGACAACTTTTTTAACCAAACAATAAAGGAACACGCGCAAGTAATTTTGTCTTACCTTCTTACAATTTGCGGCGGCGAAATGAGGCATCTGCCCAAGTACAACCAAAAAAGTTTACTTAAAAAACTTGCCAATAAGGTCGGAATTTGCGTCTCTCCCGAACAAATCGTCATAAAACGCCTTAGAGATAAAATTGAATTTGGCGGCAATAGAGATGAGTGTTATACGTCTATAATCCGATACCTGCAATGCTCCGCGAAAGCCGATGTGCAGGAATTTGCGCGGTTGCTTGTGGTGGGATTCAACGAAGTGAAGTGGGTAAAGGAAAGTATGGGCGGAAAACGGTGGGGACAAATCGCGGAAATCGCGCACAAATACTATTCTGGGCAAATTGAAACCGTTCAATTCCTGGATACAGTTTTTACCCTGCGGCATAACGCCGGAAGACTATTTGATAAAATGATGGCTTTCGCAAGATGGACGGGCGAGGACGCCATTAGCGAACAACTCAAGGCGCAGGCCGAAGCAAAAAACATCACGGAACTAGTCGCGAGACTTTCTGTCATTCATGACGGCTTTGAACCCGGATGTGTAACGCTTCTAGAGAGGGGCAAAACATTTGGCTGGTGGAAAGATGACCTGGCGAGTCTCTGTCAGCCGAAGCCAGCCATACAAAAAGGCGGCAAAAATGATTAACAACAAGAAACCGCGCTGTTTCCACCCCGGCCGAACAGTGGCCGTTGGGCCATATTCCGTTATTGCCGGAGCAAGGTATGACATGGCCGGCACTGATCTTAGCGACGTAGACATTCTGGTTTCTTTGACCGAAACTGTGCCGGCACGTCTTTGGCGGATGGGATATAAAAATCCTATTGTCTGGTCGTTCCCTATCAAAGATTATTACGGACCGGATGGGCCTTGGCTCGCGCTTTTAGAAAAAATTACCGATGAACTTAAAATCGGGAAAAAAATATTTATCTTTTGCGACGGCGGTCATGGCAGAACCGGATTACTGCTTGCTTCACTTATCGCAAAAGTTGAGAGCCCGGATGACCCGATAGCCGTTACGCGCTCAAGATATTGCGTAAAGGCGGTTGAAACAATACAGCAGGCAAAAACAATTTTTGGTTTGCTTGGGGTGGAAGTCCCTAAGGCATATCAGAAAACTCTTATGGACGCCAATAAAATATACGAAATCCTGCTTAGAAAATTCATCAAAAAAAATTGATGTGAGCTCCACGCCTTTTTGGGTGGAGCTTTTTAATTTATCAAATCGCTAAAAAATCAAAGAATCGTTTTGGCAAAATCCCAAAATTCGGGATGGTTTTGCTTGGTTTTAAGCCACCACCACCATTTCGCAGCTCGCTCACCTCAAGGGATTCGCTCGTGCTCTCCAGAAACCTCTCGGTTTCTGGCGCCCCGCCCTTTTGGCATACCAAAAGGGCGGGGCTGTTTTCCTACACGGGGAAAACTACAGTTTTCCCCGACCCCCTTTCGTAATGGTGGTTCTGGCTTTAAATATTATTTCGCGATAAAAGTTTCTCAGCATATTCCCAAAACTCCGGCGTATTGTGTTTAATTTTAAGCCAAAACCACCATTCCGCGCCCCATAAATAATATTCGTCAAAACCGCTGGCCTTGGCGTAATCAATCGTGTTTTTAAAAAAATCCAAATCAAAATATTTCAATTGCTCGTCAAGCGCTGTTTCGTAAAGTTGTTCGGGAAGCCACGGCTCGGCCGCAAGCTCTGAGACAATAAATTTTTTCTCATGCTCTCCGGTAAGCCGTCTTATTATTTTTTCTTTAAGTCCGAAAAACTCCGGCGGCAGATGATATTCAATAAAGCCGAGCGTATCATTATAAATCCTGCGATACATTGTCGTTCCGAAAATATCTCCGCGTTTAACCGCCCCAAACCACAATCCCAATTCGCCGCTATCCGTAATTAAGACCGGGTGATTGGAATCCAGGGATTTGACCAGCGTTATTTCTTCATCCAGAAATTCTTTATCCAGCGGCGGACATTCGCCGAATTTTAAAAACGGCTCGTTTTCTACCTGCCAATATAAAAGCGCCGGATGATTTTTATAGCGATTTACGACGGCTTCGATATATTTAAGCAAGCTTTGAGCTTTTAGCTTTGAGCTTTTAGCTCGAGCCCATTCGGGCTCATGACATTCGGGCCAGCGCGGCAGTTTCCGGCCAACAGCCAAAATAACCCGCGCGCCGGAGAACGCGGCTTCATCCATTTGATAATCCAAATTTTGAAAATCAAACTTGTCTTCCTCCCGTTCAATCATGTCCCAATAAGCGATGAGACGGATGCGCTTCGGCTTTAATTCTTTTATAATCGCGTCATAATTTTCGCGCCAATAAGCCCCCTCACCTACTTTGCCATCTTTTGAATTTGCGCTTTGCGCCACGGCAAAGTAGGTGTGGGGGTCAGACCCGAGCTTTTCGGAAAATTTTTGCGAGAATGTAACGCCCCAGACAACTTCCCTTTGCGGGTCGGGCGCCCATCCGGCGCTCGCCCATGCGTCTGACTTGTAATATTCGCCGACGGCAAGCCACAAAATGCCCAGGGTTATTACGACAAGAGCCGCTATTTTTCCGACAAGCGCCCACCCTCTAAAACGCTCGCGCAAAATCAGCCATCCGCCGAGAAAAATAAAAACATATTTAAGATTGTAAGTTGAATCCACAAGCGGCGGAAGTCCAAGCAAAAGGGCATAGTATATCAAAACGGAGCCGCCTCCGGCATAGCTCCGATTCAGAAAATATGCCCACTTGCTTTTGAATTCGTCTTTACCTTTGGGTCTTAAGATTTTCCCGCGCAGCGCCGGAAGTAAAAGAAAGGCAAGAACCGTAAAAAGTCCCGCAAGTTTAATCCAGATGAAACCCGTAGCAAAATTGGTCATTTCAAACACGCTTTTGGTAAGCGTGTTTGAAAGTCCGAAAGAAAAAGCGGAGGCAAGCGCGAAAAGGCCGATTTTTAGGCGAAAAGGCGCGGATTCAACAAAAAATAAAATAAGTCCGCCGAAAATTAAAATAGAAAATCCGACAAACTGATGACTGCTTAATTCAATTCCTAAAATGAGCGAGCTGAAAATGTAAGTGAAAACCGGTGAAATCGCGCCTATTAAAATTACGGAGTTTGACGCTTCACCGTAAAAAAGAGCGTAAAAATAAAAAAGCATTGCCAAAATGAAAAAGATGCCGGCCAAAAAAGCAAGGCCGGCCTCAGACAAATTCAAAATTCTAAAACCAAACGGCAAAAAAACCAGTGAAAAAACTCCCAAAATCCCAAGCCAAAAAGTATAGCCGATGGGATTCGGATATGATTTTTTCAAAAGCAGTTTGTCTATTACGGCCGATGACCCGTTCACAAACTGTGCTGCAATAGCAACCAAAAGCCACATGGATTGATTATATCCCAAACACGCCTTATTTTAAGCCTCATTACCAATGCCTTGACATTGACTCTAAAATTACTATAATAGAGCATAGAAAACCGAATTTAATAAGGAGAGAAGAAGTGGATGAAGTGTTTCGTTCAAGATTTTCTGTTTTGGATATTAACATTGAGAGCATGAGCCAGGAACTAAAAGATGAGGGCTTCGTTAGCAACATATTAGAACACGCTAGAGGGGTCTATCTTGGGTTTTTGGGGAGCACAGACAGATTTGAAGAAGAACACGACGTCGGACTTTTAAGAATCTCAAATGGATATACTATGTGTTTTGGCAATGACGAAGCGGATTTGTGGCTGTGGATAATTTTCTATGAACACCACAACGACCCGCTCATAGAGCTCGCCGCGAGAGCACACGAAGAAACTCATGCATTGCATGGAATGGGTAAAATAAGTTTATTACAAGAAAAACTCGCCGACACAGGAGTAAATATCAGCTTTGACGAGTTAAAAGACTTTTGGGGCTGTACTCCGCCACAAAGAGAGCTCATTGCAATTATCGGTTCGTTGTTTGTCTTACAGGAAAATGGATATGATGTGGACGAAGCAATTCGCAGACTAAAATCTACTAATCCGTTTTATCCCTTTGAACAGGCCCTGCTTCTTTACAAGGCCGGGACTAAAAACCACATTGCTCTAGTCACAATACAGTGAGTATTTCCGGCAAGCGCCTTAACAATTTCTTCTCCCGAAATTATAGGCAGACGCGCCATGAACTAAAGGGTGATTGTGTGCAAGCTTAGTTCTTTGGGACGATAGGACTCAAGAACTTCCCTGCTTTTTCTTTCTTCAAGTATTAAAGCAATAACCTTGCGTATATTTTTCAGGGCTTCGTCTAAATTTTTGCCCTGAGTGTAACACCCCTCAAAAATAGGACATTCAACGACATAAAATCCATCTTCGTCTTTTTCAACTGCTATAATAGAGAAAAGGTACGAAGAAGAATAGAAAGATCGCGAGGCGCGAGCACACCAAGTGTGCCGCGCCTCTTTTTTATTTATTTTTATTTTCTTCACGCAAAGGCGTCGCCTTTGCAAGTACTATTGACAAATGGCATAATCTTGTGCTATAATGGAGGATGTAAAATAGCGCTCTTTAAGAATATAAAAATTGAGTTCGGCGCGGGGTTTTGGGCGTACTTTTTGCGCCTAAAATCCTGCGAAACCGAATTCAAACCCAGCAGGCATAAGGAGAAGCCGGATGCCGAATTGTTTAGAGGTGGTATATGAAGAAGGCGGCAACCAAGCAGTCCCGTCGTATTCCAGAAAAAGTCCGCGATTTAGAGAACGCCTGGAAAACGAGGTTGGAAGAATATACGACCCCGGAAACGGGTGGGTATATTACTATCAGCTCGCAAAACTCCTGCTCGTTCTAGGCGACAGCAGGGAAACAGAAATTGATGTTGCGCCGTTCTTTCGTGAAAATTGGGGCAAAATAACAAAAAATAGGGTTGCGGCAATAGAAGAATCCATGCCCAAAAAAGTAACCCTTGACAAAAACCGTCGGCTCAAAGATGAAACTCTGAACGAGTGGCTTTTGCGGGCAAAGAAGTTCGACTCTCCTGCCGCGAGAAAGGAAAGGAAAAGAAAACAGAAGGAAGAAGACGAAAAAAAAGAAAAACGCATACGAGAACGAGAAGCTTCCGATCTCGGGCTTCCGAAAACCGCGAGCTGGGAGGAAATCCACCAGGCCGAAGAAGTGAAATACCAAGAAGAACTGCGGAAAAAACAAAATGAGCTTGAGGAGCGCCGTAAAAACGCTCTGAAGCTCTCGTTCCAGCTAGGCCAAAACCCGAAAGACGGCCTTGACGAGTGGAAAACTCGTCACCGAGGCGCCTTATACGTGCTTCGGCGAGAAGACGACTACAGTCCCACCGAGGGCGAGGTACCGGTTGAGAAAATCCGCGACCTCGTGTCAGATCGAATACTGCTCGTGAAACGAATCTAACCCGCGAGCAAGCAACGCCGAGGGGCGCGAGCACACCAAGTGTGCCGCGCCTCTTTTTTATTTATTTTTATTTTCTTCACGCAAAGGCGTCGCCTTTGCAAGTGCTATCCTCCCTAAATCCCACGATCGTTGAAATCAGAGAGGATGAAAAACTTTGCTAAATTACAAAATAGTTTTTATCCTGAAATTCTGAAAAAATCACCCATAATCTAATACAAGCGACCGCTTGTATTAGATTATTACTTAAAAAGCAGGGCGGCGCCTAGAGAGGCGGCGTGGTTGCCGAGGCGGGATTTTAATATTTTGGCTTTAATGCCGTTTTTTGTGAGTTCCTTTTTTAATTTTGAGATGAAATTTTTCCTTTTCATTATCACTCCCCCGCCTATAATTATTGCCCGCGGTTTATATGGCTTGATGAGTTTTGCCAAATTCTTGCCTAAAAATTCGGCTAGTTTCATATCGTCTTTTCTATCTCTAATTTTTTGATACTCACCCTCCCAACGCTCCGGATATTCAAATTTTTTGATTTTTAAAATTTTTCCGTTTCTGCCGGAGGCCCGGCCGATTCCCGTGCCAATGGTCAGAAAAAAAAGGTTTTTAAATCCGCGCCCGAAACCTAACAAATATTCCCCTCTGGCAAAACAGCGCGCGTCGTTATCAAGTTTTAATTGAATTCCCGTCGGGATTATTTTTTGAAAATTAAAATTTTTAACCGCGGGGATATTGGGGCTAAAACGTAAAACCGCGCCGTTAACCACTCCGGCTGTCCCGATGCCGATGCCCGATATTTTTTCGGCGCGCGCCAGAAACTTTACCGTTATACGCAGGACTTTTCCAAAATCCACCAGATTTTGCGGTGTTTTTACCTCGCGCTTTCTGATTATTTTTCCATCCCTATACAAAATCCCGCGAATATTCGTCCCGCCGATATCCAGACCGATTATTCGCGGCGGTTTGCGCGTTGAATTGCTTTTTTTTACTATTTCAATCAAAAAATAATAATGCTAACCACCGTAAAATAAACAAGCAGACTTATTAAATCCTGAATGATGGTTGCCACGGGCCCCGAGCCCAAAGCCGGATCAGAATGTCTTTTGTATAAAACGCTTGGAATAATCACGGCCAAAATCGGAGCCAGCGAAAGATTGATCAAAAAGGTCAGTCCTATGACAAATCCAATCGCGGAAGATTTAAGCCAATACGCGGCAAAAACCGCTAAAATCAAGCCGAAAATAATGCCGAGGCCGACGCCGACTACGCTTTCTTTAAAAATGTAAGTCCAGAAACGGGTTTTTTTGAACGTAAGCGCCCGCACATAAATAGTTTCGGTCTGCGTGCCCACGGCATCGCTTAGATACACGATAACCGGAATGAAAAAAGCGAGCCTTACATCGGCCGAAAGAATGGCTTCGTATTTAGAAATAATCAGCGTGGCAAGAATTCCGCCCAAAAGCCCGACAAAAAGCCATGGAACACGGCGTTCAATCAAATGCTCTACGGATTCTTTGGTGTCGTCTTCGGCCACATACTCTTTTTTTGGCTGTATCTCCATACGTTAAATATACCATATTCAATGCCGGATAATTATTATCTGGCGCAAAACCATGTCTTCAGGTTTGGTTATGGAGACGCCAGGAAAATCAAACCAGACGCGAAGGAAATCATCGCGCGAAACCGCGCGCGGGCCGCCGATCTCAGGGTCCTGCAGATAAATTTTATCGGCATCTAATCCCACAACCACGGAGTAATGCCCGTCAGGCATCTCGGAATCCGGATAATCCCTGCGGCCGGGCGTGAACCAATCCACGATAACCGGAACTTTTTTTTCCAACCATGATTTAATTTCAAAAAAATCAGATTCATTTTTTACCTCGGCATCAAAACCGTATTTACGCGCAACCTCAGCCATAGTTTCGGAGGAAACCCCTAATTTCGAATCACGACCACAAGCTTCAGCAAGCTCAATCTCACTTTTTTCAAGGCCGTAATAATTAAAAACCATCTTCAAACTGGCCGGACCGCAATACCCGCCGCCGAGAGTTTCTTGAAACGGCTTTACCGGAAGAAGTTCCATATTTTATCCATTCTAATATCTTGCCCGCCTTCCGGCAAGCAAAATCACAAAATAGATGATTGATAAAAAATCTTCACCAATTTCGGTAAATCGCCTTTTGTTTTTTCGCCGTTAGAAATGCGTTCAAAAAGCGCCTTCGGCGTCAGCCAAAAATATTCCGTAAAATCATTTTTGTTGTAGTTCGGCGTTTCGTCCATTTTAATTTCATATACTTTCATATATGCCGAAACTCCGTCTTTTCGCGGAGTTAAATGTCCCAGTAAATGGATAACGGCCTTATCAACGTCAATATTCAGTTCCTCCCGCAATTCGCGTTTAAACGCGTCCTCGTAGCTCTCCCCGCTTTCAACATGTCCGCCCATGCTCATATCCAAACACAAAGGATAGATTCTTTTATCGGCGGCGCGCCGAGGTATCCATATTTCCCCTTTTGAATTTACAATAAAAACATTCACCACTCGGAAATTTGAAAGACCATCGGCGTAGACTTCCGAACGTTTCTTTTTGCCGACAACATTATCGTTTTCGTCAACAAGGTCCAAATATTCGTCTAAAGTGTGTTCAAGGGTCATAAAAGTATTCCGCGCCTTCAAATCATCTTCTTTTTGGTTTCCAGTCGGCGATTATTATCTTTTTGCCTTGGCGGGTGATAACGAGTTTTTGTTTTTCGCGAATTTTCAATTCATCGGCAATTTCCGCAGGAATCACGACCGACAAACTCCGCTTCCCGACCCTCGTCACCTTTCTGACATATTTTTTCATATCCTTATTATGCTACGCAGCATATTACGCAGCAAGGTTTATGCGACATACTAGCAAAAATTTTTTCTAGTTCCCGCAAATAGTAATTTTCATATTTTTATTTTAATACTTTGATGCCCCTCGGGCTGCAAATTTATATTTCTATAATACATACTCCCAGCCTGGTTTCCAGGATTTTGTTTTTCGCCAATCTTCGGCGAACGCCTCATCCCATGTTTTATTTTTAAGCAAAACTTCAAGGGCAAGCTGCGGGGCTTTATGCGAAACTAAGGCGACGCTTTTGCCGTCGTAATTTTGTTTTAAAAATTCAAGAAAATCGGCAACGCGCGTTTTTACATCCTCGTAGCTTTCGCCATCGGGAAATTTTTCGATTATCATTTTTTCTTGCATCGGCTCGACAATTTCAGACGAGTGGCCGTTAAACTTGCCGTAATTGCACTCGCGCAATCTTTGGTCGGGGATAATTGGCGCCACTCCTTCAAAAACTAGTTTTGCGGAGTCAACTGCTCGTCTCAGGTCGGAGCAAAAGACAACATCAAATTTTTTGTCTTTGATTTGGTTTTTTAATTCAATGGATTGTTTTACACCAAGCTCCGAAAGTCCGACGTCAGACCACCCGGACGAGATTCCTTTCTCGTTATCCGTAGTCGTTCCGTGTACGAAATAAGTTATTTTGATTGGCATTATTTATTAAACTCAATATATTCTTTAACCCCCCTCAGCCAGCCTCCTTTGAAAAATTCTTCGGGTTTAAAATTGTTTGGGTCAACCCAAAGCAATTCCGAGTGTCTTTCCGAAGTTTTGACTTCGCCACTTTTCAATTCACTCTCATAACCGATGGCAAATATTCTAACGGTGGGATTGCCCGGCGCATGTTCGACTCTTTCATGCCTCATAAAAATGATCGGCTCGCCGATAGTGTATTTGATGTCTTTACCCAGCTCCTCCGTCATTTTGCGTTCGATAATTTCATCCAAAGGTGTTTCGAACTCGTCTTTTTTGATTCGTCCTCCGGGCAAATCCCAGTCGCCAAAGCTATCTTTAAGTATTAAAAGTTTGCCGTCTTTTTTCAAAAAAACTTTTACCGCCACAAAATATTTTTCTTTTTCTTCTGTATCCATGTTCCGAAAAATTACTTTGATAAATCCTCAATGGTTTGGATCACCTCGGGAAGTTCTAGACAGGGTTTTTCGCCTTCAATCGCGCCGGAAAAATGGCCCATTTTGTGTTTGATTATGATTTTCGCGCCGAGTTTTTCTTTGAGAATGTCTGCGTATTTCAAATCAACATGCGGATCGTTGTCGGAATGAATCACCACAAAGCCGTTTTTAGAGTTTGATTTTACTTTTTCAAAATCAATCGGCGTCTCAAAAAAGTTTTTGATTTCGTCGTAACCCAAATCCTCGGTAAATCCGGCGACAAAGACCACGCCGCCCACTCTTTGGTTTTCGCGCAAAGTTTCCAAATAGCGCATTATTGTAACACATCCGACGCTGTGGCCTATGAGAAATAGGTTTTCGTCAGGTTGCCCTATTTCTTCAGAAAGGAACGGGACCCACGCGTTTTGCTTTGGGTGTTCGGTGTCGGGGAACGCCGGAATTTTCACTTCAAATCCTTTGGATTCAAGTTCTTTTTTTACTGACGGATACCAGCAATAGTCTGGTGTCCCCTCCCAACAATGGACTATAATTACTCTTTTCATATCCTTATTATGTTACGCAGCACATTACGCAGCAGGGTTTTGCTTTATTAATCAGCCTCGTCAACAGCCTTAATCCATTCTAGTATTTTGCAAAATTACAAAATTATTTTATTTTAGCGCTTTGATCCGAAAAAACTACATAAGCAAGAGCTGTTTTACGACTTCATTTATTAAATCCAGAAACCGCGGAAACTATATCAGACGGCTCTTTTACATGGATTTTATGCGGCCGTTCTCTATGGTAACCCCAGCCGTATTCAACTAAAATGACATTTTTAATTCCTGCCTCATCTGCTATATCAGCATCTATGTCTCTGTCTCCAATATAAATAACCCCCTCCTTGCCCAGCCCAAGATCTAATAATACGTTAATTATAGCTTCGCTTTTCTGGAAAGGTATTCCCACATTTTTTCCTATAATTTTTTTAAAATAATGGGTTAACTTATATTTATCAAATTTCTGTTTAACTTCCTCTATTAAATTATTCGTGGCTAAAATCAAAATGTATTTGGAGCTAAGTTTTTCTAAAACTTCCGGTACTCCTTCATATAATTTTGGCTCTTTTTTCAAAATCAATTCAGCAAACATTATTCTCGCTCTTTCTATATCTTTTTCAGAAAACCCCAAATTTTTATAAGTCTCTTTTGCGCTATAACCATATATTTTTTTGAAATCTTCTAAAGAATCGGGGCAAACTGCCCCAACTTCTCTACAAATCTCCTGGTATATTTCATGTACCGTTCCGAACGAATCCACTATCACGCCGTCATAGTCAAAAATTATAGCTTTTATCATTTATTAAAAACTTTTATATTTATCCGTATTTAATAGTCGTTTGATTTCTTTACTGATTTCTGAAATATCGTCTTCGTTCAAAGGCGGCAGGGCGGGCTGTACCAAAAATTCTTCTTTAGTTGCCGGAAAATTTAACGGAGCGCCGTATTTTTGTATCGGAGCATTTTTTGCTCTTCCATAGAGATGTATGTGCAACAGGTGAGTCCAGTTTCCATTGTCTTGATAGTTAATTCTCCCTATTTCAATACCTCTGGAGGAAAGCGCGGTTTTCATTGCTTCTCCTGCAACCATAGTCAATTTCATTAATTCCACAGCATGTTCGGGGGAAAGCTTGGTTCTATCCTCAACTTCTGTCTTGGGAATGATAATTATATGTCCGCCGTCAGCGCGGGAAATATGCGGACGCTCCGGAACAATTATATTAAAGCTTTTAGACTCAAAAACTAACGGCATAACAAAAATCCTAGCACAAAATCACGCTTTTTGCGAGCGCGGATTTTTGTCTTTATCCCTTGAGGATTATTTTTTCTGTTCTTTCAGCTCAATTTCTTCTTTCGTGAAATCAAACTTTACACCGAAAATATCAAAAAATCCCTTTTGCCCAAGAATACCAAAGCCGTGTTGTGCGATGTCGTAGGAAAATCCAACTGTCGTTTTATAGCCCCAACCGCCAACATTAATAACAATATTGTGCAGAAACGCCTCAGATCCTCCCTTATCTTGGATGCCGCCAAAGACCTCCTTGATGCCAGAACGCACATTTATCCCTAAGTACTCTCCAACCTCTCCGTCAAATATACAAAAGTCGGCCCCAGAATCTATAAGGGCTGCATACTTTAATTCCTTATTCTGAAAAGAAATTTTAATAGGAATTATTGGTTTTAACAAAGAGTGGCCGAAAAAGTCAGATTTTTTCGTAAGAGGAAATTTATGATATCTAAACTTCATAAATCCGAACTGCCGACATAAGGAACGATCTTTGTCGGCATACGCATCATAATCGGTTTTTCGTGCCCATTTTCTTGGGCTTTTTCAAGGGCCTCTTTAAGAGTTTTTCCACTGCCAACAACCGTTTTTTCATCGTCTAACAAGGCCACCCACAGGCCCTTGTATTTTTCATATATTTTAGTCCAATCAATAGTCATATATTTGAATATTATCAAGATCCAACCATAAAAACAAGACAGTCTATTTATTAAAAATCCTAGCACAAAATTACGCTTTTTGCGAGCGGGAATTTGGGTAGTAATTTTTTAGTCATCCGAGCCGATATCCGATAAGTTGACCATGTACGTTTTTATGAACTTCTCAATTGCGCTGACGGCCTCGGCTTTATATTTCGGACCGCTTTCGGCCACCCATTTCGCGAAATTATAAAACTCAACGTCGTCAACTTTAATCCATTTGTTATTTTTATAAAGAAAAGTCATTAATGCAGTCATGGCTATTCTTTTGTTGCCGTTCTTAAACGGATGATTTTTAATCATTAAGTAAAAAAGAATTGAAGCCTTACCAATCAGGCCTTTGTAAGCGCTTTTTCCGCCGAACGAATGGAATGGCATAGCCAAGCAGCTTTCAAGAACATTCGGGAAGCGGGTGCCAAAATCGGGAATCGGCTCGTTCCATTTCATCCATTCGCGGGCAAGTTTATGCGCCACGTATTCAACTTCTTGCGCAGTTAGCCCTCTCATTCTTTTCCAAGCAAACGCAAAGTCTCACCGTATTCTTTGACGGTCTTTCTGATGGCTTTATCAATAAGCTCTTTTTTTGAGGCAGTAAGCTCTCCACCGGCCTCAACCGGCAAATCTTTTCGGCCCACGACGTAATTTTTGCCTATTTTTTTGGCTTTTATCTCGCCGGACATGATTTTCTTCAGTACGGCTTGACGGCTTACACCCAAGGTTTTAGCCACCTCGACGGTGGAAAAGGTCTTTTTGCCCATATAAATCAATGATATTTTATGACAACCAAAAAGTCAACGGTTGTCATAATACAAAAATTTTAACCAAGATGAACATGGTCGTTCCAAATCTATATAGTTTCCAATTCATAAACTATCTCCTCGGCTTAAAATTGCGGGATGAGCCGCGGCGATTGAAACGCGGAGGGAATTTTTTTTGAGGCGGTCTGTTCCCTCCAAATTGAGGCTGTCCTCCTGATGGCAAAGTTATTTGTTGGCGGCGTTCTGGAGGCGTCCCGGGCAATTTTGAAATCGGCAGATTCTTTTTTATCAAAAATTCTATGGCGCCAACCTCTTTTCTCTGGTCAGGCATGGCAAAAGATATAGCGTGTCCTTCGCGGCCCGCGCGGGCGGTGCGCCCGATTCTATGCACGTAATCTTCGGCTTGCTCGGGCAGATCGAAATTAAGCACAAGCTCAATACCCTGCACGTCAATGCCGCGAGAGGCAATATCGGTTGCGACCAACACCCGATATTTGCCGGATTTAAACCCTTCAAGCGCGTCTCTGCGTTGGCCGAGCGAACGGTTGCCATGAATTTCAGCAACCCGATGCCCCATAATTTTCACGCGATAAGCCACTTTTTTCGCGCCGTATTTCGTACGGGTAAAAACCAGAGCCGAACCCTTGTATTCATTAAGAATTTTTTCAAGAAGCCAGAGCTTATCTTCTTTTTTAACTACAAAAATTTCTTGAGCAACACTTTGAACCGTTGTCCCCGGAGGCGCGACTTCAATCCGAATCGGAAGGCGCATATAGCTGGATGCTATTTTCATAATTTCTTGCGGAAGCGTGGCTGAAAAAAGCATGGTCTGGCGGTTTTTAGGAAGCGAATGCAAAATACGCCTTATCTGCGGCTCAAATCCCATATCAAGCATGCGGTCCGCTTCATCAAGAACAAGAATATTTATTTTATCCAGCTTCGCGGTTCTGTGCTCAAGGTGGTCAAGCAGACGGCCCGGCGTCGCGATAATAATATGAGGATTGCGAGCCAGCATCGCTATCTGCGGTTTTAAAGAAAGTCCGCCTATGAGCACCGCTGTTTTCAATCCGAACGAGCGCCCGATTTTATTCAGCTCCACGTCCACCTGCAAAGCAAGTTCGCGCGTAGGCAAAAGCACTAGGCCTTGGCCTTTGGAGCGCGCCAGAATCTGAATCATCGGAATGCCGAAAGCAAGGGTTTTACCCGTGCCGGTCTGGGCTATACCGACTACATCTTTACCCTCAATCGCAATAGGAATAGCTTGGCGCTGAATGGGCGTCGGCTCCTGAAATTTGTAGCGCGCGATAATATCCAAAAGCGCGGGCGCTATACCCAAGCCGCCGAATGTTTCAAAAACGGATTTAGGATTCATTTATATGCGCCGGCAGCCAGTCCATCAGCTTTTTTCTATGTTTTTCAATTGACCACTCTTCTTTATTTTTTCCTCCGGAGGCGGACCCGCCTTTAACGGAAAAGAGCGCAGGATAAATCTCCTGAAATTTTTTGAGCATTGATACAGATACAACCGGAAACCCCTGGGGCAAAGTTTGATTGTAGGCTTTCATAAAAACTTCAATAGTCGTATGCGCCTGATTCAGTTCCAATTGAACATCTCTTCGTTTCATTACAAATTAATGATAGCACGGGTTAATAAAAAAGGCAAACGAGGAATAAAATTATTTTGATTTTTTCCGATTAGCCAGTATACTTTTATCTAGATTCACTTTAAAAATCGGGGAGCTAAGCGGCATGCGTAGGGCAATGATATTAAATTACGTGCGGCGGCTTTAATGGATAAATACGCTAAACTATAAGCCGCCCCGCAAGAGCGGTTTTTTTATTTACTGTTTCTGAAGCTTTAATTAAATATAACTACCTTTTAGACCATTTGTGCTTGGATTTTCTTACGACGAAACGCGGATCGCCAAACTGCGCCAAAATTATATTCGGCAGAGCTTTCGCGCCTATGGAACGGTTTAGTTTTCTATATTCCATATTCTTGCTGGTAAGCCCCTCAAAAACGCTTTGACGAATCTTGGCCAAAAGTTTCGGAGCCGGCTTTACGCCGCGCGCAAGCTCAACTTCTATGAAGAGTTTCTGGTCGCGCCCATTTCTAAAGAGGCGGGTATAGGCTATAAATTTCCCGGTAACAAATTTATAAACATTTTTGCGTTCAAGGCCGACTTTTATGTTTTCGGGATAAATGTTTAAAGCGTAAAACGTGGTGGCGACATCCGAACGCGCGCCAAGAAAGATGAAGGGCGACTTCCATTTTTCAAATCCCAAAGCCCTTGCCCTATCCAGAATATTGGCCTTTTTCAAAATAACGCGCATATCTTCATGGCCGATTATTCGTCCGGTGTCATGGATGTTATAACGCATAAGCGGAATGCCTGCGCGCGCGGTAAATAAAAGCTCGCCTTCGGCCATCTCAAAAAATACATGCCTGGGGTCATACTGCACTATGGTCGGAATAAAAGAATCCAGACCAAGAGTTTTTGCAAACGATTTATTTTCAAACGCCGTCCTTCTTATCAAAATAGTTGCCGGAGTTTCGTGTCCAATTGCTCCGGCGTCCGCCGTGCCGTAAATGCTCACCGAACCGCTAAAACCGTTAAAACCGTTTTTAATTCCCGAAATTTGATGAATTATGGCGCGGTATTTTTCGGAAAAATTTTCTCCGGCAAAAAGCAGATTTAATCTCAAATTTTTTATGTTTACTTTTTGGGCCCTTGCTTCTTCAATAACATCTCTTAAAAAGGGCGGGTATCCGGCAAGAATAATCCGGTCAAAAATCGGCGCGAGATCGCGCAAAATGTTAACCGCGTCTTCTTTTTCAATTGAAGGGGTGATTACGGAGATATTATACCCTTGTTTTTCCAGCCACCGAACTGATGTCATGGTAAAGGAGCCGGCAATCCAAGTGCCCATGGAAAAACAAACAACAACCAAAGTCCGGTCTTCTTTTTTGACGCCGAAAATATCCCTAAAAATCCTTTCATGCTGACGACCGCCAACTTTTTCCTGCTCCTCGCCTCTGGGCCAGTAAAACGGTTTGCCCGAAGAGCCGGAACTTGCTGAAATCATCGGCGGAACTTTACTTTTGGGGAACAAATCAAAAAAATCAAAGGCTCTCAAATAATGAGGTTTGTCAGTCGCGGGCACTTTAACAAAATCAGCGTATGAATTGACTTTTACCGGATTTACGCCGTGTTTTCGCAAAAACGACCCATAAGCCGGCACTATTCGCGCCGACTCTTTAAAAAGTTTTAGAGCTTCTTTAAACCCTTCAGGATTCTTTTTGGCCATTAATTTATTCTATAGCGGAAACACAAAAATCTTGACGACCCAGTGTTTATATTAGATTATACTACGGCAACAATATTTTGTCAATAGCGTCAAAACCGCATTTTATGCCTTGTAAAACCGCTATAAAATGTTAAAATAAATAATTCCGCCCATAGCTCAATTGGTAGAGCAGCTCCCTTTTAAGGAGAAGGTTCCAGGTTCGATTCCTGGTGGGCGGACTTAAATAAAAACAAACCCAAAACTTGGGTTTGTTTTTATTTATCTGTTTTTCACTGGAATCGAACCCGGGAAGGGGGTCGGGGAAACGGGAGTTTCCCCGTAGTGGAAATATTAAAACCGCAAGGTTTTAAGGAGCGCGAAGCGCGACAGGTTCTAGTCCGCCAGCTGGCGGACGGATTCCTGGTGGGCGGACACTTTATAACCCCTCTTTTTTCAATTCCTCAATAATTTCTCTGGCTTTTTTGGATAATTTTTTGGGATTTTTGACTTTAACTCTGAAAAGCAAATCCCCTCTTCCTCCTCTTTGTTTAGGCACGCCGCGGCCGCGGACTCTTAAAATATTTTCAGAATCAACACCGGCAGGAATTTCTATTTTTATTTTTCCATCCAAGGCCTCTATCTCTTTTTTTGAACCAAGCAAAGCGTCGGTCAAAGAAACATCAACATCCGCCAGCAAATTATCACCTTCGCGCCTGAATCTTTTGTGCGGTTCAACCTGAACTTTTACGTAAAGATCGCCCGACAAACCGTTTTGTTTAGCCTCGCCCGCGCCGGTTATTCTTATCATTTCACCGTTATTTATGCCGGCCGGGACCGCGATTTCTATCTCGTCTTGCCTGCGGACTATACCCGCGCCTCCGCAGGTCTTGCACGGATTTTTAAACACCTCGCCGCGGCCGCGGCATTTCGGACATTCGGAAAGACTGGTAAAAGTTCCGAAGATAGACCTTTTTGTTTCGCGCACGGTTCCTGAACCGGAACAAGTAATACAGCTTGACGCCTCATCGTCTTTTCCTCCGGTTCCGCGGCAAACCTGGCAAGAACTTTTTTTGGTCAAAAGAATTTTTCGCGTCGTCCCAAAAATGGCGTCATGAAAAGGCAAAATAATATCAATTGAAATATCCCTCCCTCTTGACTGTCTCTGACGTCCCGAAAAATCGAAACCAAAAAAATTTTCAAAAATGTCGGCGAAGTCTCCTCCGACAGCGCCATTAAAACCGCCTCCGAAGTTTTTCCAGATTTCTTCAAAACCAAAATCACCCCTGCCTTGAAATCCTCCGGCTCCTCCCCCGGGAAAAGAGCCGAATTGGTCATATTCTTCTCTGCGCCGGTCGTCGCCCAGAACATAATAAGCTTCGTTTATATGCTTGAATTCGGCATCACTCCCGCCGTTTTTATCCGGATGGTACTTATGAGCGAGGCGCCTATAGGCCTTTTTAATCTCTTCTTTTTCGGCGCCTTTTTCAACGCCAAGAACCTTATAATAATCTTTCATCTTAATTTAAAATTTAGGGTTTAGAATTTTTGTCATCCACATTCTCGTGTTTAACGTCTTTCGTTTCGCCGTTATCGCCGTCTTTCTTGGAGTCCTCTTTTGGTTGGGCTTTATAAATGGCCTCTCCTATTTTTGAAAGCGAGCGCGATAATTCTTCGCCGGCTTTTTTGATTTCCGAGGCGTCCAAGCCGGAATCTTTTATTTTCTTGAGATTTTCAACGGCGTCTTCAACGGCTTTCTTTTCCGTTTCGCCAATTTTGTCTCCGGCGTCCCGCACGGCCTTTTCGGCCGTGTAAATAAGAGCGTCGGCCGCGTTTCTGGAATCAATCAATTCCCTTTTTTTGCGGTCCTCGGCGGCATGGAGTTCGGCGTCTTTTTTCATCCGTTCAATGTCGTCTTTGGCCAGGCCCGAAGAGGCCTCAATGCGGATGGATTGCTCTTTGCCCGTGGCTTTATCTTTGGCTTTAACGTTCAAAATGCCGTTGGCGTCAATGTCAAAAGACACTTCAACTTGTGGCAAACCCCTGGGCGCGGGCGCAATGCCATCAAGAATGAACTTGCCAAGAGTCTTATTATCTTGAGCCATTTCGCGCTCCCCCTGCAAAACATGAATTTCTACTTGCGTCTGGTTGTCGGCGGCGGTTGAAAAAACCTGTGAGCGCGAAACCGGAATCGTGGTATTTTTTTCTATTATTTTGGTTGAAACTCCGCCCAAAGTTTCTATTCCCAAAGAAAGCGGAGTTACGTCCAAAAGCAAAACGTCCTTGACATCACCCTGCAATATCCCTCCTTGCGCCGCAGCTCCTGCCGCTACGACTTCATCAGGATTTATAGTCTTATTGGCCTCTTTCCCGAAAAGATTTTTTACGGCTTCCTGCATCGCGGGCATCCGCGTCTGTCCTCCCACCAAAACAATCTCGTTGATATCCGAAAGTTTAAGGCCGGCGGCTTCAATGGCCCTTCGCGTAATTTCAATGGATTTGTTTATGTATTCTACGACTAGTGATTCAAGCTTTGCCCTGCTGAATTTCAAAAGAAGATGTTTGGGGCCAGCTGAGTCCGAAGTGATAAAAGGAATATTAATTTCGGTTTCGGCTGTACTTGAAAGTTCGTGTTTTGCTTTTTCGGCTGCCTCCCTAAGCCGCTGCAAAGCCAGAGTGTCTTTGGCAATATCTATCCCCGAATCTTTCTTAAACTCGCTGATAATCCAGGAAATTATTTTTTGGTCAAAATCGTCCCCTCCCAAATGGGTATCGCCGTCCGTGGCTCGAACTTCAATGGTATTATCCCCTATTTCAAGAACCGAGACGTCAAAAGTTCCGCCGCCAAAATCATAGACAACGATTTTTTCGTCCTTTTTCCGATTGAGGCCGTAGGCCAGCGCGGCGGCCGTCGGCTCATTCAAAATCCGGCGGACCTTGAATCCGGCTATTTCACCGGCGTCTTTAGTGGCTTTGCGCTGCGAATCGTCAAAATACGCCGGAACCGTGATTATGGCTTCATCTATTTTTTCTCCGAGTTTGGCTTCGGCATCCGACTTAAGTTTAGCCAAAACCATTGCCGAAATTTCCTCGGGCCTGAACCATTTTTCTTCTCCGGAAGATGCGGACATTTTAACCTCAACTCCGCCGTTGGCTGATTCGCGTAATTCGTAGGGTAGGAGAGCTTTATCATGCCGAACCTCTTCATCCTTGAATTTCCTCCCTATCAGGCGCTTTACCGAAAAAATTGTATTTTTAGGGTTGGTTACGGACTGCCGTTTGGCCAAAAGACCCGCCAAACGATCACCGGTTTTGGAAATCGCGACAATTGACGGCGTGGTCCTGTTGCCCTCCGAGTTTTCTATGATTCTGGGTTCTCCGGCTTCAACAAAAGCCATAGCCGAATTAGTAGTGCCCAAATCTATGCCTAAAATTTTTGCCATAATAATTTTTATTTTTAAATTTTATTTTTTAACTTGAAACTTTCCTATTTTAACTTTAGCCGGCCTTAAAATCTTATCATGAATTTTATATCCCTTTTGAACAACCCGCAAAACAATTTGGTCCTTATCTTTGTCCAAAACTTCTTCTTCGGCAACGCTTTCGTGCTCGGCCGGATTGAAAATTTCGTCTTCAACTTCCAGCTCTCTGACGCCGCAGCCGCGCATTATCTGCAAAAGCTGATTACGGATATGGCGCAAACCATCTTTCCACCCGTCTTCCGGACCAGGTTCGGCCAAAGCTTTTTCAAAACTGTCCAAAACGTTAAGCATTTCGTATAAAAGCATGCTGTTGGCGTATTTTACGATATCCTCTCCGGCTTTTTCCTCATCCTTGCGGCTGTTTATCAAGTCGGCCTTGGCTCTTTGCCATCCGGCAAGGAATTCGGCGGAATTTTTACGGCATTCTTTCAGTTCATCTTTTAATTTCTTAACTTTGTTTTCGGCTTCGGGCCCAAATTCTTCTTCAATGATTTCCGGATCAATATTTTCTTCGTTTTTTTTCATTTATTTAAAATTCATCCAAAAAATAATTTATGTAATTGGAAACTCTTTCATAATTCATTCTTTTGGGGCCTATCAGCAAAATTGTCTGCCGCCGGCCGCCCCTTCGCGAATCCAGATAACAGACGCCGAATTCCTGGCTATGACTTATCGGATTCTCGCGGCCGATAAAAACTTCACGATTATTTCCGGCCCGCGCGCGATAAAGACTCATTATATCTTCAACGTTATCAATAAGATAACCGGCATCACGCACCGATTCGTTATTTTGAAACTCAGGCTCTTTAAGTAAATTTGAAAATCCGCATCCCTCAAAATGTTTATCATCGTCGGAAAGTAAACTCAAAAGGCGGAGTGATTCGGAAAAAACGCGCCCGATATTTTCATTTTCGCGCAATGCCGCCTGCCGTATTCTTGAAGCAACATTGATATTAAGATCGTGCTCGGACATTAAATTATCCACGAAGTAACGATAAGCTTTATCGGTCGGGATGCGTCCGGATGAAATGTGGGGCTGTTCAAAAAAACCGTCTTCGTCCAAATCAGCCACGATATTGCGTATGGTGGCCGGACTTTCTTTAAGATTCATTCCTTCGCGTATGCGCAAAGACGAAACAGGCTCGGCCGTCTTTATGAAATCGCGAACAAGAAAATCCAGAATTCTGCTTTCTCGTTCATTAAGCAATATATCCGGCATATAATCTCCATTATACAAATTAGCACTCTTATGTCAAGAGTGCTAACCGGAGTTAATCTCCTTCTTCAGACAACTGCGTTAACAAAAGCCGAATTGCAATGAGTCTCGCCCCGTTAGATAAGAAGTTATCTAATGGGGTCAAGAGTGCTAAAATCTTTACTTTTATCGCATTTCTTGATATAATCTTCCCAGATTGATTTTCATTCAGAAGGAGGGCATTCCCCTTGAATAAGTACTGGACGAAAAGGGATGTATCGAAAGCAAAATCAGCCGAAACATTTGAGAAGCTCGCCGAAGTTGCTTTAAGAATAATTGACCGAATGCCCCAACCGGCTGAAATGGTCTGCGGCCCCCTGACCTCGGGCGGACTCGGGTCTTTAACAAAAAATACAAAAGCGCTCCGAAAATACATAAAAAAACTGGCCTCGGAAGGAAGAATCGTGTTCGATCAATTGCCTTTTGAGCCGCACCTGCATCGTATTGCCAAATCAGCGCGCCGCGAAGATGAAAACCGTCTGCTTGAAAAATTTTACGGCTCTATTTTCAAATCCGGAAAAGTAAAAAAACTTGATTTCATTCCGGGCTGGCAAAGTTCGGCTGGCGCGACATGGGAAAGAAAAATGGCCAAAAAGCTAAAAATAAAAACAGAGGACATAAAACCTTAAACCCTCCGCCATGCGGAGGGTTTTGCGTTTTATCGGCCGCGAATTATCGTTTGCTCCACTGCGGCGCTTTACGGGCTTTCTTCAGTCCGAATTTACGGCGTTCTTTCATCCGGGGGTCGCGCTTCAAAAAACCAACCCTCTTAAGCTTCTTCTTTAACTCGGCGTCTTGCAGAACCAGAGCCCGCGCGAGAGCGTGCCTTACGGCTTCGGCTTGCGAATGCGAACCGCCTCCGAACACTTTTACCGAAGCGGAAAGAGAGCCGTCAAGTTTGGTTTTCTTAAAAGGATCTTCAACTATCCGCCGTGTCTCTTCCGTGGGAAAATAGCTCTGCAAATCTCGGTCGTTTATTTTTATCTCGCCTCTGCCCGAAAAAACGCGGGCTCTTGCCGTTGAAGTTTTCCTGCGGCCCACGGCTTCGGTGTATCGCCCGGCTTTAATAACCGGAGCTGTTTCGGCCGTCTTTTTTATGGCGGTCTTTTTTCCAATTTTTGCGATTTTTGCTTTTTTTACCGGCATTATGAAAAAATAATATTTTTTATAAAATCTCTGCGTAATTTGTTATTCGGCAACATGCCCTTAACCGCTTTGATAAAAACTTCTTTGGGATTTTTTTTATAAAGTTCGCCGAGCGTAATTTTCTTAAGGCCCGACGGATAACCGCTGTAGCGTTTATACGATTTTTGGCCCGCTTTCTTATCGCTTATCCTTAGTTGATCCAGATTTTTTATTTCAATCTTAATTTTTGCTTTCTTATTGGGTGCAAAGTCCGCGCTGTTTTTCCCTCTCAAGGCCGCGGCAACGGCTGAAGACGCGCGTCCCAAGGACGCACCTTTTAAATCTATAACAACTACTTTTTGGCTGTTTTTTGTCTCGGGCATATTTATTTATTTTACAAATTCCAAAATCGCCATCTCGGCTTTATCATGTTCCCTGCGTCTGGTACGCGTAATTCTGGTATATCCGCCGCGGCGATTTTTAAATGCCTGCGAGATTTCCAAAATTTTAGAGGTCTGGGACGGCGTAAGCCAAAACATTATTTCGCGCCGCTTGGACAGTCCCCCTTTTTTCGCTTTGGTCACCAGTTTTTCGGCCAATGACCCCACCGTTTTCGCTCTGGCTAAAGTGGTTTCTATTTTGCCGCGTTCAACGAAAGAACGCAACACCGACTTTAAAAAAGCCTTGCGCGTTTTTCTCACTCGTCCGAATTTCCTGCCTTTTTTACGATGACGCATGCAAATTTTTTTAAATTCCTTAACTTAATCCTTAAGAGTTAGTCCCAACTTGCCAACCGCCCTTTTTATCTCGGTCAAAGCCTTTTCGCCTATGCCTTCTAAACTCATCAGGTCGCGGGATGTTCTGCGCACCAAACCGCCAACGGTTCTTATGCTGGCTTCCGTTAGCGCCTTGGTTATGCGCTCGGACAAATCCAAATCTTCAATCCGGACTTTATTTCTGTCTTCCCCTGCAACTTCGCTTTCCGAAAGCTCCGCCTCTTTTTTCGGCTGTTCATCCGCCACTTTTTCAATTTCTTCTTCCGGCTCTTTAAAACCAACAATGGCTTTCAGCTGGTTAATCATAATTTTAATAGCTTCCTCCAGAGCCAGGCGAGGAACAATGGTGCCATCCGTCTGAATGGAAAGACGCAGACGATTAAAATCGGTGCGATCTCCCACGCGCATATTTTCCACCTCGTAATTTACCCGGCGAATTGGAGTAAAAACGGCATCCAGCACAACTTCGCCGACTTCGGCCTTTTCTTTCTGCAAAACATCTCTGGGCACATAGCCCAAGCCCCTTTCAACGATTAATTCCATTTCAAGCGCGGCGCTTTTGTCAGTAAGAGTAGCTATAATCTGGTCGGGGTTCGCAATTTCAATTTGCCCGGGCAAATCCAAGTCCTCGGCCTTAATAATTTTGGCCCCCTTGGTTTTTAATTTAACGGTTTGAGTTTCATCGGTAGCCATTCTGAAACGAAGCTTCTTAAGATTGAGCAAAATGGCGATAACATCTTCTTTTACGCCGGGAATGGTTGAAAATTCATGCGCCACACCCTCAATTTTTACTTTGGTAACCGCGGCTCCGGGCAGAGAAGACAAAAGAATGCGCCGCAAACTATTGCCTAAAGTATGGCCGTACCCGGGGTAAAGGCCGTCAATTTCATAAACGCCCTTGTCGGACGATTCCTCCGAAACTATTCTGGGCTTTGATGGCAAAACGATTGAAACTTCCATAAAATTATTTTATTTTATAATTTTTATTAACGCGAATAAAATTCAATAACCGAGTTGAGGTTTGCGCCGGTATCAACCTCAGCGCTTGACGGCAGGGCGACTATTCGGCCTTCACGTTTGCCCTGATCCAAAGAAAGCCATGACGGAATCTGAGATTTTTTCAAACGCAAATCCAAATCGCGGAAAATGCCCCGGTCCAGACTTTGAGGCCTCAAGGACACGATTTTCCCGACCTTGAGCTGGCGAGAAGGAATTGTTGTCCTTTTGCCGTCAACTAAAATATGGCCGTGCCCGACCATCTGGCGTGCGGCGTTTCTTGATGTCGCAAAGCCGAGGCGATAAACCACATTATCCAGCCTTGTTTCCAAAAGTTCAATGATGCGCCTTGAAGTTTCGGCGCTTTTGGCGGCAATAGCTTTTGAAACCAGATTTCCGAACTGCTTTTCCCTCAAACCGTACAGAAATTTAACCTTCTGCTTTTCTTTAAGCTGACTGCCGTATTCCGAAGACGCCGAACGCCTGCGCGAGCCGGCCTTTGAACGTCCATGCACTCCCGGCGGATAAGGTTTTCGCTTTAAAGCGCAATTTTGGCGGCCGCAAACTGAAAATCCAAGCCTACGGCATATTTTACAAGTAATTCTAGAAGTCATACTCGCCTTGGTTTAGGGGGTCTGGGACCGTTATGAGGAATCGGCGTCACATCTCTAATGACGTCTAAGTTTATATTTTGGCCCAAAAAAGAGCGAACCGCGGATTCTCTGCCGGCACCAACTCCTTTAACATTTATATTTACGCTTTTTAAACCTATCATCTTTGCCTTTTCAGCTACAAGCTCGGCGACTTTGGAAGCCGCATAAGGAGTGCCCTTTCTGGCGCCCTTAAAACCTAAAGACCCGCTTGATGCCCATATAATCGCGTTTCCTTTTTCATCAGTAAGCGTCAGCATGGTGTTATTATAGGTCGCCTGGATATTTAAAACTCCCTTTTCCAGCTTTTTTTTGGGCAAACGCCCCACGGCGCGAGCCCTTAACTCGTGGTCCACTCCTCCGGTTGTCTTTTTTATAACTCGTTTTTTTCCCATGTTCTCTTATTTCTTCTCAACCTTGCGTTTTCCGCTAATGGCCGTGCGACGGACATTGCCCCTTCTGGTTCGCGAATTAGTGCGCGTCCTTTGACCGCGAACCGGCAAATTTTTGGAATGGCGCATCCCGCGATAACTTTTAATGTCTTTGAGACGTTTTATGTCCGATGATATTTTACGGCGCAAATCCCCCTCAACCCGATGGGATTTTTCTAGAATAGAGCGGATGCGGTTCAGCTCGTCGGCCGTAAGGGCGCCGGCTTGTTTAGCGGGGTCAATCTTGGCCTCATTTAATATCTTTACGGCCAGAGTTTTACCGACGCCGTAAATATACGGAAGAGAGAACTCCGCGCGCTTTTTATCTGGTATATTGACCCCAGCTATTCTAACCATAAAAAAATCAACCCTGTTTCTGCTTATGCTTGGGATTTGAACAAATTATGCGCACCCGACCCTTGCGCCTTACAACTTTGCACTTCATACATATTGGTTTAACCGATGCCCTGACTTTCATAATCTTTGTATTATTCGGCCCCTGGTCTGATCATAAGGGCTTAATTCAAGCTTTACTTTATCGCCAATCAGAACTTTTATTCTGAAATGGCGCATCTTGCCGGCAAGATATGCCAGCAATACCGGACCGTCATCAAGCTGTACACGGAACATAGTGTCCGGCAAAGCTTCAATAACAGTTCCAAGCTTAATTTCCTTATTTTCTTTATCTGCGGCCATTAAAATATACAGATTCTATCCTAAATCAAAAGAATAATTAAGTCAAGCCTTTAATAGGAACCGGATATAAGCACCTTATCGGCTGTATCCGGAAAAATTCTCCACCAAGACGGCTTATAAAATATTTCCGCCCTTCTTATTTGCGGATAACGCTCAAAAATTTTCAGTCTTTCGGCAGCCCCGGCGGCCAAAGCCAGCTCTTCGGCCAAACGCGGCGATTCAATATTCCAGACGGCTTTTGCCGAACCGGCCACCGTTAATTTCAACGCCGATGAATTAAAATCCACGTTTGCCGCCAAAACTTTCAAGTCTCCAAAATTAGGTATATCAATGCTGTTAAAATCCGGATCGCTTTTATAGCCGTCCAAAATTTTATTTTTAATGTCGCCTCTGCGGATGAAAATGGCTTTTAAATTGCCTTCAAGCGTCAGTTTAAATTCGTCGGCTTTGGATTTTATCGCCGGTTCAACCGAAACAACTTTTATTTCATACTGGTAAGCCCCTTCCGGCACTAAAAATTCACCCGGAATTTCGGATTGCATTTTGGAATAAAGATCGCTTCTTAATTTTTCTTCCATTGTCTTCTTCAGCGCTTCAACGTCATTTTCAGAAACGACATTGGCTCTTCCCGTAAAACCTCCGGACATGGGCGTTTTGGAACGAGCGTAAAATTTGCCGTATTTAAGACTGCCGCTAAACCCCGGAACACTGAAATCATTAAGCCCTATATTATATTCTTCGCCAGCCTTATCGGCAAAAACCCGAACTTCCAAAGAACTCGGCTCTATCTTGCCGTCAATAATTTTCGCGCCCGGAACGACGATTTCTTTCGCTATCCTGTAAATTTTTCCGTCTGTGGATTCAAAACGGGTTTGGGCGACTAAAATCTGCGGCTCGGAACTGTAGGCATTATAAATGATAACTAATCCGGAGGCTTTTTCGCTAAAATCTTTGGATTCGGAGGTCAAAGCATTTGACTCGGCATGATTTTGAAAAACAACCTTCTCGGCCGGCATTTCTGATCCGGCGCTCCCAGCGGATAAAACGCGATTGACGTCAAAATCTTCGTTTTTCAAAACCACATTGACTTCGGCTCTGGAAAAAAAGTTAAGCGTCGCCAGAATTGCGGCGTACAAAATAACGAAAGAAACAATAAACTTGAAACGACTGGGCCTTATTTTTATTGCCTTTCTTTTTACTTCCTCCTTTCTTTTTTCCGGTTTTTCCGGAGGCCTCGCGGAAGTAGCGGCCGGAATAATATCCCGAATAAAATTATTATTTTGCGGCATAATTTGCGGCATAAATCAAATAAAATCCAATTAAATCCAAATAGGGTTTATCTAAAATTTGGTCATAATTTTTAAAAAACCCCTTCATCTTATCAGATGTTTGTTCAATGATTGAAAATGAACGGCCGTGCGCGGTGTAACGCTTGAAAGACGGGTCACTCAAAGCTTCGTGGAATGCGGATATTTTTCCATGGCCGGTCAACATAATTTTTTCGGGCGCCAAGTCCGGCAGTACGCGCTTTTCCAGCGCCTCTTTAAATAAATTCTGCCATTCTTTGACCGCTTCTTTCAATACCACCTCAAGAGATCTTTTAAATTTATCATCAAGTTTATTTTCCATATAATTTGAAATCAGCTCCGAAACTTCGTTTAAATCCAGGCGCAGCGCCGAACCGACACGGCGCGCCACGTAATTAATACCTCGGCCGAAAGAAGCCATTTTTAACATCTGGCCGCCTTTAATTAAAATTAAATCGGTTATCTCTCCTCCGATATCCACAACGAATAAATCTTTATAGCCCTCTCGCAGAAAGATATCGAAAAGAACCCGCGGCGAGCTTCTGAACTCCGTGGATTTAACGCCGTGATTTTCAAGAAGTTTTTTTATGCCGGCGGCCGCTTCGCTAAAAATGGCTGAGATATAAATTGAGACGAAAAATTCCACAGCCCGTTTGCCTAAAATATTTTGACGCGGCTCCCGGACCGGATAACCGTTTAATTTAGCGCTCATTATGAGTGAACGCGTCAAAGCCAAATCTTCCTGCAAGAAGCCGAAATAAGAAGATGTGTCTTTTTTAAAACTATTTTCTTGCGCAAGCATAATTTCGGCGATAAATTTTTTATCTATAACAATTGGCGGGTCAAATTTTTTAGACACTAAACGTGAATCGGAAAAATACCACGGCGAAGAAAAAACGACCATCGCTTCATCGGCTTTCCGGCCGCTTTTCTCATATTCCCACATCACATTCTCAATCAACGCGTATATTTTTCGCCAGAGACCGCGTAAATTCACTTCCGGCATAATCACATTTTCGGACCGAAACAACCTTTTAACATCTATCTTTTCTCCGGAGCCGAAAGACGCCAGGACGCAATTTACCCTGGAACTTCCTATGTCAAAAATCAGCTTTTGCTTTACCGATTTTCCCGCGCCGAATAAAAACATTTAGGTTATTTTATAACGGCTCTAACACGGCGCACCCCCGAAGCCACCGCCTCCTCTTTGATAATTGAAAATTTGCCTATCTCGCCGGTTTTAGCCACATGCGGTCCGCCGCATAACTCGCGGGAAATCAAATTATCACCAACGCCGATGCTGTAAACCTTAACTTTTTTAGGGTATTTATGCTTGAAAAATGATAATGCTCCAGACTTAACCGCTTCTTCATAATCCATCTCTTTCATTTTAACATTTAAATTTTTTTCTATCATCTTATTTACAAGCGATTCAATTTTTTTCAATTCTTCGGAAGTCAGTTTGCGCCCGAATGAAAAATCAAACCTCGCGCGTTCTGGCGTGATGTCCGAGCCCATTTGTTTAACATCCTTGCCCAAAACCTCGCGAAGCGCGGCTTGCAAAAGATGGGTCGCCGTATGCAATCTTGTAACTTTTTGCAATTCTTCCTCACTCCCCGCTTTCAGCTCGCCCGTATCCAGAATAAGCCCGTGCCCGCCGAATTTTTTTTCTTGCCCCGCTTTTGAAATTTCCTGATGACGCGCAAATTCCTTGTCAAAATCCTCTCTTTTGAGCTTCGCCGCTTTTTCTCCCCCGACCTCTTTAATGATCTCGTAAGGCAGGCCGTATGTCTGGTATAAATCAAAGGCAATTTTGGCGTTAATGGCGTTCTGCTTTTCCAGTTCCTTAAGCCCGTGTTCAAGCGTTTTGGAAAATTTTTCTTTTTCTTCGCTCAAGACGGCAATTATCGCATCCGCGTCAAGTTTATAATGCGCATAGTTTTCGTTTTCAACGATAATTTTTATAACTTCCCCGATATTCGCGCCGTAAAATATTATCCTGCGCATAAGTCGGCGTAAAACATAACCCTGTTCCTTGTTTGAAGGCAAAACTCCATCCGAAATCAAAAAGGCGGCCGCTCGGATATGGTCGGCTATTATTCTTTTCACACGAATGTTATCGTACTTTTCCGAGATTTTAATCGCATTTATGGTCGGCTCAAATAAATCCGTCTCAAAAATATTTTTCTTTTTTTGAACCAGCATCACCAAACGTTCAAATCCCCACCCGACATCAACGCCCTTTTGCGGCAGTAAAGTTAAACTCTGGTCTTTGGCGCAAAAATATTCCATAAAAACAAGGGTCGCTACTTCCAAATCGTCAACATACACCTCGTTTGCCGCTCCGCACGGTCCCTCGGCCCCGGCCGGTCCCCAAATGTTATCCTTACGCGGACCTTTGCGGATATGGTCCGAAGGTAAAAATTTGGACCAGGCCTCGTATGACTCCGAGTCAAATGGAATTTTTTCATCACCTGCAAAAACTGTGGCTGAAATCCTCCCGGACTCAATATTAAAAACTTCGGTCAATAATTCGTAAGTCCACTTTATAGTTTCTTTTTTAAAATAATCCCCGAAAGAAAAATGTCCCAGCATTTCAAAAAAGGTAAGATGCGATTCATCGCCCACTTCATCAATATCCGAGGTGCGCATTGATTTTTGAATTGAAACAGTATTGAGCGAGCCGAAATCGCGCATCGGATCGGCTTCGCCCGTAAAATACGGCTTAAATTGCTGCATTCCGGCTGTGGTAAAAAGCACCGAGGGGTCGTCGGGTATAAGCGAAGAAGACGGTCTAACCGTATGTCCTCTTTTTTTGAAAAAATCCAAAAATTTTTCTCTTATTTCTTGGGAAGTCATTTATATATTTATAATAGCAAAAAACAACCCGCGTTGAAACGGGCAAGAAACATACAGAATATCCAACAGAATATCCAAAGTAACATCTTTTGATACAATTGTCAGAAATATGTTACCATATGATTTATATGAAAAAATTGCCTATTACTGATAAGTTTTTGTGGAAATTATACGATCTGATAGAAAAGGCGGATGATGTGGTTGACTTTATCGGGCCGGGAACGATGTCCGAAACTGTTTACCCCGACACCAGACGTTTGCGGCACGAGTACAAGAAGGAAAACGCCAGACGAAAATTCAGCCAGTTTATGATGTACTTACAAAATCGGGGTTATATAAAAACCAAAGCTCTGGAAGGAACAACGGGAGTGCTTTTAACGCCCAAAGGCAAGAAAAAGGTTTTACTGACAAAAAGAAAGTTTGGCGAGAAGAAAAAACGCAAAGACGGATCTTGGATTATGGTTATATTTGACATACCTGCAAAATTAGGGACGATAAGACACGTTTTGCGAGATCGTTTAAGGTGGCTTGGATATCAACAACTTCAAAAGAGTGTTTGGGTGTGCCCCTATGACACGCACAGAGAAACCGAGGAAATTATAAGAGAACTTCGCTTGACCTCTTATGTCAAAATATTTTTTATAAAAGAGATAATTTAAAACATGTACAAAAAGAATTTGACGTCAATCGGCATTAAGTTAAACCCAGTAACATATTTCTGACAATTGTTAGAAATATGTTACTAGTATTTGGAATGGATTATTTTATTATTCCGCCGCCGAGCATTTCTCCACATTTATAAAAAACAGCCGATTGGCCAGGGGTTGCGGCTTTTTGTGGCTCATTAAAAACAACCCTTACCTTCCCCCCGTCCGTGGACTTCCGAAGTCCACATTTTTGAAGGGGCTGGCGGTAACGGATGCGCGATTCGCAATTTAACGGAAGCTCTGGTTTAATTCCTCCAATCCAATTTATATCAGTGATTTCAATTTCTTTTTCGTAAAGCGCGGGGTCTAAATCTCCTTCAGCGACAATGAGGGTGTTAGTTGCGGCTTCTTTCGCGGCAACATAAAGCGGCTCGGAGGTGCCGCCGATTTTAATTCCGTGCCTTTGCCCCAAAGTGTAAAAATTAAGGCCGTCGTGCTCGCCTATTATTTTTCCGGAGGTAGTCGCAATCGGCCCCGGATTTTTTGGTAAAATTTCGCGTAAAAAATCGCTAAAATCAACCTTCCCCACAAAACAAAGACCTTGGGAATCCTTTTTATCGGCTGTCGGCAGTCCGAATTTCCTCGCCATTTCTCTGATTTCGCTTTTTAGATAATCCCCTATCGGAAATAAGGCGTGTTTGAACTGATTTTGCGTAAGACGCCACAAGAAATAACTTTGGTCTTTCGCGCTATCGCGCGCAGCGTGCAAAGAAAAATTCGAAGCACTAATATCGAAACTCGAAACAAATTCCAAATTCGAATTTTCCAAATTCAAAACATTTCTTTTATTTAGGATTTGGGGGTTAGATATTATTTCGGATTTCTGATTTCTGATTTCTGATTTTCGGACGTAGTGCCCCGTCGCCACAAAGTCCGCGCCAAGCGCCAGAGCTTTTTCCAAAAAAATACCGAATTTTATTTCCGAGTTGCAAAATACATCCGGGTTTGGCGTTCTGCCAACAGCATACTCACGCACCATGTAATTAAAGACGCGCTCGCGATATTCTTTCTCAAAATCAAAAATATAAAATGGTATTTCCAGTTTTTCGGCAACCGCCCTCGCATCTTCAGCGTCTTTCTCAACACTGCACTGGTCCCACGCCGACCAGCACTTCATATGGCATCCAACCACTTCAAACTTTCCGCTTTTTTTAAGCAAAGCGGCTGCGACCGAAGAATCAACTCCTCCCGACATCGCTACGAATACTTTTGGCCTTTTCATAACTTTTTATTATGAAGTAAAAATGGCCTTATCGCAAGTATGCGCGCTTATTCGACACGTGCTCTTCAAATGTTATTGCGTATCTGGGCTCGCTGTCTTTGCCGTGCAAATAATACCAATATAAAGTTTTTTCGGGATAAATCGCGGCGCGAATCGCGTCCAGTCCAGGGTTGCCTATGGGAGTTGGCGGAAGACCGCGATATTTATAAGTATTGTAGGGCGAATCCATTGCCAAATCTTTTTCAGTAAGTTCCGCTGAAGATTTTCCGGTTATATAAGTAAGAGCCGCATCCACTTGCAAACCCATTCCGGCCTCAAGCCGTTTCCACAAAATGCCGGAAATTATTTTTTCGTCTTCAAAATCACTTGCCTCTTTTTCTATAATTGAAGCCATAACTACGACATCTTCAAAATCCCGCCTGCTTTTTTCAATTTCAGGCAGCAAAGGCGACGCCTTTGCGTTAAAATTATCTCGCATAATCCCTATTATCTTTTCGGGCGAAGTGTTCGGCAGGAAAAAATAAGTGTCCGGAAAAAGATAACCTTCTTCTTTTTCGGCAAAACGCATCCAGTCCTTACGGCTGAAAAATCCGAGTTTTTCAAAAAGTCCGCCCATCTGCCAGACGGTCCAACCCTCCAGAATCGTCACGCGAGTCGGCGAGAGCCCGTAAATACCGCCGGTTATTCGGCGCGCGATTCCGAAAGCCGAAAGCGGCTCGTCAAAAAAATAATCTCCGGCCTTGATATTTTTCTGGCCGGAAAAAATAAAAACCAAAAATTTGAAAACAAAAGGGGACTTTATAATATTTTCTTCGTTGAAATTGGCGGCTATCTTACTCAAACCCTCGCCTTGTTTTATGGTTATTAAACGATTTTTGCCGAAGCCGGATGAAACAGAAAAAACAGAATAGGCCGCGAAAGAAATAACAAATAAAACCGCGCCGGTGAGCATTGCCAACTTTTTTATTTTTAAATCAATTTCATTCATTTCGAATTTATTCCTTGCCTTTTATAAACGGCACGAAAGCAAAACCGGGAAATTCACGCTTGCGCAATGTTCCGTCGGCTTGTTTGATAAAAAGCCAAATAGAATTACCTATGGGCACGACCATTTTCCCGCCGATTTTTAATTGTTCCTCCCACATTTTCGGCACTTTGTAATCCACTATGCTTGCGGCGACAATAATACCGTCAAAAGGAGCTCTGTCGGGAAGCCCGACCGAAGCGTCTTGACACATCCACTCCACAACGCCCTTCTCCAAAAAATTATATTTCGCGATATTTGTTCTGCCAAATTCGCAAAGTTCCGGCACACGCTCAACGGCGAAAACCTTGCCGCTTTCCCCCACGACATAAGCCAAAAGCGCGGTCTGCCAGCCGGAACCGGCGCCAACATCCATAATTTTGTCTCCCGCCTGCGGATCAAGAAGATTAAGCATAAACGCGACGGTATATGGCTGGGAAATAGTCTGTCCTTCTCCAATGGGCAAGGCCTCGTCGGCGTAGGCGGACGATTTTAATTCCTCGGGCACGAAATCAGCGCGGTCAATCGCGCCGAAGGCCTCCAAAATTTTCCCGGCGCCCAAAACTCCGGTTCGCAAAAGATAATCCGGTAACGGATTGGACATTTTTACATCATAACAAAAAACAGGGCTCTTTACGAGTCCTGTTTATGACTCTTTTTCTTTTTTTTCTCGCTCTTTTCTTTTTTTTACAATTTCCTGATAGTATTCCTCAAACCTTTTATACATATGTTCCTTTTGAATTCTTGGCTGGTCTTCAAGATATCTTAGGCCCTCTCTAGCCATTTGTTTTTCTCGCTCCGTAGAAACCGGTTCTTTAATATCGATTTTCTTTTCTGGCGAACTGAGATCTTTCGCGCCTTGTTTTTCCGGCTCCTCTTGCGTGTCTTCTAAATATTCAATCGGCTCTTCCGTCTCTTTGTTATAAATAGACAACAGATCATTCAACAGAAGGACCATCCGTTTAAGACGAAAAAAAACGCGCTCTTCTTGCAGTATCACGGACGACGGAAATGTCAAAGGTACGGGCTCACCGCTAGCAGTTGTTATCTTCATCTGATTGAAAAGATTCATCACGGAATCCACCGCAAGGGCAACCGTATCCGGAGTAAGGTTTTCCATATATGAGTGGGCATTTTGATAAAACGCCGTCTCGCCTAAAAATGAATCAAGGTCGTAGGTCTGGCGAAATTCCTCAAAATTTTTCTGAAACATATCGAGCGCGGCATGAAATTCATCTTGGCTCGCTTCGTATTTGGATATCGGAAACTCCGCCTTTTTTTCCCATTTATAAAACGGAGCGCCGGCATATTTATCGTTCGCTCCATACACGGCAAAGCTTACTCGGAACACCCCCTTCACCTGAAATGACATATTGCCGTCTTTTTGCATTCGTATGCTGCGTAAACGCGCCAATGTGCCGACGCCAAGATGTTGCATACTATGCTCGTCTCGTAAAATGGGTACGACAATAGCCCATCTTGTATCAACAAGCGCCTGTCTGTACTCTTTATACGCTTCGGCGCGCACATTCATGCCGACGGAAAATATCTCCGGAATGTATACATCGCCCGGAAAAAGAGCACACTCGCCCATATAGCCGAGAGTCAGCAAGGGTACAATGGAGGGAGGAGGGTTTTCTCTGCCGCCGCCCCGCCGACGTTTATTAGGCATTGGCCGCCTCCTTTCATATCTTGCTTCTGTCAAGATTCTTAATCTCCTTTCAGTATATCTTAAAAAAACAATTAATAAAATTTGCGATCGGAAAATATTTATTGACAAATAAAAACGCTTAGCACAAACTTAAATGAGAAAACAAATGCGGAGGGGAAAAAGAAAATGTCCGGAACTAAAACATCCGAGCCAAAGCGCCTTGAAATCTATTTTGCGCACACCCTGAACACCTATGACACGCCTCTGGAAGAGGCGCTTCGTCAATTGATTGCCCATACTTTTCGCGGCATCCGTGAAATAAAAATTGAGGACCCGAACCAGCCGCATCATCAGGAGGGATATGAAAGATTCAAACGCGAACAACCGGCGGACAAGGACGGCAAGCACGGAGGAATGAATTATTTTTATGAAATTGTCCTAAAACCGATGCTGACAGCAGACGCGCAAAGCGCGTGCGTATGCCAAACATTTCTTGACGGAAAATGGGGGTCCGGTGTGGCGGGCGAGGCAAGAAAATTCATTCTTGCCGGAAAACCCATCTGGGAAATAAAAAGCTGTAAGGCACAGCGGACAAAAATCGCTGTTGAGACAAACAGAAAACTAATAGAATCGTTTGCGCAAGATCCATTAGACGACTTGTTTTTCCTGCGAAGAATAAACCCGTGGGAAGAAAAAAGGATTTTAGAAAATGATCCTTGGCTTGTGGTCCAGCACATAGAAACCCGTCTTCGCACATGGAAAATCTACAACCGAGAAAAAAGGCCGTTTCAAGAAGCGCATCTTGCGCCAACAGAAGTATATCCCGGATTCTATACCGAAGATAACTAATATGGAAAAAGCCCATTCGCATTACGCGATGGGCTCTTTTATTTTATGCCGGATTCGGCAAATATGCCTTCCAGTCAAACGATCTTGGATTATCCTCCACAAAATCCTTAATCACATCGTAAGGCAAAATCCTCAAAAGAATCGGCCCGCTATCCGGACCGTCTGCCGGCAAACCAACAAACGAAACGCCTGTGCTATTCGGCGGAAATCCATGCTCGCCATAGTTGTCGGTGTGGACGCCTGCCGGACACATATGATAGATGCAATAAGATGTAATCACCAAACCGACAAAGTGCTTATCGCCGCAGTCGTTTTGGACTACTCTCCCGTTAAAAATTCGCGAGTAGTTTCCGCGAAGCGGGTCGTTGCGAACAGCGCCAAGCAAAGTGTCGCCCCACCCAGCCATTCTTGTCGGGGTCGAACGCATCACAGAACCGTATTCATACCCGTGCTTTACACGAATGGTTCCCCAACCGATGGATTGACCGCCGTAAAGCGGAGCAACCACGGCTTTTTCAAGAAATTGCTGGCGCTTTTTGAAATCAGAAATTTGTCCCAGGAAAGCGCGAAGATATTTAGCATAAAAAGGACCTTCAATAATTTCACCATTAACGGTGTGCGCGAGATGGTTGCCGGAGCCGAAATTAATAATACCAATATTTCTGGTATCAAAGCCGCCGAACTTTTCATTCACAAACTCGCCCACTCCGCGGACAATCAAGCCGGCCTTCTCAGCCCGACGCAGAATAGCCGCGAACACATCAACATACGATTCAACGTGTCTTTCTATCATCTGAAACATCTGGTCAAGAGGAAAATCCGAACCACGCTTCTCAATTTGGTATTTATAAAAATCGTCAATCGAATTAAGAATTCTTCGCACTTCTCCCGCGTCAGAGGCCCGTTCTGCCTGAAGACGCATATTGTGCACATACTGCTCTATTTTGTGAGGCGGAAGCTGGTGCGGGTGCGGTTCCACCCTCGCGTTGAAATTCTGCCCTTGAACCGGGTCATCGGGAACAGAGAAGGTATGAACCGGCATGGAAAGATTTTTGGTCAAACCGGCTTTTCTCATCATCTGAAATACGGCCTCAACCATTCCAAGACGCTCGCCCGTGTCTTTGCAACTTACCATCTCTTTGGAGCGCCCGCCCCAGTGCGGGTCAGAGCCATACATTCTCCAAATGTATTTGGGGCCAACCGAATAAAATTCTTTTTCTTTCTTTCGTCCGGCTCTTACTTTCTTGTACTTATCTTCCTCAAACGACTCTAGCGCTTCCAAAGGAATAATATCGCCCTCAACCAAGCCGTTTACGCAATTGAGGCGCAAAACACCGGTTCGGGCTTGTTCGCTGTGCGCCATCTTGGCTACATTGTGTACCTTGCGGACCGTATGCTCCATTGAACGGCGGATGCAAGCGTCATCAACACAGATAGGCGCTACAAAGACCTTGCTTGAGCCGCGCTTGCCGTCTTTGTCAACTTGCCGCTCGGTCATACGCGGATTTAGCGAATACGGATGGCAGATTACCACGGTTTTTGCCATATCTTCGCGCAAAACCTTGGGGCCGTATTGTTTGCAGTAATTGGCAAGTAAAGTGTCGGTAACTCTGTCGTGCTCTGGTATGTTGATTTCAATTGTCCCTGAATTTCCAATGCTTATGTAAGTCGTCCCCATTCCAATGACTTTGGAATTTGGAATCGCGCGCTCAATTTTGTTAACCACAAGCGACTTGGCATAATCAACAAATCTATGCCCCTCTTGGGTCGCGACTTGAGTGACTGTCGTTAACGCGAGTTCTTTTTGGGTAATCAGAAGTTCTGTTTCCAGTTTGTTGGCATGTTTAAAATTTCTTGCTTTGTCCGCCTTTTTTATTCCGCTTTTTATAGTTGAGATCTCACTCCTCAGCTCGTCCTGCCTTTGCTTAGTCTGAAAGTTAATTTCCCAATATGCTATCGTCTTAATCAGATCTTCCTCGTTTATTCCCAAAACAACATGTATCGGTCTGTCATACTCCAGTCTTTTGTCCGGCTTTGTAAAAATTTTTTTCCAGCCGGCGAGCAGGTCATCAAGAAGATCTTCGGCTGTGCGATAAATTATTTTATCCATGGGGCTGTTTGCGAGAATTTCTTTTACCCGCTCTCTGTACGAGGGGGACGCGAAAACATCCGGATTTATGTTGTCGCCCAAGGCAAGCATCCGGCCAAGCTTTTGCGGTCCGCCCGCTTTTTTCAGATCCATCACCAAAATATTTGTAAGTATGATTGTGTCATCACCCCTGAAGTCCGCGTCCGAAAGAGCTCTGCGCACGGGGTTGCCAACAATATCCGACTCCGGATAAAGCACGCCGATGTTTGACCCGTTAAGACACATTATATGCCAGTTGGTGCGGTTATTTTCAGAGGGGATGTTCACGGGTTTTTTGCATGAAGAGCGGGGTATTTTTATTTTTTTCAGCTCAGTCAAACTTACATCGGCTCTAATCCTGAAAATACCGGTTTGATTTTGGCGAGCCTCGCGATAGGCACTGCTTATTCCCTTGTGCCACCTCTCGCGCGCTTTCACCATCTCCATCGGAATATTGGGAAACGAAGAATAAAAGGTCTCAAGACCAATCCTCTCGCGCACAACTCTGCGCAGGGCTTTGTCTACATCGCTTGTCCAGATAAATTTGTCTAACTTGCACGCAAACTTCTTTTTGGAAAAATCATAACCCAGAGCGCCAAAGGATTCGGCAAACTCTTTTTGAATCAGTTCACAAAGTTCATCCGCGCCTATTTTTTTGAGAGTTCCGTCTTTGATCAGTTCGGACATTCTTTTTCCAATTTTATCCCACAAATCTTTTACAGGATTTTTCGTGCTTTTTTGGTCGGACACCTCATTTCTCCTTTTTTGTTTGTCAACGAACAAATCAAATCTGGCTTAATTATAAAACTCCCCGGCAAAAAAATAAAATAAAATAAAACCAGCCACGCCGAAAGCGCGGCTGTCAAGACCCGATTTTAATTCCTTGCTTGGCCTTCCTTGAAAGAGGCCTGGGTTATTTTTATGAATTCGGCGTTCCTGCGAAATTCTTTAAGATTTTTGGCGCCCAAATAACTCATTGACGAACGAAGCCCGCCGATTAAGTCGCCGACAACATTTTTGGCAGAGCCGCTGTAAGCCACGCGGCCGGCCTTGCCTTCGGGCAAGCGCGAAAAACCGCCTGCCTCAAGCGCGGTCAAGGGGTCAATTCCGTCTAATTTATTTTTGTCCTCCGCCGCATCGCGCGAGGCCATTCCGCGAAAAAGCTTAAACGACTGCCCGTCTTCCATAATATATTCTCCGGGCGCTTCGTCGGTGCCGGCAAAAAGCGAACCGGCCATCACGGTATCCGCGCCGGCGGCCAAGGCCTTGGAAAAGTCCCCTGAATTTTTTACTCCGCCATCGGCAATGACAGGAATGCCGAATTTTGAAGCGGACCCAACGCAATTTAGCACGGCCGTTAGCTGCGGAACGCCCACTCCCGTAACCACCCTTGTGGTGCAAGCCGCTCCCGGTCCAATGCCTACTTTGACCGCGTCGGCTCCGGCTTTAATCAAATCAAGGACGCCTTCCGGAGTGGCCACATTTCCGGCGACAACTTCAATACCTGCGAATTTTTTCTTTAAAATTTTCACCATTTCAAGGGCTCTTATGTTATGGCCGTGAGCAATGTCAACGACTATGGCGTCCGCTCCGGCTTCTAAGAGAGCTTTGGCGCGCTCTAGCGCGTCATCTTTAACGCCGATTGCGGCCGCCACCAAAAGCCGGCCCTTTTTGTCTTTTGACGCAAACGGATTCCGACTCTTTTTTAAAATATCTTTCAGAGTAATAAGTCCCTTAACAACGCCGCTTTTTGAAACAATCGGCAGTTTCTCAATTCTATATTTATGCAAAATTTCTTTCGCTTTTGCCGGCGAAACCCCGACAGGAGCCGAAACAACTTTTTTGGTCATAATTTCGCTTACTTTTTTGCCGTTTTCCCCCTCAAATAAAAGATCGCGCGAAGTTAAAATGCCGACTAATTTTTTCTTGTCATCCGCCACTAAAAGGCCCGAAACGCCGGCCTTAGCCATTAGATCCCGGGCCTCGGCAATAGATTGATGCGGAAAAATCGTATAGGGGTCGTCTATGACGACATTTTCCGCTCTTTTAACTTTTTTAACTTCCTCAACTTCTCTTTCAACCGTCAAAAAGCGGTGAATTATTCCGATGCCTCCGACCTCGGCGAGAAACCTGGCCATCCTGGATTCGGTCACGGTATCCATATTCGCCGAAACCAAGGGCAGAGAAAGTTCTATGTTTTTTGAAAAATTAGCTTTTAAAGAAACATCGCGACGCGAAAAGACCCGAGATTTCTTCGGGACCAATAAAACATCGTCAAAAGTTAGGCCCTCTGCCAAATTTTTATGAGTGCTCATGAAATAAAAATTTATTAAAATTTGAAAACCCCGCCGGGCGGGGTTTTTCATATCCTCTTATGATTATACTCTTAAAGAACAACGGCGCAAACTCACTTGTGCATATCTTCTATTAATTTAATCGTCGGAGAATCGTCCCACAGAAGCATGCTTTCTTTTACCGGCAATTCCAGAATTTCTATATTCATATCCTTGGCTCCCTCAATTGCCAGCCGAATTCTTAACCCTGTCTGATTATGCAAAAACCTGTGCCAGAACTTTTTGGGAATAAACTCCGGTATTAACACCATGACCGAATCGTCCCGCCACAGGTCTTCAATGCTTTTAAGAAAACCAAGCACGGGCGAAATCAAGTCCCGATATTCAGAGATAAAAACGGTAAGCTTTATGTCCGGAAAACTCTTCTCCCATTCTTGTCTTATTTTTTCAGCGCCTTCATTATCAATTGCTACATGAAACGCCATAAGACTGACCGGCCGTAATGATTTTGCGTGTTGTATGGCGTATGAAGAAATGCCAACATTGGAAACCAGAACTACTATGGTTTTTTTAGACGCGATCCTCGGTATGGCGGTATTATCCAAAGAAAAAATAGCTTCAACTCTCGCGTAATGGCGCTTCACCTTCGTCATAAAAAAGATGATTGAGGCGATAGCGGGAATGAGAAACCAGGCGCCGTGTATAAACTTGGTGGAAAGCACAATCAGAAAAACAATCGTGGTCGCAAAACAACCTAAAGCGTTGATGGCTATATTTCTTTTGTGCCCGCCGATTCTCTTCCAGTGCCTAATCATGCCGAACTGCGACAGCGAAAAACCGAGAAAAACGCCCACGGCGTAAAGCGGTATAAGCGCGTGGACCCTGCCGCCGAAAACGAACAAAAGAAATGCCGACATAACAGCTAAAACTATGATGCCGTTGGCAAAAACCAGACGGGAGCCGAGGTTCAAAAACTGCTGGGGAAAATATCCGTCTCGCGCCAACTGCGAAGCCACTCTCGGAAAATCGGCAAACGGCGTATTGGCCGCCAAAAACAAAATTGAAAGAGTAGATGCCTGAATTATAAAGTAAGGAGCTGTCTTGCCGAAAAGCGCCCGCGCTATCTGGGATACAACCGTTTCCCCTTCCATTGGCTGAACATGCGCCCAGGATGCGAGAAAAGTAATCCCAAGAAATATACTTCCAAGAATCAAACCCATTCGCAGCATTGTTTTTTGCGCGTTTTCTCCTTCCGGCGGCTTAAACGCCTGCACGCCGTTGGAAGTCGCCTCAATTCCGGTAAGAGCCGTGCAACCCGAAGCAAAAGCGCGAAGTATAAGAAATATGCCGATAGCGTTGATCATCTGGGGCTGGACCGATTCGCCGTATGAAATAACCGGAAATGTTCCCGCCGCATAGCGCCAAAAGCCATAGCCAATCATTCCCAAAAAAACAACAATAAAAGCATAGGTTGGCAAAGAAAACATTCTGCCCGATTCTCTGGTGCCTCGTAAATTACCCCAAGCCAGAAAAATGATTATTGCTATACCGATAACTACGCGATACGGCAAAAATTCCTCAAACGCGGAAGTCAATGCCGCGACTGCCGCGGTAACAGAAACCGCGACAGTTAAAATGTAGTCCACCATAAGTGATGCGGCTCCCAGCAGCGCCGGAAATTCTCCCAAATTTTTTTTGGCAACATTATAAACGCCCCCTCCTTGAGGGTAGGCCTTGATAACCTGCCTATAGGATATAACGACGATCAAAATCAGGCATACAATCGCGAGAGCCATTGGTATTGAAATGTAAGACGCGGCGGTACCCACGGCCGCTAAAACCAGCAGAATTTCTTCAGTCGCGTACGTGGTTGAAGAAATCGGGTCTGCGCTGAATATGGCCAGTCCCTGCGGATTGGTCAATCGTTCATGCGATATCGCTTTAGTGGACAGGGGGTCTTTAAGAATCGCCCGTTTTATCTTTGACCACATTTGAGTCCCCTTTTTATCTTCATCAAGGATCAAAACTTCTTGATGGAGTATAGCAAATTTATGCCAAAAGAAAAGACGGAGAACATTCTCCGTCTTTATCAAAATTGAAGCCGCAACTAAAACCGGGGGGATCTAAAATTTTCCAGAACATCCCACGCTTCAAGCATAATCAAAAGTTCTTTAAAATCGCGCGCGTTATAATCTGGCATTTCTGCTAAAACCAAATCTTCGGGAATATTTCCGTTGAGAAACGCGACCGCGCGCACGCCGGCTCTCTTGGCATGCATCATATCCGAAGGAGAATCGCCGACATAAAAACAATTCCCGGCCTCAGCTCTTTCGCGAAGCATTAGACGCTTAATGGCCGCGAACTTATCGCCCGCTCCGAATTCCAGATGGTCAAAAGCGTTTTGGATTTCAAATTTCTCAAGCAAATTCATCGCGGTCTCGCGGCCACAGGCCGTAACCAAAACAATAATAAATCCCTTCCTGGGCAGAGTGAAAAGAAGGTCGTAGGCGCCGGGAGCTAAACTGAAATCATTTCTATGCGCTTCATAAACGCTGTCAAAAATTTTATGAATTTCTTCAGAAGTAATTTTAATCCCGAAAGCGCGATAAGTATCTACCACGGGGCCTCTATATTTTTTAAAGAATTCTTCCGTTGTCGGCGGCTCTTTGCCGAATATCCTAAACAACACATCCGTAGCCAAACGCCATATTTTAAAATCGTTAAGCAGAGTGTTATTCAAATCCAACATTAAGATTTTTTTGTCCCGACCTTGCTCTTCAAAAATTCTTCGCCTCATTCCGACCTCCCGGAGAAACGCTCAATTCCACGGATGCTGAAAATCTCCTGCAAAATATATTTTCTGCAAAAAAGCCGGATTATTTCTTTCCTTAACTCATCGTAGGCCTCCGGATATTTTCTTTCGTCTCCCTTATAAGCCAAACCGGGAGATAAAAGTTTTGCTATTTCATCAGTATAGTCAAGTGTTTCGGCCGCAAGCGCTTTTTCAATACATTCGCTACCCGAAACACCCAATTCCTTGCTAAGTTCAAACAGGGCTTTCAACTTATCCCACAATACATCAAGAGCGCCTTCAATAGCAGATTCAACATGGGACTCCGGCTCATCCCGAAACGATTCAAAAACACTTAAATTCTCCCGCGCAAGCTCAAACATCTCAATTGCCTCTAGCCGGCACCCTTTAGGATCTCCCCGCGTAACCTCTTGTGTCAAAATACACTCTTCAAGCAAAAACCATTCAAGATTTTTTAATTCTTGATCGGCAGACACCGGCATGGAGCGTCTCCCTAATGTCTTTGCAATATTCCAATTCTGACCTTAACATAAATAATCGCTCCGTAAAAGCGGGCGTTTTTGGGCGAAAAATTTTGGCGGGATATATTTGAAAATGATTAGAAAATTTACTGGTTTAGCGGCAAATTTTCTTTCTGGAAATAAAAGGAGGGGCGCAGCTAAGTGCTGCACCCCTCGTGGACCGCTAGACGCGGCGCTTATTGAGGATTCTGCGGATTTTTTCCCTCGCCGTCGCCTTGGCACAGAACGGCCAGCCGTTCTTGAGCTCAAGGCAGAGCTCATCCAGATCAACCTTCAGGCCCTCGAGATTTCTGGTGCCTGACTGCATCCGCCCGAGTTCCGCCTCGAGCTCGGCGCGGGACATACCGCCTTGCTGTCCTTCGTAGCTCTGTTCGGGACGGATGGAGCCGACCCTGATCTTGCGGTAAAGCTCGAGCAAATCCTCCATCCTCTTCGCTCTGATGCGGATCATCCTGCCGCCACCGCTCTTGTCAACCTCCGCTTCTGCCGACTTGTGACGGTAGATGCCAATTTCTCGTTGGGTATCCGCGTATTCGTGAAGCGAGACCTCATCAACGATGTCCGTTACTGCCTCAGGAATCGGGTCGGTCAGTTTGCCGAGGGAGATATACCAACGCCCCTTGTCACGTAAGAGCTTGACGCCGGAAATCTCGTGCTCGTCCCACTCCTGAGGCGGTTTCCCACCCCACCTCTTCCTGGTTGTGAAGCCCTCGAGCTCCTGAACTTTGTTGCCCTTCAAGTACACGTTGACCGACATGATGCTTCTCCTCTCTTTGTGTCGCCAGGATTTCGTCAGGCTTTCTGGGCCTATCCGTTCCGTGGTCGACTGGTTGGAATACAGTCCCACTGGACTATCCAATGAAACTATCAAAAGTATAGCATAGTGCAACTATTCTGTCAAGTTCGTTGGCAATAAGAAACACCTTTGTTGCAAGCTATTTTTGACCCTAACTCTTATGAAAAAAATTCTTTTGCCCTTATTGATAAATCCTTTTTGGCAGGGATGCAAGGAATCGCCCCGCAGCTGCGGGGTTGGAGATCTTTGCGGGAGCTGAGGGAATCGGACCCCCGACCGCGGTTTTGGAGACCGCCGTTATACCACTTAACTAAGCTCCCTTAAAATTTTTAATCAACTTTATGGAATCGCCTCGCAGCTGCGGGGTTGGAGACCGACGTTCTGCCATTGAACCACACCCCCCCTTGCGAAAAAATAAGATTAAGCCGTTATTTTGGCTTCTTTGTGCAAAGTATGCTTTTTGCACCATTTGCGTCGCGGCTCGCTCACCTCAAGGGATTCGCTCGCGCTCCCCAGACACCTCTCGGTTTCTGGCGCTCGCTCCGCTCGCTGTTTTCCTACACGGGGAAAACTACAGTTTTCCCCGACCCCCTTTCGGGCAAATGGCACAAGGAAACTCCTCATATAATAAATATATCAAAAATCAAGCAGTGATTTTAGATTCCTTATGAAGCGTATGTTTCTTGCACCATTTGCAATACTTTTTGAGCTCAATTTTTCGCTCAACTTTTTTCTTGTTTTTGGTGCTGTAATAGTTCCCCCGTTTGCAAACGGAGCATTTTAGTTTGAATAAGTTCGGTTGCGGCATAATGTCTTATTTTAACAAAAAATAATAAAAAATCAACTTGAGCCGGAGGGGAGAATCGAACTCCCGACCTCATTCTTACCAAGAATGCGTTCTGCCACTGAACTACTCCGGCCTTTTCCCACTTTACAATAAAAAACGGGCGAATCAAAGATTCGCCCTATCAGCCGCACTCATTCGGAGCATTTTGGAATTTATAGGATTTAAGCGACATCGGAATAATTTCACTGCTTTTGAAATCGGGCGCGACATCAATAATATTCCCCGCGCACCGAGCGTACCAATAAAATATTGTGCCGCGCCAAGAGTGTTTGAGGCCGAGAAAGTACGCGTCTATTACCGCGCGGATTTTCAGCGCCTTAAAAACACCGGCGGGGACACGATGCGTTTCTTCCGCCAAAACTTCAAAATCTGCTTTCACAAGCGCCGCCCGGCTCCATTTTCGCCAAGACCATTTCTTACCCGGATAAAGCGGGAAATCCAGTTTTTTATCTCCCCCGATCCGATTCAATTGACTGTCGTAATTAATTTGTCCGCTTCCGATTTTAGTCGTCTCTTCAAAAACATAAATATCGCCTTGCTCCTTAATCATCTTCAAAGATATTTCGCTGGTGTTTCTCCGGTCAATAAAAATCCATTCATCTCCGACCTCAAAACGAGGGGGTTCGGTTGAGCCGATTTTAATGCCGGCTTCCAAATAATTAAAAATGAAAACCGATAAAAATACCGCCGCCATCCAAAGAAAGACGAGGCGCATCGCCATTCTCCTTCCTCAACGCAAAATATAAAGTGCTTTCAAAATGTATTTTATGAAAAATTTAAGAGAAAATCAAAAAGAAGAAACCCACCAGATTGCGACCTGGTGGGTTCTGACCGAGCGCGAAGCTCGGCCGGTTAGGATTGGTCAGAACGCTCATCTCGTGGCTGGTTATGTGCAGAGCCATTTATTCATGTAATAAAAAGCGCTTCCAAAGAGTATATAGGTCAGCTTGTGGGTGAACTGGGCCCACGCACCGACATCGGTGAACTTGACGCCGATGAAATAATCGATCACCGTGACGAACGCCGAAGCGATAAGCAGGAAAACGAGATAGCCGAGGAGCTTCTTGGCCTTCATTATTTTGTCTCCTTAAGGTGCTGGATTACCACGATTCCCTCGTGGCAGGGTTACCGGATTTACAGGGTTTTCACCATGATTCCGATATCATTAATAACAGTGTATTACATAATGAAAGTCAAGACAAACAAAAAAGGGTCTAAAATGCTGTTTGGATCGTATATTTTCCAACTTTTGTGGGCCAAGTTTTATTGGCAAGTCCCGGACTTCTTTTGCCGACCAAGTCATTTCTATAAGGTTCATTTTGGATGAAACCCATGGCAATGGTTGCGTTACATTCGGTTTCTTTGTGCAAAGAGCGGATATATTGTTCGGCTTCTTTAAGAATTGCTTCTGTGGGCCCTTCTCGAAAATCTATTTCTTCAAGATGATCAAAATCGCAGCAAGCGCACTTGCCGATAACAAATAGGCCCGTACCGACGCCTCCGGCCACGGCATATTCCTCCATCAAACTTTAAAGAATTCCAACGCTATTATAATATTTTTTGGGAAGCTGTCAACAAAAAATCAAAAAGAAGAAACCCACCAGATTGCGACCTGATGGGTTCTGACCGAGCGCGAAGCTCGGCGGTTGGGGTTGGTTGGCCTAGCGAGGACCGACGCGCCATCCGATCATGTTGGTGACTCGAATGGGCTCGACCAGTGCATCGGTGGTGAACTCGAGTCCACCTTTCGGATGGCGGTACGAGCTGATCCGTATCGTCGCGCCGGATAGGATGTCCACCACGAAGAGTTCGCCCGCCGGGTTCGTGAAAACCCGCAGGTTGCCACCCTCGTAGTGGATCGGGAACTGGTCGCCCCCGAACCTGTCCTCCTTCGGCTTTTCCGTCGCGGTCTCTGGCATTGCGGCATCTCCTTTCATGGTTGGGGTTGAGTTCCTACGACACAGCAACCAAGAAAATAAAATTTCTAAGCTATTGTGTCGTAGGAAAATAGGCCAAAATTCACAAGGTGCTATTTTAACTTACTGCTAGAAGTATAGCATATCTGTCTTATCATGTCAAGCTATTGCCACTCACTTTGTTCGTGTGCATGGGGAGGGATTCGAACCCCCGAAGCCCATAGGGCGCTTGGTTTACAGCCAAGTGCGATTGACCACTCCGCCACCCATGCGATTAAAATACCAAAACCACTATACAACGCTTTTAACTCTTTTTGAAGCCCTTTTTACTGATTCGGTTTTTGTTTTTAGTTCAATTTCTCCGCCTTTTTCATCAATAACTAATCTATCTCCGGCTCTGGCGGAACCGGCGATCATGCGCTCGGCAATGGCGTTTAAAATTTTGGACTGAATCAAACGCTTCAGCGGCCGCGCGCCGAAATTCGGCTCATAACCCTCGCGAGCCAAATAATCTTTGGCTTTGCCGGTCAATTCAAAACCAATGCCTTTTTCAGCCAACCGTCCTCTAACCTCATTAAGCTGAATATCCACTATTTTTGCTATTTCTTCGCGTCCCAAAGGATTGAAAATAATTATATCATCAAGCCGGTTTAAAAATTCCGGACGGAATCTCTGCTCAAGCGATTGCACAATTTTTTCTCTCAAATCTTTTCCGCGATTGCCGTCAATTTCTTTTTCTTCAGCGGTCTCAAAGCCCAGGCGGCCGAGTTCTTTGGCAAATTCCGAACCGACATTGGAAGTCATTATGACAACGGTGTTTTTGAAATTCACCATCCGGCCCTTGGCGTCGGTCAGACGGCCGTTATCCAGAATCTGAAGCATAATATGGAAAACTTCGGGATGGGCTTTTTCAATTTCATCAAAAAGCACCACGGCATAGGGCCTATGCCTGATAAGTTCCGATAATTGCCCGCCTTCTTCATAGCCGACATATCCCGGCGGAGAGCCGATAATTTTGGAGACCGCGTGCTTTTCCATATATTCAGACATATCAACGCGGATAAGCGCTTTTTCATCGTTAAACATAAACTCGGCCAGACGCCTGGCCAATTCCGTTTTACCCACTCCGGTAGGGCCCAAAAACATAAAAGAGCCGATGGGCCTTAGGGGGTCGCCGATTCCCGCGCGAGAACGCCTTACGGCGTTGGCTATTTTGGAGATGGCTTCGCTCTGGCCAACCACCTTTTTTTCCAATTCAATTTCCGTGCGAAGCAATTTTTTGACTTCCGCCTCCAAAAGATTGGTTACGGGAATTCCGGTCCAGCGCGCGACAACTTGCGCGATGTCTTCCGGCTCCACCTTTTGTTTTAAAATGCTCCGCGATGATTGAAGCTTACGCAAGCGCTGTTCTTCCGCCTTTAATTGCTTCTCGGTTTCCGGCACGCGGCCGTAGCGAATTTCGGCGACTTTGGATAAATCGGCCGAGCGTTCGGCGGCTTCCGCTTCCTGGCGCAACACGTCTAAATCCTTTTTAAGGCGGCGGATATTGGCTATCGTCTCTTTTTCATTTTTCCATTTTAATTCCACTCCGGATGTCTTTTCGCGAAAACCCTCTATTTCTTTTTGCAGTTTTTTTATTTTTGACTTGCCGGCGGGCGTTTCCTCTTTTTTCAGGGCCTCTTTTTCAATTTCCAATTTCATAATGTCGTTTCTGGTTTTTTCCAATTCTCCGGGCATGCTGTCTAATTCCAGGCGCAGGGCGGACGCGGCTTCGTCCATCAGGTCAACGGCTTTATCGGGCAGAAATCTGTCGGTTATGTAACGCGAGGCAAGTTGCACCGCCGATTGCAGGGCGGCATCGGTTATCTGCACCCCGTGATGAATTTCGTAACGCTCTTTTATGCCGCGTAAAATCGCGACCGCGTCCTCCTGCGTCGGCTCTTCAATATAGACCGGCTGAAACCTTCGGGTTAAGGCCGGGTCGCGCTCAATGTATTTTTGATATTCCTTTATCGTGGTGGCGCCTATGGCATGCAATTCTCCGCGAGCCAGCGCCGGCTTTAGCATATTTGAAGCGTCAATCGCTCCTTCGGCGGCTCCGGCGCCGACAATGGTGTGCAATTCATCAATGAAAAGAATAACTTTGCCTTCGGCTTTTTCAATTTCGCGCATAACCGCTTTCAAACGCTCTTCAAACTCTCCGCGGTATTTCGTGCCGGCAACCAATGACGCCAAATCCAGCGCGACCAATTCTTTATCTTTCAGGGCGTCGGGAACATCGTTTGCGGAAATTTTGCGCGCCAACCCCTCCACGACCGCGGTTTTGCCCACTCCGGCTTCACCGATTAAAACCGGATTATTTTTTGTCCGGCGGCTCAATATTTGCATAATGCGCTTGATTTCTTGGTCTCTGCCGATAACCGGATCCAATTTATCCTCGCGGGCAAGATGAGTCAGATTGCGGCCGTAACGCTCAAGCACCTTTAGTTTTGTTTCCGGCTCAAGGTCGGTCACTCTGCCCGACCCTCTCAATTCTTCAAGCATCCTTTTGACTTCTTCGCGCTGGAGATGATTGGCCGAAAGAATATTCTGCGCTTTTGAAGGCACGTCAAAAATAGCCAAAAACAGATGTTCGGTTGAAATAAATTCGTCTTTCATTGATTGCGTTATGCGATAGGCGACATCAAGTATGCGACCGAACTCCTGGCTTAAAAACATCTGGCTTGACGGCATTAAGACATTTGATCTTATTTTAGAATCCAAAGCCGACATCGCCGAATCGATCAAATCGTTTAAATCAACATCCATTTTTTCCAAAATGGAATTGACTATGCCCTCTTCCTGCAAAATCAGGGCGGCTAAAAGATGCAGGGCATCCACTTGATTTTGGCCGCGCTCAATAGCCAGTTCGTGCGCTCGACGAACGGCTTCCTGGGCTTTTATGGTGAATTGACCGAATGGAGGCATATTTCAAAAAATTTCTAATTACTAATATCTAATTTTTAAAGATTTTGCGGGCGTTCAACAAGTTCCGCTTCCACTTTTAATTCTTCGGCGTTGCGCAATACTTTCAATTCCACTTTTTCACCCACTCTCCTTTGGCTTATCAATTTGGCTAAAGTGTTATCTTTATTCACTCTCACGCCGCCGAACTCTAATATTATATCACCTTCTTTCAGGCCTGCGGCCTGCGCCGGAGAATTGTTTATAATCGCGGTCCGGCCTTCGCCCGCAATCAAGAGCGCGCCGTAATCAACCGACAATTTCTTTTCTTCTTTAATTTGCGGCGTAACTGAAAGATAATGAACGCCCAGATAGGCATAGCTTATCTTTCCGAAATCGCGTACGTCCGAGACGGCTTTTTTCACGGAATTTATCGGCAAAGCGAATCCGATGCTCTGGGCTTCGGAGGCGACAGCAGTATTAATGCCGATGGCCCGTCCGGCCGAATCCAGCAGCGGACCGCCGGAATTTCCAGGGTTGATCGCGGCATCGGTTTGGATTACTTCCTGCAAAACTTCAGGGCCGGAAGCGGATCCGGAAGCGACGATCGTCCGGCTAAGTCCGGCGATGACTCCGACTGAAACCGTATTTTGAAATTCACCAAGAGCGTTGCCGATGGCCACGACTGTCTGACCGACTTTAAGATTGTCTGAATTTCCAAGCGAAATAAAAGCAAACCCGCCGCCGTCCACTTTCAAAATCGCGACGTCCTGAACCGAATCTCGCGCCAAAACTTCAGCCTTCATTTTCCGGCCGTCGTTCATTAAAACCGTGTATTCAACGGTTTTATCTTCAACCACGTGGCGATTGGTGACCAGATATCCATCCTCAGTTACAAAAAATCCGGAGCCGGCTGAAATCTGCCTTTTTTCAGTTCCTTTTTGGCGGTATTGCGGAACTAAAATCTGCGGCATCTCTCCTGAAAAAAACCGCCGGAAGAAATCATCGTTTTCAAAGGGATTGATGAAATATTGTTCTATGACCGGAACGTCTTTGGAAGCGGTAATGCTGACCACCGCCGGCAAAGTGTCGGCAACAAGCTTGATAATTAAACCTTCCGAAGTAATAATAAAATCCGAATTTTGCTTTTGGTTATCCGACTTATTGTCTATCACTTTCTCAATCACCCGATTGATGGTTTGGGTTATTGGAGCCGGCGCCTGATTAACCAAAGTCACGCTGACAATGCCGGTAACAAGCGAAGTTATAAAACTCACCAAAAGAACCAGCAAAACTAATTGTGTTTTTGTCAGATTTTCCATTTACCCAATTTACTTGACTTTTTATCCGCTTATATATATAATTGTAAGCGGAAGTGGTTATTTTGTCAACAATTCAGCTCACAAAAGCATGGGGAGAAAAAAATGAACATTATTGAAATTCCCGATGGCGCGGAAATACATGTTGCAGGAGCTATATTTGAGCCAAAATTTTCACAGGTTTTACTTGTTAACAACAATGCCTATAAAGGAAAACCGTTGGGTGTTGGTATTCCTGGCGGCAGAACATCAACTTCTGCTCTACTTGAACGTTTACAATTTATATTGGGTAAAAAACAAGGGAATTGGTTAGAAACACAGCAAAAAACAGAGGAACCGGAAGATTGGACTACAATGTTAAATCGCCTTTTCAAATATAGCGACTTTATAAACGTATTAGACCAAATTTTTGAAGAGTTACAACGGTTGCAGCAAAAAAAATGTATATTATGGAGTGATCTTAGCCGCGGGGCAAGAGACATGCTTCTTCGCGAAAAACTTTGCGTGGAAGTAAAAAGCGAAACGGGCGTTGAAAAAGAGGAACTGGAAATTCTTAACCTGCTTTCTTACGATATTGTGACTTATCCGGACAAAATCATACATAGAGTCATATATTTCTGCTCAACGGAAGCGGTCGGCATACCCAGAAAACATTATAAAGAAGAAGTGGACGAATCGCGCTGGTTTGATGCTAGCTTCTTGCCGGAAACCATGTATCGCAATCACCGAAAAATCTTCGAAAATCCGGCAATTGGCCATCTTTCCGACCATTGGAGAAAAATAAAACGTCGGGAAAAAAGATATGAACGATTAGCAAAGCCCGAAGAACCGGACGAAGAAACTCTTAGAGCCCTTTTTGAATGGGCAAAACCATAATAATTTTCAAACGCGAATTTCAAGTCCCGCCGCTCTGATAGAGTGGCGGGTTTTTTTACCCCCACACCAATTGAGCAATAGCGCCTCTGGCGCAAAATAAAAAATTGCTCAATTGGTGTGGAGGTTTATGCTTCTTCAACGCTTTGGATTTGCGGAATTTTTGATTTTAATATTTTCTCAATACCAGCTTTAAGCGTAACGATGCTCAAGGGGCACCCTTGGCAATTGCCTTTGAGCCGTAATTTTACAACTCCGTTTTCAAAACCGGCAAATTCCAAATCGCCCAAATGCATAGCGAGCATCGGTCTTACTTCCTTGTCCAAAATTTCTTTTATGCGTGATTCCATTTTGAATAACAACGCAAAATTAACTTTCGTTGGCTTGCGGAAAAACTTTGAAAATTAAAGAGTTTTGAAACGAAAAATAGCGAGTAGGAAATTCCTGAGCGCAGCGAGGGAGGAACGATGGAGCGTTATTTTTCGTGAACAAAACGACTATAATTTTCAAGTTTTGGAGCACTGTCATAAGAAAGTTAATTTTGCGTTGTTAAATTGAAAATCGTCTTTCAACCTCCTGCCAATTTACAACATTCCACCAAGCATCAACATATTCCGCTCTGCGATTTTGATATTTCAGATAATACGCGTGCTCCCAAACATCAATTCCTAAAAGCGGAATAAGGCCCTGTGAAATCGGACTGTCTTGATTCGGCGTTGTCATAATGGACAAGCTCTTCGACTCGCCTTGCTCGCTCAGAGCAAGCCACGCCCAACCGCTGCCAAAAACTCCTATGGAGGCCGCGGCGAATTTCTCTTTGAAATCCGAAAATCTGCCGAATTCTTTATCAATTCCGTCAGCCAGCGCGCCCGACGGTTCCATAAGACCGCCCTTCGATGCTCTCAGGGCCGGCGGACTCATCGTTCGCCAGAAGATAGAGTGGTTAAAATGTCCTCCGCCGTGATTGCGAACGGCCGTTCTGATATCTTCCGGAATTGAATTTAAATCCTTTAGCAACTCTTCAACTGATTTTTCCTGCAGGGCGGGATACTTTTCCAAAGCTGCGTTTAATTTATCAACATAGGCCTGATGATGTTTGGAATAATGAATTTCCATCGTACGCGCGTCAATATACGGCTCAAGCGCGGAATAATCGTATGGTAATTTTGGAAGTTCGTGTTTCATATAAAATCGATGCTAATATGCGAATTTATGCTAATAATACTAATAATTTATTTGTATAATTCGTATGCATTTGTATATTGGTATCGCATTATTCCGGAAATATCTGCTTGCCTTCTTCGTCGTATAAAATAATCGCTTTTGTGGGGCAGGATTTCGCGGCGTTCAGTATGGTTTCAAAGTCCGCCGCGTTTTTATCCACGATATAGGCCTTATTTTCCTGGTCAAGCGCGAATACGCCCGGTGCTATCGCCACACAGCTAGCAGCACCTATACAAAGCTCCCGGTCAATTTCTATTTTAGAGATTTCTTTGCCCTCGGCCATTCTTCAATTTTATATCCCACCCCTTTCAAGAGCAAGTTTTACGGCCTCAAGTCCAAACAAAACGCAATTTTGGCGAGATGGCGAGGGGGTCCCGCCGACCATTTTAAAAATATCTTCGTTTTTGATTTTTTTGATAAGAGAAATGGGCCTGCCTTTGATGTGTTCCGAAAAAATTGACAGAGCCGCCCGCGATAAAATACACCCCTGAATCTGATATTTAATGTCGGCGATTTTGCCGTTTTTAATTTTTAAAAAAATCTCCGCCTCATCCCCGCAAAAAGGATTTTTAGCCGAAATCTTTTTTGTGCCGTAAATCACCCCGACATTCCGCGGATTCCTCGCATGCTCCATTATCAACTCCTGATAAATCCCATTAGAAAACCCTTTATCGGGAGTCATCAGAAAATTTTTGTTTGAGTTATTCATATTGTCTGTCTTTATAAATATCCGCCGTGAAATCATAAAATCATGAAATTATAAAATCATAAAATCTATTAAAAGACCCTCAACCCATTCAACTATTCGAGCGAATGTGAAATATATTTGGCTATGTGGTGGCATTCCGAAGAAAGACGATACCACATCTCCGAACTCCTCTGTTCTTTCTCCGTAATGTCGGCGGCGGCCAGCACTCCCAGATGTTTTGAGGTGGCCGTAAAAGATATTTTGATTTCTTCGGCAATATCGCCGACAGTCGCTTCTTTTTCTTTTTTTAGATATTTAACAATGGCCAACCTGCGCCTGTTGGCTAGGGCTTTCAAAATTCTTTCCGTTGCTTTTATATTATCTTTCATATCTCACCGTCCTGTTGATTCTATCACGATATCCATACTCATTCAACCATTCGAGCGAATGAGAAAGAGGAAGGAAAAATTTAGGGAGAATTTGGGGAGAATTTAGGGAGAACTTGGAGGAGAATTTTTTGACAATAAATATTTACTACATTAGCATACTTTCAGCATCCAAAGGAGGCCAAAGTCTTGAAAAAAGAAATATACATATCAGTAGATATCGAAACTGACGGTCCAATCCCGGGTGATTATTCAATGATGTCGTTTGGCGCATGTGTTGTCGGTTCTCCCGAAATTAGTTTTTACCGGGAACTCAAGCCTATTTCGGATAAATTCATACCTGAAACCGTCGCGGTACCCGGGTTAAACAGAGATCAGCTAATTGAAACTGGCGTAGATCCCGCAATTGCCATGCAAGAATTTGTTCTGTGGCTTAGTGATACTTGCGGACAAACTGCATGTCCTATTTTTATAGCATTCAACGCAACTTTTGATTGGATGTTCATAAACTGGTATTTAATTCACTTTGTCGGCAATAATCCGTTCGGAATCTCCGGTTGGGATATCAAAGCGTACTATGCCGGCATCACACGGAGCAATTCCTGGTCTGACACTTCAAAGAAAAAAATGAATAAGAGATTTCTTTCTCCCAGACCACACACCCATAACGCTCTTGATGATGCTCGTGAACAAGCAGAAATTTTTATGCGCCTCCGCGAAGAAGCCAAATCATGTTAACTCCTCACCTCAAGACCCCGAAATAGGGGGTCTTTTCTATAAGAATTTCATTTCAATCCGGATTGCTTTCTTCGTTCTTCAATAATCCGCTCTTGCTCTAACCTTCTTCTTTCCACATCCTTATCAATTTCTTCCAGTGCTTTTATCGCTCCTTCTTTATGCTCCGGGCAGTAAAATTCTCCTTCGATAAACCATCCATCTTCGTAAAATGCGAAATTATTATTTTCGCCCATACACTTATCACATTGCCTGGTTTCATCTTCTTGCAACCGCGCTCTTTCAATATAAAAGCCCTTTCCACGAAGTTCTTCTTCCAAACTTTTATCAATTTTTGGTTCCCCTTCCATATTTTTCATTATAGCTTACTCCGACACCCCACGACACTCTTGTTATTTATTGACCAGATCGCACGAATTGTTATACTAAATTCAGTAATTGATACATCAAAACTTCGAACAGGGAGGCAGAAAATGACGCTACACCTTATCAACAACGGATGGATTCAACAATTTCTGATTTCACAGCCAGAAAGTGGTATGGGTTTTCAACAGATAGAACTTCATTTGAAGGACGGGAGAATAATCCCGCAGCTTACAGCTGCTAACGCCGAATTCATTGAAATTCCGAGTCACTGTGGAAATATCACCGAGGACGACATTTTAAGAATCGCGATGCTTCATGGAGGGGTTGGACAAAAACCAACACCTTAAATGTTTTTCAATATGGCCTGCCTTTGGCAGGTCTTTTTTATCCTCACGCGCCGTGACATCTCTTGATGTGTGATACGGATGGAAACATACAATAATCTCAATTTAGTTCAAAAAGTTTTGGTAAGCAAACTGGTATAAAAAGACGGGTTAGCAGGTTTCCCCACTAACCCGTCTGTGTTGTTTGCCGCATTGCACGGCCCTACTTCTGGCTGGCGAGCTAGGCCAGAAGCTTCTGGAGTGCCGACACCTCTGGTGTCACGATGTTGATGGGCTTGCAGAGGAACGCAATCAGCTCCTCGAGCGGGTGCCGGGGACCGGGCAGCAGGGCGCTGAAAACGTTCTCCTTGACAAGGAGCGCGCCGTCCGCGTCCATGATGCGGACCTCGCAGTAACTGCCCTCCTCCCAGTGCTTGGCCTCCACCCGCACGGAAACGACGCAGGCACCGTTGGCGCCGAAGAGGCGGTAGAGATTGGGATCGCTCTCGTCTTTCTCCGGGCGCAGGGCGCAGAACTTCTCGGCCACCTTCTCCCACAACCGCATCACCATGGTTCGGTTCTGTTGATCGTAATATCTCATGAAATCACCTCCTCCCTTTTTTGTCTCGGTCATTTATGTGCTACTCCTTTATATATGCTACACCCTTATTGTTATTTTGTCAAGCCCACAACGTTTATATTTATTTACCACACCGTGCGAACAAACTTTTTGTGAATTTCTTTAAGCGCGCGGATAAAATAATCTATTTCTTCTTTGGTATTGTAAATATAAAAACTTGCTCGTAATGTCGCGAGAACGCCCAAATGCTTCATCAAGGGTTGGGCGCAATGGTGGCCGGCGCGAACCGCTATGCCATATCGGTCAAGCATGGTTGCCGCATCATGCGGATGAATCCCGTCCCGGTAACATATTTTCGACAATTGTTGAAAATATGTTACTCCGCAAATATTAAACGAAATAATTCCGGTGCGGTCCTTTGTTTTTTCAAATCCGAGCAAGTCCACAAACGGCAGTTTTTTCATTTTTTCCAGCGCGTATTTTAAAAGTTCGCGCTCGTGATGCTCAATATTTTTCATTCCGATTTTTTTCAAATAATCAATTGCTTCGCCGAACAAAATCGCGCCTTCTATATTCGGTGTGCCCGCTTCAAACTTCCACGGCAAATCATTCCAAGTTACGCTTTTAGCCGTAACCTCGCGTATCATCTCGCCTCCTGACATAAACGGCTCCATACTTTCCAAAATTTCAGATCTCCCCCAAAGCGCGCCGATGCCTGACGGCGCTAGCATTTTATGACCCGAGAAAGCGAAAAAATCGCAGCCGATTTTACGAACGTTCACCGGAATGTGTCCGGCAGATTGAGCGCCGTCAATCAAAATCAAAGCCCCGACTTTATGCGCCTCTTTACATATTTTTTCAACCGGATAAATATAGCCGGAGACGTTTGAAATGTGGGCTACGGCGACTAATTTTGTTTTTTTAGTCAATTTTTTTCTGAAATCCGTGAAATCAAAATCGCGCGTTGATGTTAATTTGACGATATCCAGTTTTAATCCGCGCTCGCGAGCCAGACGCAGCCACGGCACAAAATTGGAATGATGCTCCGAAATCGTCGTCAGTATTCTATCGCCTCTTTTAAATTTTCGCCCCAAAGAGTAAGCGACTAAATTGACGGCTTCGGTGGCGTTACGGGTGAAAATTATTTCTTTAGAACTTTGCGCGCCGATAAAATCGGCGGCTTTTTGTCGGGAGAGCTCAAATTCTTTCGTGATTTCTTCGGCCATCTGATAGGCCCCGCGATGCACATTGGCGTAAGAATGCGCGTATAGTTTTTTCAGCCGCTCCGTAATAATTTTCGGCTTCTGGGTAGTGGCGGCGTTGTCAAAATAAACAATAGCGCGTCCGTTTATTTTTCGCGTAAGTACCGGAAAGTCCTTTTTTATTTTTTTGAAATTAAAAATCATTTAAACTAAAAGTGTTTTTATAATTTTCTCCGTTTCCGCCAAACCCAAACCGGCCCGCGAAAGGGGCGCTGATAAAAATCCCGCGCTTTTCAGCCGCTCCGCCTTAATCCGGTCAACTCCTCTTGTCGCCATATAAAAAATATCTTCGTCGGATATTTTAGATACGGTTGCCGCGTGTCCCGCCCGTTCAACTTCGCTTGTCAGTATTTCCAGACGGGGGTCTACGCGACAGCTTGCCTCATCAAAAATAATCGCCCGTCCGTCAAACCATGCGCTGGAATTCTTCGCGGCGCTACCAACCTTCACGTTCCCGGCAATCTCTCCCGATGAATCGTCTCTGCCGATGCAGCGAACCATAGTGTTTGAAAAAGAATTTTCTCCCAGATGGTTCACGCGTATATTTATGCTTATTTTATCCGTTTTACTCGCCGAAAACAAAAAAATATTGGTCAACTTTGCCCATTCGGCCAGATTGAATTCCAGATTCCCCGCGAAACTTTTTACCCCACCTAAAAGCCAGACAAAGGTTTTTTTTTGGTTGGAGGAGATGCGAAAATTTTTGTCTATTTTTTTACTTTTAATAAATTCTATTTTCAAAATTTTTAGAAATTAGAAATTAGTAATTAGAAATTGCATCATCCCACGCTTCCTTCCATTTCCAATCTTAATAAATGATTGAGCTCGGCAGCGTATTCCATCGGCAGTTCCCGCGTAAGATCGCTTAAAAATCCGGAAACCAAAAGGCCGAGCGCGTCCGATTCCTTTATTCCGCGCGAGCCAAGATAAAAAATTTTATCCTGTCCGACCTTTGAAACCGAGGCCTCATGCTCAATACTTGAAGTCGGTTCTTTAATATCCATTGTCGGGTAGGTATCGGAGCGCGAAAGTTCATCAAGCAATAAAGCGTCGCATACCACTTTACTTTTGGAATTTTTAGCGCCCTTAATTATTTTAACCATGCCCCGATAACTTGTCCTTCCGCCGCCGGAAGCCACGGATTTTGAAATAATCCGGCTTGATGTCTCCGGCGCCAGATGCACGGCCTTACCTCCGGCGTCCTGATGCTGGCCGGCGCCCGCGTAAGCCAAAGACAATACCGAACCGCGCGCCTTTGGACCGCGCAAAAAAATACTCGGATATTTCATGGTTGCGCCCGAGCCGATATTTCCGTCAATCCATTCAACATTAGCTTCTTCTTCCGCGAAAGCGCGTTTGGTCACAAGATTATAGACATTTTTAGACCAATTTTGAACGGTGGTGTAGCGCACATTCGCTCCTTTTTTTGCGATGATTTCAACTACGGCCGCGTGCAAAGACGCGGTTGAATAATTAGGCGCGGTGCATCCTTCAATATAGTGCACGCTTGAGCCCTCTTCGGCAATAATCAAAGTCCGCTCAAATTGGCCCATATTTTTGGCGTTAATCCTGAAATAGGCCTGCAGGGGAATTTCAACTTTTACTCCGGCCGGAACATAAACGAAACTTCCGCCCGACCAGACGGCGGAATTAAGAGCCGATAGCTTGTTATCCGCGGGAGGAATAACCGTGCCAAAATATTTTTTGAAAATTTCAGGATATTTTTTATAGCCGGTGTCGGTGTCGCAAAAAATAACCCCCCTGCTTTCCCAATCGCCTTTTATATTGTGATACACGACTTCCGAATCGTATTGCGCCGAGACCCCCGCCAAATATTTTCGTTCGGCTTCAGGTATCCCCAATCGCTCAAAAGTATTTTTTATGTAAGGCGGCACTTCGTCCCAACTTACGCTTTGGCGCTCGGCTGGACGGACAAAATAAATAACATCGTTAAAATCAATACCCGATAAATCCGCGCCCCACTCGGGCATTTTTTTGTCATTAAAAATTTGAAGCGAGCGCGAACGAAAATCGCGCATCCACTTATCTTCGCCTTTTATTGCCGAGAGTTCCCTCACGACATTTTCAGAAAGTCCCGCCCGAAAAGCGCTCACCGGCTTTTCCTTATCAAAAAATCCGTATTTGTATTTGAATGTTTTTATATTGGGCATTTTAAGTATGAATAGCCCGACTCGCCTATACGCTCGGCCAAATCCGCACTACCGCTTTTAACGATTTCGCCATCAATCATAATATGGACTTTATCCGGCTTGATATATCGCAAAATTCTTTGGTAGTGCGTAATTAAAATCACCGCCATGCCTTTGTCTTTAAAAACCGATATTTCCTCGCCGATTTTTTTTAAGGCGTCAACGTCAAGACCCGTGTCAATTTCGTCAAAAACGGCAAGGCGCGGCCCGAGCATCTGCATTTGCGCGAGTTCCAGTTTTTTTCTCTCGCCGCCTGACGCCCCGTCGTTAACGGCGCGCATTATGAAATCGTCCGCAAGCCCTATTTTTGAAAACCTTTTTCCGATTTCGTCTCTTAATCCGAAAATGTCGGTATTATTTTTCGTTTTTCGTTTTATGCTTCGCGCTTCGCCCGCCGCCTGCATTAAAGAAAAAAAACTCACTCCTTCAAGGGCGGGGGGCGTTTGAAATCCTAGAAAAATTCCGAGGCAAGCGCGCTTTTCGGGCTTTAAACCGTTTATTTTTTTCCCGTTGAAATTTATCTCCCCTTTTTTAATTTTATAATCGGGGTGTCCGGCAATGCTCATAGCCAAAGTGCTTTTGCCCGAACCGTTAGGGCCCATTATCACATGGGTTTCGCCGGAATTCAGCGTGAAATTTATGTTTTTTAAAATCGGCTTACTTTCAATGCCGACACGCAAATTTTTTATTTCCAAAAGCCGGGGCATTATCAGCCAAAACTACCACTTAAAACCCATGAAATCAAAGGCCCCTAAAACCTCGCGCCGTAAAGCCATATTTTTAACGCTTTCTTAAAAGGCAAAATGCTCAAAAAATAGCCCAAAGCGATGAAGCGTTTTAAAAACCAGCCAAAAAGTCCGCTTAATTTTAACCAACCCAAATCAATTACGGCGTATTTTCCTCCGAGGGGCATGACAAAACGCGACTGGCGCGGATGGTATTTAAAAACCTTCCGGCCGCAAAGTTTTCTTTTTACGGAATAAGCGGCGTAAATTCCATGCGAAATCGCCGTTTGAGCCGTCATGGGAAGCGGCTTTTTGTCAAAACCCTCGCAATAAGCGATATCTCCCAAGACAAAAATATCCTCGCGCTTGTCCGGATGCAGATATTTATCAACGACGATGCAAGAACCTTTACTTTTTTCAATATCGGTTATTTTTTCCGCAAGATCATTGGCTTTGACTCCGGCAGTCCATATCAAAACATCGTAAGCGACGGGCCGTCCGCTTTTTAAAGAAATAATTCCGTCTTGAACGTCCACCACCGGATCGCTGACAATGATTTTCACTCCCAAATTTTTCAGGCGCTCCTCGGCTTTTTTTCTGGCCCACTCGCCCAAGGCCCCTAGAATCATAGCCGAACCCTCAATGATTGAAACGCGGACGCTGTCTTTCGGATGGCCATGCAAATACGAAAGCTGGTCCGTGAAATTAATAATTTCCGAAGCAACCTCGCAGCCGGTAAAGCCGCCTCCACCAACCACGATGTTAATCGCCTCCTGCTTGGCCTTACGCGAAAAAACTTCGTCAATGGCGTTTCTGACATTTAAAGAATCGGCCGTGGTTTTAAATTCCAAGGCGCGCGATTTCAGACCCGGAATGCCGTAAAAATTGCTGACTGACCCGGCCGCGATAATCAGCCAATCGTATTTTATTTCTTCTCCCGAAGCCAGTTTGACGGATTTATTTTTAAAATTGAATCCGTCCGCTTCGGCAATCATAATTTCAACATTTTCGCTGCCCTCAAAAATTTCAGCAAGCGGTATAGTTACGCTTGAAAACATCAGACGGAATTTAGCCCGACTAAAATGCTCTTTGTGGTCGGGTGACGGAGAAAGAAGTTTGTAATAATCCGGCGTATAAGAGTGATATCCGTTTTTATCAATAAGAATTATTTTAAGGTCGCGTTTATGCCGCGCCAAGTCCAGCGCGGCTCTGACGCCCGCGAATCCTCCGCCGATAATCGCCACTATTTTTTCTCGCATAAAATCATTTTAACGCATTTATCAATATAAGCATATCGCGTATTTCTACCTTTGACTTTTGAATTCGGGGAGGTACGATTGAAATAGATAAAATAGATAATTTGAAAAGGAGTAGACAATGCTAGCGCTGAAAATGTTGGGTGCCAGAATGGCCGGCGTAATTTATGTCTGGGCTCTCTTTTACTGTTTCTTGACGGTGATGCAAAAAAATCTTGAAACAATGAAATTTTTTGCCGGCGCAAAAGATATTCAAACATTCATCATTATTTCAAGCCTTATATACACGGGAATCGCGCTCATCATAACGGACTGGGCGGTTAGTTGGATTTTTTACAAAGTCAAAAGCGGATTCGTATATATGGCTGCCGTGTCTTTAATCTATAGCGCGCTTATACTGATACCGAGCATCAAACTGCCGTCTCAAACAATGGTGCCTCTTATACTGCTTGCCGTAGTCGGAATGATAATCTGCATAATCAGAATCAATAACTATATGGAAAAATTGAAATTCGGACTCAAAGCAAAACTCTTTATCGGTGTGTATGTCATCATAGAATTAATAATTATGACAGCCGGCATCGTCATGATATCCATAGCCCTGCGTCCGCCCGCCTAAATTGCAAACGGCTAAACCCTCTCTGGTTTAGCCGTTTTAATATTGTGGAGCCGCCCCCGAGATTCGAACTCGGAACCTACGGTTTACAAAACCGTTGCTCTGCCATTGAGCTAGGGCGGCAATTTATTTTATTTTTGAGAATCATCTTTTTCGCGCCCATCGCCGCCGTTTTTCAAGCCGTTTTTGGCCTCGCGCATTTCATTCCAAAATTCCGCGTTCTTACTATTACCGTTACCATTGCCATTACCGTTACTCTCGTTCACGGACAAATTATTGCCGTTTACTTCGCCGTTGCTCTGCTGCGCGTGCGGGCCATTGCCATTTTTAATGGCAACTCTGCGCCCGTGAAAATAATCCGAGAGACGATGCAAAAGAGTTTCGGTTTTCAAAGTTATGAGCCGAGAACGCCTTAATATTTTCTCCCCAACCTTAAACAAGGCCGGCCTGACTACGCTCGCGATAAATCCTTCAAACGGCTGAACCACGTCCTTACGGACAAAGTCAAAAAAGGGAGGCTGGTTTTTTATTATGGCCTCGCGTTCTTCTGCCGCCAGAAAACGCAAAGACATAATCCTGCGCCCCGCCAAAAAAACAATTCCGATGAAGCTTAAAAAACCCAAAGACGCGAAAAATATCGTGGCGAACATAATGTTTATAAAGTTATTCTATAAAACTTAGCGATTTCTACGTTCTCGCCGAATTTGGAAATAATTTCTTTGAGATAATCCCCGACCGTTTTTGATTGGTCTTTTATAAACGGCTGGCCCATCAGATCTTCAATTTTTTCGGCTTCCATGGCTGCCGCCTGCATAGCTAAATCGTGGACAAAAGTTCTGAACTCCGGGTTTCTGGACACAAAATCGGTCTCGGTCCTGACCTCAATCAAAACTCCGAGCTTCCGGTCACTATGGATATAAGCGTCAACCACTCCGGCACGCGTTTCCCGCTGCGATTTTTTAGCAGCGAATTCAACTCCTTTCCGCTTCAAAATTTCAAGAGCTTTATTGAAATCGCCGCCGGATTCATCCAGAGCCTTTTTACATCCGGTTATGGACGCGCCGCATAGCAGACGCAATTTTCGCACCGTATCCAAATCAGACATCTTTTTTTGACCCTTCTTCGGTTTTAACCCGGATTAATTCCGCGCCGGATTTAAAAGCCGCAACCAATCGATCCAAAATATATTTTATACTTGAATGAGCCGAGTCATTGGCCGGAATGATATAAACCACCGAATCAGGATTGCAATCCGTATTCACGATACCCACTGTTTTCAGACCGATCTTTTTGGTTTCGCGGGTGGCTGTTTTTTCCTCACACGGGTCAATAATCAAAACGGCATCAGGTATTTTTTTTAACGAAACCAGACCCGCGAATTTACGCTCAAGATTGGCGATTTCGTCGTTTAAAACCAGCTGTTCTTTTTTAGTGTATTTGGCCAATTCTCCCGAAGATCTTTTAATCTTCAAATCCTCAAGGTAATCAAGACGTTTGCGCATAACGCTGAAATTAGTCAAAAGCCCGCCGGGCCAGCGCCTGGCAGAATAAGGCATTCCCAATTCCTCGCCGGCTTTTTCCACCAAAAGCGCGGCCGACGGCTTGGAGCCAACCAAAAGCAATACCCCTCCTTCGGAAGCAATTTTTTTTAAAATCTCCTCGGCTTCGCGCAGTTTCCCCCTGACTTTCTCCAGATCAAAAACCTCAACATTATTGCGTAAACCGAATATATAAGCCTTCATTTTGGGATGACGCCGCGTTCGGGAATAACCTAAATATAAACCGGCCCGAAACATTTCTTCTATTTCGGGATCAACGACCGCGGCTGTTTGAGCCTCTTTTACATCTACTTCAGGCATAGGAGCTATTTTAAGATATATTGATAGATTGCGCAAGATCGGTTTTTATGCTAGGGTATAAGTTATGAAAAAAGATATCCATCCGGCTTATTTCCCCAGTGCCGCAATAAAATGCGCCTGCGGCAAGACATATAAAGTCGGTTCAACCAAAGAAAAGATAGAGATTGAAATATGCGCTAATTGTCATCCGTTTTTTACCGGAAAGGAAAAACTCATTGATACCGCGGGCCGCGTAGAAAGATTCAAGGCTAAAAGAGAAAGGGCGGCTAAAATCGCGCCGAAAAAGAAAGGTAAAAAGTAATGGCGGAACTAACACCTCAATCAATAATTCTTGAAATAAGAGCCGGCGCCGGCGGACAAGAGGCGTCGCTTTTTGCCGCAGAACTCGCGAATATGTATACCAAATACGCCCAGAAGCAAAACTGGAAAATAACGCTGATTAATTCTTCGCCAAGCGAGTTAGGCGGATATAAAGAAGCCATTATTGAAATATCAAATCCCGAGGCTTACGCCAAACTCAAGCAGGAGGCCGGAGTGCATCGGGTTCAACGGATTCCAGCCACGGAAAAATCCGGACGCATCCACACTTCAACCGCGTCAGTCGCTATTCTGCCTATTTATCCGGCACAGTCTTTTGAAATAAAACCGCAGGATATTGAAGTGGAATTCACCCGTTCCGGAGGTCCCGGCGGACAAAATGTAAATAAAGTTGAAACAGCCGTAAGAATAACCCACAAGCCGTCGGGTATCGCGGTGCTTTCGCAGGATCAGCGCTCGCAGCAGTCCAACCGCGAAAAAGCAATGAACATTTTGCGGGCAAAATTGATTGAAATGGAGACGGAGAAAAAATCCGGTTTAATTACCGAACAAAGGCGGGAACAAATCGGCACTCAAGACCGCTCGGAAAAAATACGCACTTATAATTTTCCGCAAGACCGCATCACCGACCACCGCATCGGCAAGAAATGGCACAATATTGAACGCATTTTGGCCGGCGATCTGGACCCGGTTGTTAAAGCTTTTCAACGGCAGGAAAAATAAAAATGGGGAAAATAAGAAAAATAAAAACTTGGACACGCCGTGTCCAAGTTTGCCTCTAACTCGCGAGATATCCGCCGTCAACCGGAAGAATCATTCCATTTATGAACTGGGAGGAGGTAATTAAAAACCGCACGGCTTCGGCCACTTCTTCCGGCGCGCCTTTTCTATGAAACGGCACGCGCTTTTTGTATTCTGCCCAAGCCGCTTCCGGAAGGCCGGCGGTCATAGAAGTATCAATAATACCCGGAGCAACCGCGTTGACAGTGATGTCAAAGGGATGTCCGTTTTTATTAAACGGCGCCTCTAGAGCAAGGGTCTTAGTTAAACTCTCAAGCGCCGCTTTTGATGCCGCGTAAATCGCGTTGCCGGCATCGCCTCGGGAGCCCATGACTGATGAAAAATTAACTATTCTGCCGTAACCGCGCTCGCGCATAATCGGTAAAACCGCCTTAATCCATTCAAAAGTCGTCAAAAAATTGACGCTAAAAACCCTTATTACTTCTTCCGAGTCGGTCTTAATCAGCGGGGCCGGTTTTTGCAAAACTCCGGCGGCATTAATTAAAACATCAATTTTCCCGGTGCTCTCAAGAATCAGCGAAACATTTTGCTCAACCGAGGCCTCGGCTCCCATCAATCTTAAAAACGCTTTTCTCTCCGCTTCTTTTAAAAATGCCTGAAATCCGCCGTCCTGAAATTTTTCCGAGCAATCGCAAAGAAAAAACATGGATTCGCGCGTCCAAGCGTCATCAATCAAAGCCAAATTCCTCGTAATCGCTCTTCCAATGCCTCCGGCCGCGCCCGTAATCACTATCGTCTTGCCCACGCGCATCCTCCTCAATCAAAGTTCAAAGACCCATCAAACCTTATCGCAAAACCTATCTTTGCGCAAGAATTATATTCATCTGTTCTTGATATTTTGAGGCCAAAGACATCACATCATCTCCGTAAAAAGCGTAAGCCGGCTTAGACCAATTTCCGCCAGCCAAGTATCTCAAGGCCGCGCGGCGTTCGGCCTGATATGTCCCTTCGGCCGCGCCGTTGTCTTTCAAAAGAAGAGCTGAAGCCATAAAAGCGTCCTCGGCGTCCCAGGGATTTGGCGGATTGTGGCCGGTATGACGCGCGACTAAATTTTTATACAAAAGCCAGGTTGTGGGTATGAATTGCGCGGGGCCCATGGCGCCTCCGCAATATCCATACCAGGCCTTTTTTGAAACGGGCATTAAATCCGGGTTTAATCCCAATTCGGATGTAATTTCCTGAAAAGCCGTACGCTGTTTGGCGCATCTGGAATGGCTCAAATCTTCACGCCAGTTTCCGGTCCCGACATTGGCGCCAAGATTTGATTCTTCGGCAATTACGCCAAGCAAAAAAGCCGGCCTGACGCCTGTTTTTTGGAAGGCCTTATTGGCAAGTTCCACTGCGCGCTCAAAAGGAATATCGGGAGAACCGGTTAAAAGAAAAAGCTGGCTGCGAATGGTGGCGGCGTCTTTTTGTTTGGCCGAGAGAACTTTCTGATATTCGGCTTCTTTGCCCTTGGTAATTTTCAGCAGATTTTTCTTTTCGGTCTCCCGTTCCTCAATCCTGTTTTTTTCCAAAACCTGCAGGGATTTTAACTGATTTTCTTCGGCCTTGCGGGCCTCCAAATCGTCTATTTCGTTCTCGGTAATCAACTTTGTCTCTCTGATTAAAGCTATGGATTCGTGAATTGACTGCTGTACGGCTTCCATATTATCAAGTTCGGCGAAAAATTCCGAAAGATCATCTCCTCCGATAAGCGTTTCAATCAAAGAAGTATGGTCCAGCTCGTCAAGACGGCGCAAAAGTTCAGACAAAGAATTTTTCTCGCGCCCGACTTTAGATAAGAGTTCGTCTATCTTGACCGACTTCGCGCCGATGCTGTTTATAATATTTTTAATGGCAATATCCCGCGCCTTAATTTCAAGCTGGGCTTTTTTTATTTGGGCATCAAGTATGGAGATATCGCGCTCAAAACTTGCCGATTCCTGCTGTTTTCCTAAAATCAGCGAGCGAAAACCGTCTATCTGCCCTTCTAAATCAGAAAGCTCCTTTTCAAGTTCCGCCCGCCTGTTACCCACATCTTCCGGACTTACGGTTTGGGCCAAAGCCGTAATCAAGAAAATTCCAACGCTAACTGCCGCGGACACTACGGCGAGTAATGTTCTTTTACGCATTAAATATATTATATCAGAAATTATTTAGCTTCCTTAGCTCTTTTCTCTTCTTTCGCTTTCACGGGCGGCCCTGCTTTCGTTCCTGATTTTTCTTCAACCGCCGCTTCTTCAGCTATTTCTTCTTTTTTACCCTTCTTATCTACTACTTCTATTCCCTCAAGAGTCGGGGCTTCGGACGGAGCCTCTTCTTCGGCTTTAGGTTCTTCCACCAGCGCCATCACGTCTTCGGAACCGGCCAAAACTTTAACGCCCGCGGGCAATTTCAAATCTTTAATTAAAAATCTGTCGTTAAAAGCGACTAGTCCTGAAATATCCACTTCAAGCTCGTGAGGCAAATCTTTAGGCAGGGCCTCAATTTCAATTTCGTGCATTACTTTGACAAGCGAACCGCCTAAGTTTTTGACTGCCGGAGATTCACCTATAAATGTAATAGATACCATGGCTTGAATCGGCTTATCCATTCGCACGGCGTAAAAATCAACATGTATAGGTAAACCGTTTATAGAGTCGCGCTGAATGTCTTTTATCAAAACATTTTTTTTCTGCCCGTCAAAATCCAGTTCAATCAAGCTTGATTCTCCGGCTTCTTCCCAAGTTTTTTGGAAATCTTTTAAATCAATTTCCAGCGGCTGCGGCTTTTCCGTTCCGCCATAAACTACGGCGGGTATCAGGCCGCTCTTTTGAAGGGTCTTGGATTTTTTGCCAAAAACTATTCTGGTTTTTGCTTTAATGACCAGCATAACAAACTGAGTATATCTTTTTTACTTATTTTTTACAATATCCGGCGGCTCGCGGCCTTCAAGGGCGGCAATGATATTTTCGGCGGCAAGTTCGGACATGGCCGAGCGGGTCTCCTCGGTGGCTGACGCGATATGAGGAGTTAAAATCACATTTTCGAGTTCAGTTAGCCCCGGCGCAAGTTTTGGTTCCCGTTCAAAAACATCAATGGCCGCGCCGCGTATGGTTTTATTTTTAAGCGCTTCCGCCAAAGCGGTTTCGTCTACGATCGGCCCGCGGGAAGTGTTTATCAAATACGCAGTCGGCTTCATCTGGCTCAATCTTTCAGTGTTAATCAGATGTTGAGTGGATTCCAAAAGAGGCACATGAATAGAAACATAATCGGCTTCTCGCAATAAATCCTCCAATTTTTCTTTGTAAATCGCGCCGAACTCGCGCTCAAAATCCCCGTTTCGTTTTATATCGTTATAAATGATTTTAGCGTCAAATCCTTTTACGGCGTGATGCGCGACGCGAGAGCCAATTCTGCCAAGGCCGACAATACCGATTGTTTTGCCCGATAAATCGTTTCCCAAAAGCATCATCGGCGCCCAGCCGTCGTATTTTCCCGCTCTTGTGAATTTATCCGCTTCAACTACGCGGTGAGAAATCGCAAGCATAAGCGCGAAGGTGTGTTCGGCTACGGTGTTTGTCAAAACACCGGGGGTATTTGAAATCATAATCCCCCGTTCCTCCGCCGCTTTCAAATCAATATTATCAAAACCGACGGCGTAATTCGCGAAAATTTTTGCGCTTTTGCCCGCCGCGTCTAGTACTTCGCCGTCAATTTTATCCGTCAGCAAACATAAAACCGCGTCGTATTTGTCGGCTTTGAGGGCTGTTATCAGCTCTGATTTATCCAAAACTCTGTCTTCTGGATTCACCACCACTTCATGCCCCGCCTCTTTTAATTTACTGATTCCGGCCTCAGGAATCATTCTGGTAACAAAAACTTTTGCCATATATTGATTTTACATTAAATACGTAATAAATCAAAAATGCCCCGCGAGCAATGCCCGCGGGGCGAAATTTATTCCGGATATCACAAAGATTTTTCAAAAAATCTTAATAGGTTTTTGCCAAGAACTCCGACTATCCTTTTCCAGAGAGACGCGCTTAAACTAATTTCGTCTTCAATTTTTTCCATCATATCCGGCCCGGTCAAATCTTCAACATATTCTGGGAAACGAACCCGCATTTTTCCATCGGGGTCCAGCTTTGATTTCTTCATATTAAAGTTTTTCCTGGCTTCTTCCGAACCGACATTTACGTGCGGAGCATCACTGCCAATGCAGACGCTGTCAGCCGGCAGTTCTCGAATGGCGTACCGAAAATGCTTAATAAAGGCCTCGGGACTGTTGTCCTTCTCGTCAAGCAAAAAGGTCTGAATAAGTAAACCGACTACGCCCCCCATATCCGCGATTTGTTGAAGCAGACTTATGGAGAGATTACGCGGATGTTTATAAACCTGAAAAACGCCCGTGTGTGACGCAAACACCGGCAAACCAGCGAAATTTTTTATGACGAATACAATGGCATCTTGCGCCGTCTGATGGCTGGCATGAGAAAGATCAAGAATCATTCCGTTTTCCGCCAAGGCCTTAAGAAATTTTTCGCCTTCCTTTGTTAGTCCCATGTCAGGATTTTTCCATCCGCTGCCAAAAGAATTCTTTTCATCATAAGCAATTCCCATTACGCGAATTCCTGCCTGATAAAGTTTACCGATATCGTCGGGCTCGGCATCTTCGGGCACGTGCTGCATACCAAGAACAACGGCTGTTCTGTTATTATAAGTGTCAACTGTATTAAACTCGTCTAACTCTTCTTTCGACCGTACAACCCTCAATCTCGGCTGATTTTCAATCTGTTTCAAAAAATCATTATGCGCCTTAAGCGCCTCGTCCATCGTCTTTGCCCACGGCGGCACGGAAGTTAAATGCACCAAATCAAGCCGTAATTCAGGGTCAACTTGAATTTTTCCGCCGGGCAGGCCCAAAAACCCAAGAGAATCGGCGTAATACATCTCTTTACCTCCTTTCTTTTTTCTAGGCATTTTTCAAATCCGGCATAAAGTTAGCACATTACTTAACTATTGTCAAATCTTTTTATTACTTTTGGATTTTGGCCAAATCCGGATCATCAAAAATTTCAGTAGTTTTCCATCGATCTTCCCGCTCATTAAAATCAAGCCGCGCGATTTTGGCAATCTTTTTTCTGGCCTCTTCAAGACCGGGCTGCTGAAGTATTTTTTCAATTATCCTCATTAGTTCTTTGTCCTCTTTTTGCAAGGCCCGCTCAATACCATGATGAGCGGCGCCAAAAATGGCGGCCAGTTCCGGCTTTTCTGATACTTCTCCGGATTCGGCTCTTAAATGTCCGGCTATGGCGCGCATTTTTTTAGCAGCAAGATGATTGCGCAAAGTTAAAATTATTTTCTCGGTTTCCGGATGAATCCTTTCGTTTAAATCCATTAAAAATCTGCTAACGGCGCGGGTGGCGCTTTGTTCATCTACTCTTTTCCTCTCTAAAATTGCTGATATGGACATCGATGTGTGACTAAAAAAATAAAGCCCGGCGGCTGCCTTTGCTGACTTTTTTAAAAACTCGCGCCGACTTATCTTTTTCTCCGAAGTAAAATCTTTGGACAAAGATGCCAATAAGAAAATTCCCAATGTAGGTTCAACAATCTGTAATATCGTCTCTATATTCATACGCATTTCTGCTTCAGAAATATCAGCCAAAAAGACAGGTCTTTTTTCTTTTTCAATGCGCTCTATAACAGGACGATACTGGACAAAATGCCTCGCCCAAGAGTTCATTGTATTTTCAGCTCGGACGGGTGTTGAATAATCTCCTATCGTTTCCAAAAAAACCGCGTCTGCTTTACCGATATCCTCCGGCTTTTGAGGAACAGTGTGCACGCCGTAAACAATACGAAATTTTGCTTCTGGCGATTCAATCAAAACCGCGTTTTCAGTTAATCCCTCTTTGATATCCGGCCCTTTTTTAATTTCCAAACCCTCAAAACCTTTCATATCAGACCCTGTTTTTACTCCCGAAAAGTTCCAGCTTTTCCGAAACTTTAGCGGAAACCGCCTCAACCACCGGTTTATAAATTTTATAAGGCGTTGTCTCTTCGGGCGCGGCTTGAAGCATTTTGCGAAGAGCGTCAACATATGCCGCGCGGATTTCGGTTGAAATATGGATATTATTGAATCCCGACTTCACGGCCTCCCGCATTTGCTCATCGGAAACGCCTGAGCCGCCGTGTAAAACCATGGCCGTATCAGAAGGCAAAACCGCGCGCAGTTTTTTAATAAGTTCAAAATCAAGTTTCGGTTCGTTGGCCGCAATACCATGAAGATTTCCTACGGCCGGCGCGAAACGGTCAACGCCGGTTTCCTGCACGAATTTCAGCGCCTCTTCCGGTTTGGTCAAACTTTCCTGCGGAATTTCAAATGACTCTTTATAAATTTTTGACGATTCGGTGACCAGATAGCCGAGCTCGCCCTCAACGCTTATCTCCGGATTAACGGATTTGGCGTATTCAACAACTCTTTTTGTTTCTTCCAGATTTTTTCTGTAATTTTCGCGCGACAAGTCAATCAAAACCGAATCGTATCCGGAGTCAATCGCCTCACGCGCTTTTTCAAAACCGTGAAAATGGTCGGCGTTTAAAAAAATGGGCAGGCCCGCTTCTTCTTCAGCCGCGTCAATCATGACCCTAGCCATTTTAAAGCGGATGAAATCGGCCTCTCCTTCGGATGTGCCTATCATTACAGGCGAACGCGCGCTTAAACAAGCCGAAACGACCCCTTTTAACTGGACGAGATTAGAAATATTAAAATGCGGCATTGCCCACCCCTCATCCAAAGCTTTAGCCAACCATTCCTTTAAACCCATTATTTTTTAAAATTGATAATTGATAATTTACAACGTTACATATCCCTTTGAAAAATTCTTTATGACCATCCTGCGCGTTTCTTCTTTGCCGACATAAGAAGCGAAGATTTTATTCCAAAGCGCTTCCTGATGATGGTAAAGATATTTTATCATCTCCTTTTCTTTGACCAAAGCCATTACCGTATCAATCAGATTGAAACTGACCAGGATGTTGGCGCCGGATTCAGTCGGAAAATGGTTCCCCACCCAACCCAAATCGTGCCAAAAACTCAAATCAAGCCCCGGAAATTTTTCATTGATGTGCGCGATATTCTCTTCGGCCTTGGACCAATGGATGGCCTCCGGGTTAATATGCGGCTCAAAAAGCCGCCAGTCATTCTCGTCGTCTTTAGCCAAATATCTTTGTACTATCATCCAATTCAGCTTACGGCTGTCAGGAAGGCGTTTATCCAAAACATCACCCCTAAGGGAAGCCGTCAAAAAATTGGAAAATGTTTCGGAAAACCACAGCGGGTCTTGAGGGTGTTCGGCGTGTTCATAAAACATATCGGAATAAAAAGTTATTTCGTGCAAATAATGCAAAATAAGGGTAAAGAGCCGCAGGGATTCGCCGGGCGTTTTAATGTCTTGGGGCAAAACGAAAATCAGCCCCAACTCTTTTAAGTGGCTGACATTGTGATATTTCTTTTCCATAAATTTTTCAGCCAATCGTATCCAATTGTTGCCCAAAACCAAAAGGTCTATTTTTCTTCTTTCAAAATCATCCGGCGTCAATTCGGAATATGGAGCGAAAAAAACATTGTTCAGCCAATCTCGGTCTTCGGCAAAACGAAGGGCCGAAAAAACCTTTCTTATATCTTCTTTGGCCAAAAGGTCTTTGATGTCGCCTGCGCCGAAAAAAGACATAATATTTTTCGGCGGATTCATCCGAAGCAGCTCTTCGGCCTTTGACCATTTAAGAAAAAATCCTTCACCGACCATGGACAACTCATCCGCTTTTTCGGTTAAAATGCGATAACTTTCGGGGTCGGTTCCGGCGCGTATTCCAAAAGCGCGCGCAAGAGATTCATCGTCTTCCTGAACTTTTTTAATCAGCGCGCGGTATATCGTGACCGCATGTACATCGCTGATTTTTAACTCCTTTAAAACGGACTCTATGCGCCTGTGATTTTCTAGGCATACGCTCGCGACAACCCCGGATTTACCGAAACGCTTAGCCATCATTTCATCCATATGCGCGAGAGTATCCTGGTCAACGCGCAAAATCCCGGCAAGGCATTTTAACGGGTCTTCATTCATATTTTTTCAGACGAAATCTTTAATTTAGACCAGCGCGCTTTTAAGAATTCTTTTTTGGTAATAAGTCCGGCTTTGGCCCCCACGCGCTCAACTTTGGAAGTGGCATTGGCATTAGCCAGACGAAGAGCAAAAATAATATTTTTGGGCTTTCGCATAAGGCCGGCCGTAAACCCCGAACCAAAGGCATCGCCAGCTCCGGTGCGGTCAACGATGGCTTTTTCTTTGAATGTGCCGCTTCGCCAAATAGTTTTGCCGTCGGAAACGAACGACCCTTCGGGCCCCCTGGTCATCACGGCAATGCCGTCAATAATCTCGTCAAATTTTTTAAAAATCTTTTTTGTGTTTTGATACGGAATTTTCAAAAGGTCCGCGGCTTCTTCCTGATTGATTATAAAAATGTCAATGTGGCGTAAATACGGCTTCAGTTTGGCCAAACCTAGTTTCAAATCATTGCCTCCGGGATTCCAGGCGATACGCGCGCCGTATTTTTTCTTAAGGTCCATCGCGCTTTTCACGATGTCCAAATCCCCCGATAATGAACTTAAATAAATCCAGCGGGCTTTAATTTTAGCCCACGGAATTTCACTGGCGTTCAGGCGCCAATTGGCGCCTCGATGAGTTAAAATTGTCCGCTCTCCCGATGGATGTTCCAAAATAACCGAGTAAGCCGTGGACAATTTTGAATCGCGCTGGATAAAACCGGTGTCCACTTTTTCTTTTTTCATCTCGCGCAAAACCGCTTCTCCCGAAACATCATTGCCGATTCTGAAAATTGCCGATGTTTTAAAACCTTGTCGGGCAAAGGTAGCGGCGGTGTTTGTGCCGGCGCCACCCGTTGAAAAATGAACTTCGTCAATGGCGATTTTTGTGCCCAAATCAAAACCTAAACCCCTGCCCGTAAAAAATTTCGGGCTTTTTAGAATTTTGAAACTCTTTGACCTAAAAAGCGCGTCACGGGTAGCCGAGCCAATGGTAATAACATCAAACATAAATACATTATACATTCTGTTTTCTTTAAAGTATAATAACTATGGATATTCTCGTATAGTAAGAGGGGCGCAGGCAATGGTCGGACCTGGCGGATGTCATGTTGATGTGGAAGAATGTCATTGTTCTTGCCATGAACCCGGCTCTTCCAAAGTTCATATGAAAAAGAAATTCAATAAGGTTAAATAAGGACTAAATGTCACCGTCTATAAAAACTATGCCGCGAATTTCGCGGCACTTTTATTTTTTTAATCCAAGAGCCCTTAGTTTAAGGCATTTTTTATTCTATTGACAAAATAATGACTTTGATATATAATTAAGTAGGAAAATCTGGTTGCTGTACACCAACCATAGGGAGAAAAACAAATGGAAGAAGATAGGTGGTTTCTTGTTTCGCTGTTTGGAACGTTGCTACTGATGTTACTCCCGCTCATCGTCCAGATCATCGCCCCACAGCTCCATCAAGACCCTTCCCCGGCCCACATCTACCCCGCTGACCGCGTCTTGGAACAACTGTCGTTTCGGTGATCGCCTCGCGGTCAATAGAACAGGAACAAGCGGGTTCGGCAGAAAACTTCTGAACCCGCTCCCACCAAAGTTTTTAAGAAGTGGTCCAGGTCCGACTTGGACCAAATATCTCGAAAATTTTGGTGGGAAGTTCTTTTACAACTTCAACATAATCCACGACAGCAGATGGGAAATAACAAATTATTCTTTTAACTATTTTGTTTCTCGTCTGCTGTCGTGAGGACAGCAAGCTAAAACTCAAGCTAGAAGCGTGAGGCTTCTAAAGGAGGTTGCGATGTCCGCAAAACATGTAGTAGTCGCAAAAACCTGGGTCGTGATTGATGTCATTAACCAATTTCTCCACGCCTTTTGGCTAAACAGGGTGATAGATGGAGACATTATCTATGAATATACCTCCCCTGATGAAAACGAAGTAATTGCCCGTGTGGAGGCATACAATGCATCAGAGGGATGGGAGATGTGTATTTCAATTCTGCTTTCCCAAATACCCGGTGGGTGGGAGCCAAAAGAGATAGAAATTTTGGGAGTCGGAATCGCATACGACGATCCGCTGGCTTCTCTTCGGTTTCGCAAGTTTACAGTACAAAGACGGTGGCAAACACAGGAATTCATAAGGCACGGCATAACTGGCAATAAAAAGAGATCCGAATTTACTTTCTTGCCGGTGATTCAATAGAGATACCAGCAAAACCGCCCGCCGCGGGTCAGCAAGACCGCGGCATTTTTTTACCCCCACACCAATCTGGCAATGACGCTTTTAAGCGCGTGAGAAAAATTGCCCGATTGGTGTGGGGGTTTATTTTCTCAAAACATTCCAACATTCTGCAGAATGTTGGAATGTTTTATTTCCTTTTTATTACTCTGCGAGCCGCCTCAATTATGTGTTTGGGGCCCATTCCAAAATATTCTATAAGTTCATTTGGCTCGCCGGATTCGCCGAAACGATTGCGAACTCCCACAAATTCAATGGGAACAGGATAATTACGGGCGACTATTTCGGCTACGGCCGAGCCCATTCCCCCATTTATTTGATGCTCCTCAACAGTTACTAAACATCCGGCGTCTTTAGCCGCTTTCAAAATAGTACTCTCATCCATTGGTTTTATCGTGTGATTATTTATTACGCGGACTTTAATCCCTTTCTTTTCCAATTCTGCCGCGGCCAAAAGCGCGTTATGCGTAAGCGGCCCGCAAGCAATAATCGCCACTTGCAAAGGCATCGCCTTTGCATCCCAGAGAATTTCGGCGCGGCCTACTTTAAACGGAGTTTTATCGGTCGTAAAAACAGGCGTTTTTTCTCTAGCAAAACGCAAATAAACCGGCCCTTCCAAGCCAGCGGCCTCTATAGTCGCCTTTTTTGCCTCCACTGCGTCACAGGGCACAATAACGGTCATATTGGGAATTACGCGGGTTATGGCAATATCTTCAATCGCCTGATGAGTCGCGCCGTCAGGACCCACCGAGACCCCGGCATGCGCTCCGGCAATAATGATATGACGTTCATTATAAGCAACGGTCGTCCGTATCTGCTCCCAATTCCTGCCGGGACTGAACATAGCGTAGGAAGAAATGTAAGGAATTTTTCCGGCGGCAGCCATACCCGAAGCGACTGAAGCCATATTTTGCTCGGCCACGCCCATTTCAACAAACCTTTCGGGAAATTCTTTGGCAAACGCCTCCGAGCGCGTGGATTCGGTTAAATCCGCGCAAAGCACCACAACATTTTTATTTTTCTTGCCCGCTTCCACCAAACCCTCGCCATATCCGTTTCTCGTCGGCGCCTGCGCGACTTTTTTTAAATCCAAAACCTCTTTTACTAATTTTGATTTAATATTTATCATTGGTGCTCACTCTTTATCCTGCCCCATAATGTTCTTAATTCTTTAAGCGCTTCAATGCCCTGTTTGTCTTTTGGAAATCTGTCCTCGGGACCTTTACCGGGTGGGTTGCCGTGCCAGCGAAAATCGCGCTCCATATATTCCACGCCCTTTCCGGGAATGGTGTGCGCGATAATCATTGTCGGCTTTTCATAAACCGCTTTGGCTTCGTCAATCGCCGAGTTCAATTCCTGAAAATCGTGCCCGCCAACTTCAATGACATGCCATCCGAACGCTTCATATTTGGCGCGTAGCGGCTCAAGCGGCATTATATCTTCGGTATTGCCGTCTATCTGGATATTATTTCTATCCATAATCGCGACCAGATTCCATAATTTTTCACGGCCCGCGAGCATAGCCGCTTCCCAAGTTTGGCCCGCGTCATGTTCGCCGTCAGACATCAGGCAGTACACAATATTTTTCTTACCATCCATTCTTAACGCAATCGCCATGCCGACTGCCTGCGAAAGTCCGGAACCCAAAGGACCGGAAGTTGTCTCAAGCCCCGGAAGCGAAGTGCGGTGAGGATGCCCCTGCAAACGCGTACCCAATTTGCGAAGCGTTTTTGTTTCTTTAACCGGAAAATATCCGGCATGAGCCATTGCGGCGTACTGCACCGGACAAATGTGGCCGTTGGAAAGCACCAGCCGGTCGCGCTCGAACCAATCCGGCTTTTTTGGATTATGACGCAAAACATGAAAATACATCAGCGCAAAAATATCGGCCATGCCCAAAGGGCCGGCCGAATGGCCCGACCCCGCTTCAATAAGCGATTCAATCAAAGTTTGGCGAATTTCATTCGCTTTTTTTTCTAAAAATTTTACTTTATCCTCGTGAAGATGCATAAAATAGCTGTTAGCTTGCAGCTGTTAGCTTTTAGTTATCGCTGACTGTAAATTTTTTATTGCTTCTTTTGGGTCCGTAGATCCGAATATCGAGGAAGCCGCCACTATTATATTTGCCCCGGCCTCAACAAGTTCTCCGGCATTATCAACGCCGACCCCGCCGTCAACTTCTATTATACACTCGAGACAAGCCTGCCGTAAGGCGCGAATTTTATCCGTAATCTCCGGCTGCATTTTTTGTCCGGCAAGACCGGGATTAACTCCTAAAATCTGAATTAAATTAACCATGTCCCAATGTGGTTTGGTTTTAAGCCAGGAGGTTTCGGGCTTAATCGCGATGCCCGCCTCAATGCCCGCTCCGATGCATTTTTGGATAATAAGTTTGGGGTCATGTCCGGCCTCAAGATGAAAAACAATTCTACTCACGGGCTCAAAGAGCCAATCGTCAATTCGGCGGTCAATGTCGGAGATCATTAAATGAAGTTCAAGATCAAAAATCGTCTTGAAACCGACTAAGTCCTTCGGGTCGTGCCAAATTGAGTTTTTGGTAAAAGTGCCGTCAGCTACGTCAATATGGACATATTTTATGCCGAATTTTCGCGTAAGGGGCTCAATCAAGCGAACGCGCCTTTCTATTTCCTCAAAATTATCGGCATTAATAGCCGGAATGAATTCGGGCATAAACTTATTTTACTAAAATTTGCCGAAAAAATAAAAAGCCGGCGATCTTGCTGATCGCCGACACAAACAAACGCGCTATCTTTTCGGGACAGGAAATTTTCCTAAAATCTCTCTATCCGCGCCGTTCTTTTCAGAAACAAAGAGGCGGGCGTCAACGGCAAACGGCAGAGGGGAAAGCTCCGGATAATCCTTGCCCTCGGAGGGAGAAATCTCGGGATAATCTATTTCAACGTATATTTCGCCGTCGGCAAAAGCCGCGTAGGCGCATTCTGTTCCGTCTTCAAGCTTCAGCGCCCAGCGATATAAAAACACCTCGCCCTCTTCACCCCCAATATAAAATGTGTAGAGGAATGTCGAATCAACTACCCCAGGAACCATTAAACCGCCCTTATCAACCCAGGGCGGAGGCGCCTCTCCCGGATAACGCCATCCTTTTACCGCAATAAACCTGCCTGAGTCCTTAAAAATTTCCGTTTCGTCAGACATGGCCAAAACGAGCTTGCTTGTGTCGGGCCTGGAAGCCGGCTTTAATTTTTCACAAACGAGGGCGACTGATTTCTCATGCGAGGCAGCAACACCGCTCGTAAAAAGCATAGCCACAAAAAAAACAACAAACGCTCCGGCAAGACCTCTGAAAGATTTCATTGCTTTCTTCCTCCTTAATTGCGGAACTCTTTCGTCAGGATATTAAAACGAATCTATTTTGTCAATACGTCTTTTGTGCCTCTCTTCGCCGGAAAAAGGCGTCTCAAGCCAAATTTTGACTATGCGTTTTGCCGTCTCCTCATCAATAAATCTTGCTCCTAAAGATAAAATGTTAGAGCCGTTATGTTCGCGCGACAGCTTCAAAATTTCTTCAGGCCCTCCGTAATATACCGCCGCTCTTACGCCTTTTACGCGATTGGCAACCATCGCTTCACCCTGTCCGGAACCGCCAAGAACAATCCCTTGACTGCGCTCGGGGTCGGCGGCCACGGCCTCAGCGGCCTTGCGAACGAAATCCGGATAATCATCTTGTTCATCATATTCAAAAGCGCCGTGATCTATAACTTCGTGCTCCAACTTTTCCAAAAACGGCTTAAGTTTTTCTTTAAGCTCAAATCCGGCATGATCCGTTGCCAGATGAATTATCATAGGTAATCCTCCAGCGCCTCCACATGCTTCAAAAGCATGCTGCCGTATCCCCATTCATTGTCATACCACGAAAGAACCTTGACAAGATCGCCGTCAACGACGCGGGTAAAATCCAAATCCACGATTGAGCCGTAGGGCTCGCCTAAAATATCTGCGGAAACCAGCGGTTCTTCGCAAACGCGCATTATGCCTTTCCATTCCGGAGACGCGGCGGCTTTTCTGAAAATATCATTTATTTCTTCAGCCGAAGTTTCGCGGCCGGCAACAAAAGTAAAATCAATAAGCGAACCCGACAGCACCGGCACGCGCATGGCAATTCCGTCAAACTTGCCTTTCATAAAAGGCGCGGCTTTAATCACGGCTTCAGCCGCCCCCGTGCTTGAGGGCACGATATTGACTGCCGCGGCTCTTCCGCGCCTGAAATCTTTTTTAGCCGGACCGTCAACCAAATTTTGGGACGCCGTATAGCCGTGGACGGTATTCAAAAGAGCTTTTTTTATGCCCGGATTTTGCATCATTATGGCCGTAACCGGAGTCGCGGCATTAGTGGTGCAGGACGCGTTGGAAGTAATGCGGGACTTTTTAATCAGCTCCGTTCCGACATTGGGAGTAAAAGTTACCGAAGCGTTATCGTCTTTGGCGGGCGCCGTAATGACCACTCGTTTTGCGCCAGCATCCAAGTGAGGACTCGCCTTTTCAAAAGAATCAAAAACGCCCGTGGATTCAACAACCACATCAATATCCAATTTTTTCCACGGGAGATTGGCCGGATCTTTTTCCTGAAAAAACCTTATCTCTTTGCCGTCAACCACAATATGATGCTCATCGTCAATTTTATGGCCGACTTCTTTGTCGTATTTGCCGTAAACAGAATCATATTTTAATAAATACGCCAAATTTTCAACGCTGCCCAAATCATTTATGGCAACGACTTCAACATTTTTATGGCCGAACGCTTGGCGGAAAAATACGCGCCCAATCCTTCCGAAACCGTTTATTGCTATACGCATAATTCCATTATATCAAATGTCTAAAGGTTTAAAAGTTTAAGGGTTTAAAAGTTTAAGGGTTTAAAAGTTAAAGGGTTTAAAAGTTTAAGGGTTTAAAAGTTTAAAGGTTTTATTATAAAAAGTTTCATTTTCCTTTTTTCAATAAATAGTTATAAGCCGCGAGCGCGGCCTTGACCGCATCACCCGCCGAAATGTTGTTTTGCTTGTAAGGGTCGTCAGTAATGTCTCCGGCGGCATATATCCCGGGAACGCTAGTTGAGCCGTGTTTGGAATCAATGACAATCTGCCCGAATTTATCCAATTCAGCCAGGTCTTTAACCATTTCCGAATTTGGAATTGAACCTATTTCCACAAACACGCCGTCTAAAGCCAATTCTTTTTCTTGGCCCGATTTGCGGTTTTTGTATTTAAGACCCGTTACCATTTTATCTCCCGAAATTTCAACGGCCTCGGCGTTTAAAATTATTTCTTTGAGTTTAGGATTTTTCTTAATTTCTTCGGCCGTTACGGGGTCGCCCTTAAGCGCGTCTCCGTATTCCAAAAGATAAATTTCCGAAGCGTAAGGAAAAAGGTCCTGTACCGCTTCCAGCCCCGCGTTTCCTCCGCCTACTACGGCTACTTTTTTATCGGAAAATAACGGGGCATCACACGTTGAACAATAGACCACTCCCCTGCCCTCAAATTCTTTTTCTCCCGGAACGCCGAGTTTCCTGCGTCTTGCGCCCGCAACGACAATAATCGTTTTGGCGTTATAGATATTATTCTTATCGGTTTCAATATTAAAATCGTCTCCGGCCTTTTTAATCTTAATTGCCTTTTCCGGCATTTTTATTTCAACCGTGTCCGAATAGGCCCTGACATGCTCTTCAAACTTTTTAGCAAGGTCAAAGCCCGAGATATGCGGTTCGCCTATCCAATTTTGAATATCGTCTGAAACAATTGATTGCCCGCCGAACGACTCGGTAATTAAAAGCGTCTTTAATTTTTTGCGCGCCGAATACACCGCCGCCGCCGTCCCAGCCGGCCCTCCGCCAATAATGACAACATCGTAAAGCATAAATTTTAAAAAAAATTAATTGCCGGCCAATTCTTCCTGAATCACGGCTTCAAACGAAGAAAGCGGCAAGGCTCCGGTAATATGGCGACCGTTAATGAAAGACGACGGCGTGCCCGAAACGCCTAATTGTCTGCCAAGAGCCGATTCATCCTGAACCGCAGAAAGATACTTTTCCGAATCCAAGCACTCATTGAATTTTTGGGACTCAAGGCCAAGATTTGCGGCGAAACTTTTAAGGTTGGCGTCTGAAAACGCGCCCCGATTCTCACCCTGCTGATTTCCAAAAAGAGCATCGTGGTATTCCCAGAATTTGCCCTGCTCGCCCGCACACCTTGCTGCAACTGCGGCATCATATGATTCCTGGCCCAAAAACGCGAAGTCGCGCCAGACGAAAACAACCTGCCCTGCTTTTACATATTTTTCTTTAATCTGCGGAAGGGTTTGACTCCAAAATCGGCCGCAAAACGGACACTGAAAATCGCCGAACTCCACAAAGACAACAGGGGCCGAAGGATTTCCCAAAACAAAATCGTCTTCCTGAATTTTAAGAAGGGTCTGGGCATCATCGGACAGGCCCGCAACCGCGGCTTGCTCTTTTTTTGATTCAAAACCCGCCTGTTCCTTCTTCGGTCCTCCGACGTACACGACGGCTAAAGCAATAATGGCACCGGCAATAATTACCGATACCGGAATTAAATATTTAGACTTAACTTCTAAATTCATAATATTTATATCTCTTTAAAACCCGGCGTTAATTCCTCGACATTCATCTTAACATCGATGAACCTGTCTTTGCCATCCCCCTCACCTTTAAGCCTGATGGTGTATTCCTGCAAAGCGCTTTCTCTGGGGACTTCAATCCAAAAATCCGCTCCGTCCGAAAATTGCCCCGAAGTCAAAGTTATCATCGGCGGGGAAGAAAGCGGTCCCGAAGATTCCTGGCCGTTAGTGTTATTGCGCAAGTGATACACGGCGCCCGAGAGCGCGGGCGTAATACTATCCACCGAAAGGGCCACTTGTGAATTGAAGCCGAAAAGAGAAACTACGGTTATTATAGTTTCAGTGGAAACGGCGAAAGGAGCGGCGGTAATGCTGACTTCGATATTATTTGAAGAAGAAAGAGAAAAATCTTCCGGCAGCTCCTGGACATTGATTGAAATTCTATTTTCACCAGCATTTGCTCCACGCTCAATTATAACTTTAGCTGTATAACTCCCGACAGAAGAATAAGTATGAACAACTTCTTTTGATGTTTCTGTTACGCCGTCAAACTTAGCGCCTATTGCGGGATTTGTCGGATCGCCGCAAGCGCCGGTCGCCGACGAAACATTCGCGCTTCCGTTATTGCAATTCCACCAAAAAGTATAATTTATCGAACCTGCTCCGCCGGCAACGCTTGCGGTCAGATTTGTTGAAAGAGGAACAAAACCGGAAGACGGCAGCGCTGAAAGAGAAACGGAAAAATCGGCGCAGGCGTCGCCCGAACCGGTAATGCCGTAATTTGAGCCGGAAAAATTAATCCAGCCGATCACATCCGAACCCCACGCCCAGCCTTGCCAGACGCACTGGCTTGCGCTTACGCCGTAATTAGAGCCGGAAAGAGAAATCCAGCCGTCCCAGCCGCCACCGTTAGCCAAAGCCCTTGCCCAGCCGGTTACAGCGCCGTTATTTTTGTTAAAATTTGCCTGACACGGCGAATTAGGACATCCGCCCAAATCGCCCTGATTAAAGGTTATCCAACCGACATTGTCCGACCAGGCATAACCGGAAAGGCGGCCGTTTGAAGCAACCGTAACGCCGTAATTTACTCCCCCGCCTTGATTGGTTGAGTTAAAACTAATCCAGCCGGTATTTCCGGACCACGCCCAACCGGATAAATTATGCTCAGAGCCTGCAAAAACAACGAGAGCGTAAAGGGAAAAACTCAAAGCGAAAAACAAAAGCGCAAGACATAAGATATTTTTAGTTTTACGCTGTTGTTTTACATTTTGCATTTTACACTTTTATTTTAACACATATCTATTCTTTCATATAAGCGTCTCTTGTATATTTATTGCCGGCGTCCCAAACCATCCAGCCAGTTAATCCGGCGTCATAAACGGCCTGCATTTGCGCTCTGACCATTCCCGCGTCGTAAGTCGCGCCCAAATCAAAATCCTGCAGCCACGGCCGAAGTTTTGAAGGACTGGAACTCGCGGCCGTCAGACGTCCCGAGGCCACGGTCATCGCCTGATGCACGATTTCGTAAGGATGCAGAGCCGGATTTTTAAAATTATTAAAGCCGGGCGGATAGTGGGACGGGTAAACCATGGGAGCTATGTAGTCAAAATACAAAGCGGCGTTTTCCAAAACCTGACCTATGTTAAGGTCGTCGTAATTAACCGTAACCATTCCGAATAAATCCACGGACAACGGTAATCCGACTCCGTCCAATTCCCTCCTTAGATAGGCGAAAAAATCGCCGATGACTTCCGCCGGAGGCGTTACTTCATCCCAATAATCATATTTAATATCTTTCATATTTCCGTCTGAAGGAAAACGCACATAGTCAAAATTCAGTTCGTCAAAACCCGCTTTTTCCGACGCTTTAGCCACTAAAACGGTATAAGCCCAAAATTCTTTGGCCGCGGGATCAATCCAAGTTAAACCTTTACGGTCTTTCCAAACACTGCCGTCTTTTTTCTTGACCGCGAGATCCGGACGCTTGGAAACAAAATACGGGTCCTGAAAAACGCTAATGCGGCCGATTACATATATATTTTTCTGGTGGAGATATTCAATAAATTCTTTAATATCGATTATCCTTTTTTCGGACGAGCCCAAATCTTTAATGTGGGCGTCATCCGTTTCAAACGATACCCGCCCGCTGTAATCCTTAATATCAATCACCACGGCGTTAAGTTCGGTTTCCTCCACAAATTTCACCAGGTTTTCGCGCCAATCGGCAGTGCCCGCCACCCAGCTGGTCATATAAATAGCGCGAGTCGGCTCCGGCGTCCGAAGATGCTGAATTTTTTCTTGAGAAGGCGCGGCTATTTCATTTCCCGGAGCGATATAAGAAATGCGGTTGTTGCCGCCAAAAACCAAAAAAAGAGACGCGACTCCGATAAAAGCGGCCGCCCCTAATCCAAAGTAATTTTTGAATCTGCCCATCCATTCATTATAGCTTGATTAATCTTTCCCAAAAACCTCTGGCCGTTCATGAGAACCGCGCCTATGACGCGATTATCTTTCATAAAAATTTTTATATGCTCTTTTTTTTCTTTATCAAAGCGGATTTCTTCGGTTTTTACGCCGAACTTTTCGTCAAAGGGGCCGACATCGCCGACAAAAGAGATATTTACGCCCAAATGGCTGATGGCGTAAACCGGAATATTTTTAAACGATTCTTTGCCGCCCGCCATATTAAGTCCCGCCGTCCTGCCCTGCATAAAAGCGCCCGACCAGTTTCCGCCAGAACGTCTTCTCCCGGAAAAACGGTCTTTATACGAGGCGACATCTCCGGCCGCCCACACATTTGGAGTCCCGGTTTCCAAATGCTCATTTACTTCCAGGCCCCCGCTTGGCGGTTTAATCGCCGCATGGGGCAGAAAGTCCAAATTTCTATCAAGACCTATACCAACGCCAACGAAGTCGGCATCTAGTTCCGCGCTGTTTTTTATCTCACGGCCAAAAATGGTCTCAATCCCGTTTTTTTGCCACAAATCCTTTAAAATTCCGAAACCCGTTTCATCCAAAAAATCCGGCCAAAAATACTTTTCGGCGCACAATAATTTTATTTTCCATCCGTATTTTGCCAAAATCGCGATAAACTCCAAAGCCATAAAACCTCCGCCGACGACCAGCGCCGTACCCGACGGACGCGAAGACAAAAACTCCTTAATCTTCAAAGCGTCGTCCAGCGTTTGAAGGCGAAAAATATTGCCGGGTAACAAGGTTTCAAAGTTCCATAATTTTGGCCGGCCTCCGGAGGCAATAAGAATTTTTTTAGCGCGAAATTCTTTGCCGGAAATAGTTTTAAGCGTCATAGTCTGCGAATTAAAATCGCAAACTGACTCATTCAAAAAAATATCAATGCCGTTTTTTTTATAATCGCCGGCTGTTCTCAACATCACTTTATCCAGCTCAATCTCTTTGCGGATAAATTCCGGCAAAAGAACTCTTGAATACAAAAAATGCGGCTCGCCGCAGATTAATGCGACAGAACCATTTTGGTCTTTTTGGCGTATGGTTTCTGCGGCAGTCGTTCCGGCAATTCCGCCGCCTATAATCAGATAATCAAAGACGAGTTCGGCCATACGGCGCCATCAATCTTATTTGTATCCCCGGGATAGTTCGGCAAGAAAATCTTTCATTTTTAATTTGCCGTACGGGCCTCCGCGGCGACTTTTGCCGCTTACAAACCCGCCTCTTTGGCGCCGCAAATGGGCTTGTTCTTCGGGGGTATATTCGGGTAATTTTTCGTTCATATCGTTATTATATTAAATTATACAAAAAAGGCAGAAAAAGCAAAATCCCTCCGAGAAACTTCGGGGGGATTTTGTTATTCACTCCTTTGATTTACATCGCCTGTCCTGCCGACTTTCCTCCGGCCATCGCTGACCAAAAAGCAAGAATCGCAATGACGATACCGGTTACCACCATTAATGAACGGTGGGCGGAAGGCGTAAGACCCAAGAAGGGCATCAAAATGACCCAGAGTCCCAAAACGCCGTTAATCCAATTTTGCCACATAATTCAGGTAAAAAATTTAATTTAAAATTAATAAAAGGTTGAAACGACCTTATGTTATTATTTTATCATGGCCGCGGAATATAAAAACGGGGGTTATCCACAACCCCCATTTTGGGTCCGGCCGCCATTTAACACATTTAAAAAGCTTAATTTTATATTAATAAAGTAAAATCCTCTTTGCCGGCCGGCAAAGAGGACAAATAAATCGTCTAAGATGTTCGGAACAAAAAATCACGGTGCTTATAGATACCGTCGCGGACAACGGCTTCAACGCCCTCGCCCGTCAAAGCGTTAGCCCCAAAGACCAACTGCGTCCATCCTTTAATTTCGCGCAGCAATCCGTTAAGCATCGCGGAAAACCTTTTTTCTTCGTCTGCTTTGCCTCTTAAATTCAAAACCATGATGTGAGCGTGTTCGTGTATGCCGGATTTCATAAGGTTGACGATATCGGCCCTGATATCCGGTAAAAAGATGAAAGTATCCGCCGCGTCTTTAATTCCCAAATCCATTTGTCCGGCGCCGGGACTTTCGACTAAAACGATTTCAGCAAAATGAGAAGCGACGTTCACCAAATTCAACAAATGCGGAACGCTTGAATCTTTTGAGCCCCTGGAACTCAGGGAACGAATGAAAACTCCCTCATCCAAATAGTGAGCGCGCATTCTTATTCTGTCGCCAAGAAACGCTCCGCCGCTTTCCGGGTCGCTCGGGTCAATCGCAAGCACCACAACGGATTTATTATCGCTCCTTAATGCTTTTATAATTTGGTTAGTCAAAGTGCTTTTTCCGGCAGCGGCCGCGCCGGTTACGCCGACTACGTGCGCCGGGCCGCGCGATTGAAATTCCGGCGGAAAATTTCTGCCGTCGGCAGCGCAACTTAAAAGACGCGTCAGTCGCTTGGGGTCAGCCACGTTAACGCTCATTTGCTTTCTCCTCTCCTTCCTTTAAAAATTCGGCGATATTTTTATAGAGATCGGGTCCGGCCGTAAAAAAACGCTCAACCCCCGATTTCTTCAATAGGTCCGCTTCGGTTCGGCGAATAATTCCCCCGCCGATAACTTTGGCTCTTTCATGTCCGACAATCCGCAAATTTTGAATAAGGTCTTCAAAAAGTACGACCGGCGAACCTATATGAGTGGATACCGCGACAACATCAACGTTTTCCTGCAAAGCCACCCTTGCCAAATTCAAAGTTGAAAGATGTAGTCCGGGATAAATAACTTCCGCGCCCAGATTTTTTAAAAACGGAGCAATAAGATAGATCGGCCTGTCATGACCATCAAGTCCTCCCTTGGCCAATAAAACCCTCAACGGTTTTTTCAAACGATAAATTCTGACGAGATCGGCTGAATTTTTGTCCGGCTCTGCCGGCACGTAAAGTCCTTTATCCTCATACGCGCCCCAAACCTGTTTCATGGCTGAAACAATTTCACCAAGAGTCGCTCCGCTTGTCGCCGCGCGAATTAAAAACGGCATTATGTTTTCTTCGGTTTCGGCAACACGGCGAATATCGTCCAGGGCGGAGCGCGCTTCTGAAATTTTGCTGAATGCCGATCTTTCGCGCTTAAAAGCCGCGAGACTTTCAAGCTGTCTTTCTTCAAAACCCCGCCTGGTTTCAAGCTCGCGGGCAACGCTTTCCGGCTCATCCAATTCTTCTTGCAGGCAATATTTTGTGACTCCGACAATCTGCATCGCGCCCGAACGCAAACCCCGATCATATTCTCGCGCTGATTCCTGCACAACCCTTTGAGGGTATCCGGCTTTGACCGCCTCAATCATTCCGCCGATTTGCTCTATTCTCTGAATTTCGGCAAGAGCTTCTTCAAAAATTCTTTGAGTACTTTCCTCTATAAAATACGAGCCGCCCAGGGCGTCGACAACGGCGCAAATTCCGGTTTCTTCCTGCAAAATCTGCTGAGTGCGGGCCGCGACTCTGGCTGCTCCTTCGGTCGGCGTGCACATCACCTCGTCATACGAATTAGTGTGCATACTTTGGGCTCCGCCTAAAGCTCCGGCCAGAGCCTGAATGGCAACGCGCACGATGTTATTCAGCGACTCCTCTCGGGTCAAAGTGCAGCCGGCAGTCTGAACATGCATCCGGCACCACTCGGAACGGTAATTTTTAGCGCCAAACCAATGCCGCATAATATGCGCCCATAATTTGCGCGCCGCGCGCAGTTTCGCTATTTCTTCCAGAAAGTCATTATGGATATCAAAAAAGAAAGAAAGCCGGGGCGCGAAATCATCAATTTTCAAACCGCGTTTTACGGCCTCGCGCGCGTAGGCAACGCCGTCGGCCAAAGTAAAAGCCAGTTCCTGAACCGCCGTGGCTCCGGCTTCTCGGATATGGTAACCGCTGATTGATATGGGATTCCATCTCGGCATATATTTGGCCGCGAACTCAATCGTATCCGTAACCAATCTCATGCTCGGTCCTTCAGGAAAAATCCATTCCCGCTGAGCTATAAATTCTTTCAATATGTCGTTTTGGATCGTCCCGCCTAATTTTTCAACGGCGATTCCTCTTTTTTGAGCCATAGCGATATACATAGCCCAGATTATTGCCGCGGGCCCGCTGATAGTCATTGAAACCGTAAGCTGGTCTATGGCAATGCCGTTAAAAAGCTCTTCCATATCGCGGATAGTGTCTACAGCGACGCCATCCCAGCCCACTTCTCCCCGGCAGATCGGGTCATCCGAATCAAATCCCATAAGCGTAGGCAGGTCAAACGGCGTTGAAAGTCCGGTAGTCCCGGCGCCTAAAAGCATTTTCCAGCGGGCATTAGTATCAAAAGCCAAGCCGTGTCCGGCAAATTGCCTGATGGTCCACTTTTTATCTCGGTACATTCCGGGATGAATCCCTCGGGTATATGGAAATTCTCCAGCCGGCGCCGGCTCATGAAGAGCCGCGAAACCTTCAGCCAGTTCGTCCGCTAATCGCACCGTAATTCCTCCCAGTCCTTATCAAAGTTTCCGCGTTTAATATAACAAATAATCGCTTTTTAAGCTATAAGTTTTTTAAACTCCTCCACCATCGGCACTTGTTCGGGGTCCGCGCCGTAGTAAAGCGCCAAATGATAGGCGGTCCACTCCGCCAGAAGTATGGAAGAAAAAATTTTATGCCAGATATTCGCGGGTAAGACGTTTGGGACGGCCGTCCCAATCGTATGACAAACGAATCCCCTCTTTTTCAAAAGTTTTTGGGTTATATCCATTCTTCTCGCGATTCGCGGATCGTCTTCGGGGTCGCGTAAAAATATAAAAGAGAAATTCCGCGAAAGTTCTTTTGCCTCTCCCACCGAGTCAAAACCGGTCATCTCGTTATGATTGAGTTCTGGAAAAACATTGTAAAAAGCAGGAATCTTTCCGGTCTCGTTAAATATGGCTTTCCAGTTGAGCGCGAGCGCGCTATTTTTTTCTGACGCGTAAATCACCGGAATTTTCCCTTCAAGTTTTTTAGCAAGCTCTTTTCCGACATTTTCCGAACCGGAATCAAAATTAACCGCAAGTTTTTTAACCTCCGCGATTTCTTCATCCTCGCCCATCAATTTCAAAAGAGCCAAAACGGAAAATCCGACGGCCATTCGCGGCTGAATCCCCGTATCCGGAATTCTTACAAAGGCGACGCCTTTGCTTCGGGCTTCTTCAAGCAGTTTTCCGCCGATTGAAATCGCGGCCAAATTTAATTTTTTCTCAAACGCCTCGCCAAACGAGTCCAGCGCTTCCTCCGTGTTTCCGGAATAAGAATTGATAATAACAAGCCGTTCGTTCAAGTCGCTTTTTTTGGGCTTATCCTGAGCGTAGTCGAAGGGCAATCCGTAGTTTGAATGGATGACTAAATCCAAATCGGAGCGCGCCGCCTTAATCAAGTCCGCCGCCAAATGCGACCCGCCCATTCCGCAGACAACAAATTTATTTTTAGGCCGGAGGTTTTCCGCATTTTCAATAACCGGCTCAAACCCCAGCTGCTTCGGAAAATCTTTTATAACTTTGTCCATTGGCATATAGAAATTATATCAATACCTCAACGCTTTATCCATCATCCCCTTGGCGCTTTTACCTTTTGCTCTTGCAATTACTAAAAGGGTGTGCTATAATCATATCGTAGTTCGTTAACTGGGTAGAGATGCCCCAAAACCGCCCGAGAGGGCTTCCCAGAGATGGGGAGGAGGACAAAATGAAAGACATCGGAAAAGCTATCGCCACCATTGCAATTTGGGGCGGGACAGCAGGTCTTTCGTATCTTTTCCTTGGATTCGGTATTTTATCGGGACTTGGCGCTTTCTTGATGGTGCTGGGAGCTATTCTGCTCACAGCCGCGCTATGGAAACTGAAGATCTAATCTCTTTCTTGCATAGGCCTAGCTCACATGAGCGGGCCTTTTTCTTACCCCTGTGTCATGTGACATCTCTACACTTTAAATACTGTCACGCACGGATTTTCTTTATTTTAAGCCATTTTTCATCTGTTAATACTTCGAATTGGTCATTTTATAGAAAATGTCATGGGGAACTTATGCTTGATTATTCGCCCTTTCTGCGGTACTCTCAATAAAGAACTTGGTTGGGAGGAAAAACACGGAAATGTTTATACAAACAGCTGGCTGGATAGGAACAACTCTGATTGTTCTTGCTTATTTTCTTGTTTCTCGCCAATATGTAACCGGAAAAAGCAAGATTTATCAACTTATGAATCTGTTCGGCGCTATCGGCGTTGGCATCAATGTCTTTCACCAAGAAGCCTGGCCCGCTCTAGCTCTACAGATTACTTGGGCTATCATAGCCATTATATCGCTCATTCGACCCAAGTAGCTCGGTTCATTGAAATCGGGCTTTTTTCTTTGTTTTATCTCCCGTGACACTTCTTATATTTCTTCCCCTGTTTGATTTGCCGCGCGGATATCCAAATCTTAATCTCAAAAAGTCAGCCGGCGGAATGGCTCGGCATATTTTGTCCCGCTCTTTTTACCGTTTAGGCGCGCCCGTTCTACAACTCCTTTTTCAAGCAGACGCATATCATGAAACTGGCTCTTATGCGCCCGCAGGGCTTTTAATTTCAGTCCGATGGTTTTAGAAATGTCCATAAATTTATTCGGATTTTCAGGATTCCAAAACCAGGCCTCGTTTATTTGATGGGGTTTAAACTTCTTGGCCAATTCCGGAAAATAATATTTTGAACCGGCCGCGGGGTAAATGGCGTCAAAAACGGCTTCAGCCGACGTCCGATGGTCGCGATGCGAGCCGTAAAAACTAATAAAAGATTTATTGGCCGGGTCCGGAGAAACAATTATATCCGGCCCGACCATTCTGATAACTTTGACTATTTTTTTACGCAGGGCTTTGGTATTTTCAACCTCTCCGTCAAGTTCATCCAGAAACAAAACTTTTTTAACTCCGACTATTTTGGCCGCGTTCATCTGTTCTTTGCGGCGCGTATTTTTCATTGCTCCGGCATTCAGGCCGGCTTTGTGCGCCCCTTTTGAGCCGTCAGTTATGACGCAATAAAAAATTTCATTGCCGTTTTTGGCAAGCTCCGCGGCGCTTCCGCTAAAACCAAAATCCGCGTCGTCGGGGTGCGGAGAAAATACCAGAAATTTTCTGACTTTCTTTGCCATAAAAAATAAAAAGTATTTTTACAATTTAACATATTATTCAAAAGATTAAAATGGTTGATATGCCCTTATTTTTTATGTTTTAGGCAGGCGCATATGGCGGTTTTTTAGCTCCGCGGTATTTGATTTTTCAAACCGGCCGTTCTTTGCCCCAGCGGGCAAAGTCGGCCTGCGCTCTCGGCGCAAAATCGGCCTCAATGCCTGCGCGGCATAAAAAAGAGGCCGAACCGTGCTTTTGCGCCTCCGAGAGCTTTGAAAAACCAAACACCGCTTCGCTTTTGTAAAAACCGCCAAATGTGCTTGCCCATTACCTTAAAGTATTGACAAAATATAATAATAGGAGTATAATAGGAGTTAAATAAATAGGCAGTTCTTAAGACAAACCAAGCGCCCACGGGGCGAAAGAGGAGGGAGTAAAATGAGTTTCCGGATGAAGGTGGTGCTGTCTTTGGCCTTGACAATGTTCGGTCTCACTGCCGTAACCCCGGCCTTCGGGGACGTGCTCACCTGCGGCAAGGACGTGATCGTGAACAGCGATTCAACCTACGCGCGGTTTGCGGGTCTTGACCCTGACTGCTACGGCAGGGGCGTGGAGCCAGCCGTGGTCGTCTCGAGTAAGGAACGGCGCGAGGCCGCCGAGGCGAGGATACGCATCTTGGAATCCGAGCTCAAGAAAGCGGTGGAGCCGGCCGTGGTCATCCCGGAGAGCAGCAGGAAACGGCACGAGGCCGCCGAGGCGAGGATACGCATCTTGGAATCCGAGTCCAAGAAGGCAATGGATGAACTCAAAAAGCTGGCAGCCCTACGGGCAAAACCGGCAATCAAACCGCCGGTGGTGAAAACCACCCTGACAGCGAAAAAAGCAACTACCGTCGCCGGCAAAAAGAAGTCCGGCCCCCCCACGCCATCCTGGGTATGGATTATGATTGGCGTGGTGCTCATCGCGATCCTGGCGTCATTACTCGCCAAAGTCGCAGAGAACTTTCCAAGCCGGCTTATCATGAAAGGTGGGCGCCGAGCCGCCGCACCGGCCGGCCCAACCGCGCCGCCCAACCCAGAGGCGCCACCCGCCCCCGAAAACGCAACCCCGCCTGACACTCCCGCGCCTGCCGAAGAGCAGTCCGTCGATGAAAAACCGCCGACGGAACCAGACGAACCCTCAACGCCGTCAACTACGTCGGGCGTCAGCACTTCCAGACGCTAAACCCGCCTGGACGGAAACAAAGGGGCTCCCCCACCAGGGAGCCCCGTTTTTTATTAGATTTCTTTTTTCATATTTACTTTTTACGTAATTCATACTATCCTGGGGACAGAAGAACACGGTTCATTTGCCGGGAGGAAATATCAGATGGTCACATTGCCGGACGGCGTTACGTTTATTTTCGAACGAAACAGTAAATTAAAATATGTTAAAACTACCGAATACACCTCTGATCGCCTGCTGATTTTTTCCCGACTGATTAAAAAAACGACGGGGGAAATTTTAAATTCAATCGCTGATAAATTCAACGATGATATTTCGGAAGAACTTATCAATCGCCATCTTGATGAACTGGACCCGCCGCTGCCAAACCCGGAAGATGTTGAAATCCGGGGTCCGGTTACGGATATTGAAATTCGAGCGCAATTTACAAGGTCACAGGAGCGCCTGATAGAACCATCAGAATAACAAACACCCCGCCCCTCATTTGCGAGGGGATTTTTTATTTTTTAAAAATGTTTCTTCCTCTTCTTTTTTACGCCTCCCTTATTTCGTGGCTGATAATCGTGTCATTATCCTTGAAGAAAAAATCGGCATTGAAGTTTTTGCCGGCCAGAAACAGGGGAAACCAGTGGCGGTCGTCGGGCCACATCTTGTCAAACGGAATTTCATCTTTGGCGTACCATTCGGGCTTCATTTCTTCCCCTTCCGTCGGCTCGCCTTTAAATTTTGTCGCGGAAAAAAGATGCACTTCCAGCGTTTCGGGATTACCCTGAAATTCAAAATTGATTACTCCCCTCTTTTTTAAATCTTCCGGCACAACACTAATTTCCTCTTTTATCTCGCGCATTGCCGCCTGTTCAATGGTTTCTCCTTCAACCGGCTTTCCGCCAAAACCGTTCCAGCGGCCCTCTCCAAAACCGCGTTTTTTTAAACCCAAAAGCACATGAGTATCGTTATGAATAAGGCAGAGGGTTAAAATTTTTTTAGTCATATATGAAAATTTTAGCGTATCAGCTGAAAAATGGCTATACCAAAGGCAACGCTGACATTAAGCGATTCCTTTTTGCCCCTCTGGGGAATTTCCAAAATTTTATCCGATTGTCTCAAAATACTTTCCGGCAGACCTTTTGTTTCTTCGCCCAAAATAAGTGCGTATTTAAACTTTTTAACAGATTTGAACTTAAAGATATTAACCGACTTTTTATGCTGTTCAAGCGCGAGTATTTTATAGCCCTCTTTTTTTAATTTTTTAATCAAGGCGGCCGCGGACTTGTAATGTTCATACGACACGGAGTATTCCGCGCCGAGCGCGACTTTCGCCAGTTTCTGATTTATTCTGCCGTATTTATCGCGGGGCCCGGGCGTAATTCCGCATAAATAAATTTTCTCAACGCCGGCGGCGTCGGCCGTCCTGAAAATTGAGCCGACATTATGCGAACTACGGATGTTATTTAAAATCGCGACCATAAAAAGATAGTGTATCAATTTTAACATAAAAACTTTACAAATTTTCCGCAGATAGTTAATCTTAGGCAGGATTTAGCTTCTTTGACCGGAGGAGAAATGCTTAAAAACGCCCTGTGGCGCGGCTTTATTATTCTCGGGTTTTTACTGGTTGCCTCAATAACCTTAAAACTGATTTCTTCAACCTTTCTAGAGCCGCTATTCGTCAATCCCATAGAACGCGCATTGCTTAATTCGGCATTAGCGGATTTTTTGGACCAATTCTGGCTCAAGATGTTATCGTTTATTTTGGGCATAACGGGTTTTATTGCGGTTGTGACCATAGTGGGCTTGCTATCCATAGGCAATTTTGTTTCTCGTCTCTTCAGCCGCTTTCCACGTCTGGCAAAAATACCACTGTTAAAAAAATTGGCCGATATCTGGTTTATGAAAATTTTTGAATGGAAAACGGGACTCCACGCCCGCTATGTCATTGAAATGGAAGATCGGCTTTTTTATAGCGGCGGCAAGATAATCGGAATTGTGACTAATGAATTTACTAAAGAAGACGGCCGCGTCTTTTGCAATGTTTTCTTGCCAACCGCGATAAGCATCTGGACCGGAAATTTGCTCAAAGACGTCCCTAAAGACGAGTTCCGTATTTTGGATGGAGCGACTTTAAGCGAATGCACTATTTTATTCGGTTCCTTCGGCGCCAATGATCCCCTTCATCGTCATTGACAAAAATCAAGTCGGCTGATATGATATCCTTGGAATAAATGAGGAGGAGAAAAAAATGATGGTGCTGGATGAACAGTTTTTACGTTGCGGAAATGAAGGTTGCGGTGAAATACTTAAACGCTTGCCCAGTCCATATTTTGAGTTAGGAGTTTGCTATTACGGATGTCCGAGATGCAATCTTGTTTTTAAAGCAAAGATTGAAAATAACGCTATTAGCGCGCTTGAAAAAGACGAAAGAACTTACGAAAAATATATGCTGGAACATCCCAAAAATTGGGAATGATAAGTAAAAATCTCATCAAAACCGCTTCTGCAAAAGTCAGAGCGGTTTTTATGTCGAAAAGTAATTTTTTCGGCGAGACCAAAAATCCAACGCAAGAGCTAAAGCGCCTGCCAGAAGTCCTATGTCGCGAACGGTTATGGCGTTAATTCCCGAAACCAATAAAACCAGCGCCAAATGAAGAACGGCTAAAAGCGAGGCCGTGAATGTCCAAAAATTAATCAGCAGGAAAAAACCCACCGCCAAATCAAAAATACCCGCGCCAATCATCGTTTTTTCCGGAGTAGTAAAAAGAAAATTCACGGCCCACGGCTTTATAAACCCGCTCCAGGCCGCGGGATTTTGCAAAATCAAAACGCCTATCCAGACAAAAGTAATGCCCAATCCTATTCGTAAAATATGCGCCGAGGCGGTTTTCATAATTTTCCCTCCTTTATTTTCCGGCGTATGTTCTCCACGAATTTATTAAAACAAAAAAGATTATGCATCGTCAATAAGCGTAAGGGCGTTATCTCCCGCGCGCGCAGCAAGTGTGAAATATAATTTCGCCTGTAATTTTTGCAGACAAAACAGGAGCAATGCTCGTCAATCGGTTTTTTATCTTTCAAAAAGCGGCTTTGGCTGAGATTGACCGGTCCGGAATTCGTAAAGGCAACTCCCGTTCGCGCGTAATGCGTGGGCACGGTGCAATCAAATGTGTCTATGCCGCTTTTAATTATAAGTTCGATGTCTTCAAGTTTGCCTATACCCAATAAATGCCTTGGCTTTTTTTCATCAAGAAGCGGGAGCGTCCACGAAATTATGTCTTTGGTTGTTTTCTTGCTTACGCCCAAATCTCCTCCGATGCCGTATCCGTCAAAACCCAGCGAATTTATAAATTTCGCGCTTTCCTGTCTCAAGTCCTTAAAATCAGAGCCCTGCGTTATGCCGAATAGCGATTGTTTTTTATTTTTTTTTGATTCCAAACATATTTTCGCCCATTTGTGGGTGCGTGCCAGAGATTTTTTAATATAGTCCTTTGACGACAGGGGGGCGGTACATTCGTCAAAAGCAAAAATAATATCGGCGCCGAGGGCCTCCTGTATTTTTATTGATTCTCTCGGACCTAAAAAAAGCGGGCGGCCGTCCACGGGCGAACGGAAATGGACGCCGTCGTCGGTAATTTTTACCGATTTCGGCTGGGAGTGTTCTGAAATCATAATTTCTTTGCCGGATTGTCCGCTTATTTTCTTTCCCACGCCCAAGTCATGTCCAAAACCCAAACTAAAAACCTGAAATCCGCCGGAATCGGTCATGAGCGCGCCGGGCCAATTCATAAATTGATGCAAGCCGCCGGCCGATTCAATTATTTTTTCGCCGGGCTTCAAATGCAGATGAAAAGTGTTGGCAATCAAAAGCCGGCAGCCGGCGGCCGCGGCTTCTTCCGAAGTCAAAGTTTTTACAACCGCCTGCGTCGCCACCGATACAAGGGCCGGTGTCTCAACTTCGCCGCGCTCGGTATGCAAAATCCCCAGCCGCGCCCGGCTCCTTTTTGATTTTTTAAGTATTTCAAAACGCATTTTTATTATTTTAAGACACGCCTACATTTCAACTGGTATTTTAAGATAAATGTTTTAAATAAGGTGATGTTTTAAATAGAATGATGTTTTAAATAGGATATATTCACCTAAGTTTAAACTACGATATATCGTAGTTGAAATAAATGCATCTGTTTTTTAACTTATTCTTTATTCATCATGTCATAAAACCATTTCCATCGGCCGCGTCCTCTCGGCGGAAGACCGGCGCTCAGTAAAATTTCCAAATCGTCAATAAATCCTCTTTTTTTCTTGGCATCAACAATAATTGCCTTTATGTTGTCAAAATCCCCGCCCCTCATCCCCTTCCACAAACGGCCTACGGTAGAAGGACTGACCTTCAGCGTTTTTTCCACTACCGTAAAAGGGTATTTGTTAAAAAGCATCAGGATAACAGCTAAGCGTTTGGCCAGCATTATCCGTTCCGTGGACGACAAAAGGTCACCAAAGAAAAGCCGGCCAAAATTCTTATCTTTTAAGCTGGCCATAACGGCGTAAAAACGATCATTCATTTTTAAAAATGCTTTCTTTTTTAATTTTCTCTTCGAAATATGCGGCATATATTTATTTGTGTTTTGATATTAACATCCATACTGCCAATGCTATTAACGGTTATATTAGCTTATAAAAACCAAGCTTTCAACTACGATATATCGTAGTTGAAAATAGGTTGAAAATGGATTGTGAGCACTAGTAAAAGGCCTTAAATAAAAAAACGCCTCGAGAAAAACTCGAGGCGAAAATCAAAACTCAATTGCCGTCGGATCCTCTGCCATACGGAATTTCCGACCTCTTCTCTTCCCACTTTTCGTCAGACAAAAGATAATCTTTATAGCTTGGTCTGGTCGAGAGACCGGCCCTTTTGGCGATTCCGTGCATTTCCCAAAAACAGTGTTTACGTGCCGCGGCATTTTTCTTACATATATTCAAATTTTCCACAGCACCCCAACTCGGGGCAGGATCATCCGCCACTATCTTAGACCATCTGGCTTCGTTTTCAAATGCCGCATTAAGAAAATCGGCTTCTCGTTTCAAAGCACGGTCAACAGCACCTCGAACAATTTTTCTCCAACCATCCGCGCATCCGCAATGTCTCGGTGTAAACGGATTTATGCCAAAAGTTCTTTGGAAATCAAACAGATTTATTTCATCTTCCCACATCAGCCATCTCGGTTTGCCATGAAATAAACCCAAACAGAACCCGAATGCTACTATGATAAAGGCCAAAACAAGCAGCGCCCCCATCCACCTTTCCTCCTTTTTTCAAGGCGCTCTTCGCCTTGGGAGACGCTCTTCGCCTCCGAGGAGAACCGAACCCCGCCCAACGAAAGCCTATCTTTCGCGGCGGGCCAAAACGCTTTTTCAAATCCTTCGTGAGAATATCAAAAAACAGGCGCTTCGTCAAGCCCTTTATGTTTTAAAAAATAATTTCCATTCTCTCTAAAACCTACGATCGTAAGATTTAAATTTACCCCCACCAGCGGTGAAGTCCGGGGAAATTTTTGCAAATAGGCAGATTCGCGCACCAGTTTTCCAAACCCCAGTAGCGTCCGGCGCGGACTGTCGCGAAATAAACCAGAACCAAAGCGTAAATTATATGGTCATCAATAATATATGAATTCTGGCCGATATAAGGAAAGGTCAAAACCGGAAAGTAGTAAAGAAGCATCAGCAAGGCGCCGAAAATCGAGGAAAACCTGACTCCGATACCCAAAATTAACGACGCGCCAAGCAAAGTCAGCCCCCCATTCATTTATAAAATTGATTGTCGGCAGGATATTCGGCTGTAAAAACCATTGATAAAACGCCGGAAAAGTTTTTGCCGAACCCAAATACCCCGCCGCCGACCAAGCCGGATTTAAAATCTTGGTAATTCCTGCGTAAAACATCACCCAGCCCATTGAAACCCGCAGGATAAATAACGCAAATTTTTGGCCGCCGTTCATATTTAAAAATATTTTTAATTAAGCCGCCAACCATCCGCCGTCGACATATAAAGTTGAGCCAGTTATATAACCGGCCTCATCGGAAGCCAAAAATACCACTGCCGCCGACACTTCTTCGGGCCTGCCCATTCTTTTTAACGGCACCCTTGAAAGCATCGCGTCCATTTCTTCTTTGGAGGTGTTTGCGGCATCAACCATTGGCGTATCAATAACACCAGGAGCAATAGCATTGACATTTATGCCGAGAGGCGCCAGTTCTATTGCCATCGTTTCGGTCATACCGATTATCCCGCCTTTAGAAGCCGTATAATGGGCGCCGTATGAAAAACCTATCCCGACCCCGCCAGAAGCAATTGAAGCAATATTGATTATTCGACCCCATTTATTTTTAGCCATTTCTTTGGCCGCGCGCTGAGCACAAAGAAATTCTCCTTTCAAATTTATTGCCAGTGTCCTATCCCATTCTTTCTCAGTCATTTCAAGCGCGGATTTGGGCAAAAATACGCCGGCATTATTTACCAAAATAT